>JADZCY010000031.1 GCA_020851325.1 Acidobacteriota bacterium | reverse complement strand
TGCAGGCGCCGGTGCGGACGCGGGTGCTTCCGAAGGTGCGGACACAGGTGCAGGGGACGGGGTGGGCGAATCGGTCACGATGGTGTCCTTCTGTTCTTCGAGCCGGGGCCACAGGGCGCCGGCGTTGAGGATGTCTCTATCTCCAGATGCACGCCACGCCGTGGCGGTGTCGAGGCGCAGGTCCGCCGGTGCCGCGCGTTCGCCCAGGCGGCGCAGGATCTCGGCCGCGGACGCCGGCATCACCGGCAGCAGCAGCACGGCGGCAATGCGCACGGCTTCGGCGGCGTCGTACAGCACCTCGTTCACGCGATCGGCCTTGGCCGGATCCTTCGCGAGGCTCCACGGCTGCGTCCCGGCAATGAATTCGTTCGCGGCGCTGATCAGTCGATAGGCCGCCGCCACGCCGTCGTGCAGCGCCAGGCGATCCATCGCCGACGCATAGGTGGCCGTCGTCTCGGCGGCGAGCGTCGCCAGCGCGCCGCCTCCGGCCGCCGACAATCGTCCCTGACGATAACGCTCGCTCATCGCCGCGATGCGATTCACCAGGTTGCCGAGATTGTTCGCGAGGTCGGCGTTGTACTTCTCTTCGAAGCGCTCCCACGTGAAGTCGCCGTCACCACCGTACGGCACTTCCTTGGTCAGATACAGCCGCAGCGGGTCAGGCCCGAAGCGGCGCGCCGCATCGAGGGGATCGACCATGTTGCCGAGCGACTTGCTCATCCGCTCGCCCTTGAAGAACACCCAGCCGTGGCCGAACACCTGTCCCGGCAGCGGCAGACCCGCGCTCATCAACATCGCCGGCCAGAACACGCAGTGGAACCGCGTGATGTCCTTGCCGACGATGTGCAGGCTGGCCGGCCACCATTCGGCAAAACGCGCTTCGTCCCAGCCGTAGCCGACGGCGGCCGCGTAGTTGATCAGGGCGTCGAACCACACATAGACGACGCTCTTTTCGTCGAACGGCAGCGGGATGCCCCACGACTGCCCGGCCCGGCTCATGGAAATGTCGTCGAGACCACCTTCGACCAGTCGCAGGATCTCGTTCCGGCGCGTCTCCGGCTCGATGAACGACGGATGCGCGGCATAGAAGTCGAGCAGCGGCTGCTGATACTTCGAGAGGCGGAAGAACCAGTTCTTCTCCTTGATCCACTCCGGCTTCGTCTTGTGGATCGGACACAGCCCGTCGATGAGGTCCTTCTCCGGCTTGAACTCCTCGCAGCCGACGCAGAAGTGGCCCTCGTAGAAGCCTTCGTAGATGTCGCCGTTATCGAGGCACGCCTGCGCCATCCGCCGCACGGCCGGAAAGTGGCGCCGGCGATCGGTGGTGCGGATGAAGTCGTCGAACGAGATGTCGAGCCGTCCCCACACCTCGCGGAACACCTGCTCCATCTCGTCGCAGTAGGCCAGCGGATCCTTGCCCTGTTCCTGCGCCCGCTTGAAGACGTTCTGCGAGTGCTCGTCGTTGCCCATCAGGAACCACGTGCGGTCGCCCTTCAGGCGGTGATAACGCGCGATGACGTCCGCGGTGATCTTCTCGTAGGCCGTGCCCAGGTGCGGCCGCGAGTTCACGTAGTCGATGGCGGTGGTGAGGAAGAAAGAAGACATGGTCGGGAGGCGATTCTATCGTCGGTCGAGCCACGCCTTCTGCGCCGCGGCCTGCACCATCTTAATCGGGACGTCGTGCGCGCCGGCGGCCCGCACGAGGTCGTCGAACTCGGGCTGGGCATTGATGACCGTCTGCCCCTGCCGCGCGACCTTGAATCGTACCACGCCGAACGGCGTCGTGACGTCCTCTGTCGTTCGCTCCAGCACCAGTCGCGATACCGGTTGCACGCGCAGGCCAATGGTGGTCGTCTCGCGGAAGATGAGCCCGGCCAGATCCTGCTGCCGGGACGGCGGGCCAATCACCGTCAGCAGCGTGCCCGGACGACTCTTCTTCATCTGCACCGGCTGATAGAACACCTCGAGCGCGCCGGCGTCGTACAACCGGTCCATCAGCGCGCCGAAGATCTGCGGGTTCATGTCGTCGATTTCGCACGCCAGCATGACCACTTGCGGCAACGACGATGAGTCGTCCGCCTCGCCGACGATGAGGCGCACCACATTCGGTGTCTCCGGCAGATCACGCGTCCCCGCCCCGTAGCCGACGGCGGTGACGCGCATCGCCGGCAGCACGCCAGTGGCCGTCGCGAACTCGCTCAGGATCAAGGCGCCCGTCGGCGTCAGCGTCTCCATCTGTGCGCCGCTCGAATACACCGGCAGGTTGCCGAGCAGACGCACGGTGGCCGGCGCCGGGACAGGAAACACGCCGTGCGCGGTGTGCACCATCCCGCCTCCGACGTTCACCGGCGACACCACCACCTGACCGGCGTTGATCCATTCCATCGCCGCGACGGTCCCAACGATGTCGATGATCGAGTCGGGCGCGCCCACTTCGTGCAGGTGCACCTTCTCCATCGTCGTGCCGTGAATGGCCGCTTCGGCCTCGGCCAGCCGCGTGAACATGCGCGTCGCGCGCGCCTTGCCGGCGGCGCTCAACGACGAACGCTCGATGGCCGCGAAGATGGCGTTCAGGTGATGGTGCGCGTGAGCCGACGTGGGACTGCCCGTCACGCGGAACGCCAGCGACGACACGCCCGCCTTCAGCACGCGCTCCGTGGACACAGCGACGCCCTCGACGGCGAGGCTGCCGAGCGCGGCGCGGACGTGATTGAACGGCACGCCGGCGTCGATCAGCGCGCCGAGGATCATGTCGCCGGCAGCGCCGGCAAAGCAGTCGAAGTAGAGCGTCTTCACGTCAGCCGATTCCCCATCTTGAAGCTGTAGTACCGTCCGGCGCCCAGAATGATGTGGTCGATCACCGGAATCCCCATCGTCTCGCCCACCTGCACCAGCCGCGTCGTCACCGCGATGTCGTCCGCCGACGGCTGCGGGTCGCCCGACGGATGATTATGGAAGACGACGACGCTGGCCGCCGAGGCGAGCAGCGCTTCGCGGAAGACCTCGCGCGGTTGCGCGATCGAGCCGTCCGTCGCGCCGATCGACAACACCGCCGTGCGAATCAACCGATGGCGCGTATCGAGCAGCACCGCGCCAAACTGCTCGACGCGGTGCGTGCCATGCTGCGGCATCAGGAACTGCGCCACGTCCTCCGGCGACCGGAACTGCGGCCGGTGACCGGCCTCGCGCACCAGCACGCGCCTGCCGAGCTCGACGGCCGACAGCACCCGGGCGGCCCGTGCCGTGCCCACACCGTCCACGGCGCGCAGTTCATCCAGACACAGCCGCGCGAGCCCCTGCGTGCCACCCGCCGCGCGTAATACATCGTGCGCCACCGCCAGCACGTCGCGGCCGCGCGTGCCCGTGCCGAGGACAATGGCGACGAGTTCGTTGTCGCCGAGCGCCGCGGCGCCGGCGCGCGTCAGTTTCTCGCGCGGACGATCGTCGGTCGGGAGATCCTTCACAATGTACCTCGAACGCCTGCCGTATACTCGTTGCCGATGCCGCGCGCCCTGCTCATCGCGTTCCTCCTCCTCGTCGTGGCCGGTTGCGGCGAACCGCCCTCCAAGGAAATGCACCAGGCCCAGGGCGCCATCGATGCCGCCCGCGCCGCCGGCGCCGACCAGTACGCCGCCGTCGATCTGAAGGCCGCCGTCGACGCGTTGGCGCTGTCCGAAGAAGCCGTCACCGCTCGCGACTACCGGCTCGCCCTGTCGCACGCGCTCAACAGCCGCGAACAGGCGCAGGCGGCCGCCAAGGCCGCGGTCGACGGTCGCGCCAAGGCGCGTGGTGACGCCGAACGCGTCCTTGCCGAAGGGACGGCACTCGCCGAACGCGTCGCGGCCCGCCTCGCCGAACCCGAGGTGGCACGCCTGCCCCGCCGCACGCTCGATCCGTTGTCGAAGACGGTGGCCACCGCCACCGCTACTCTGCAAGAAGCGCGCTCACTGCTGGAGAAAGAGGAATACGCGCGCGTCGGCACCGCGGTGGACGCCGCGACGAAGCCGCTCCAAGCCACGCTGACGGCCATCGAACAGGCGCTGACGCCGCCCGCCAGGGGACGACGACGGTAGGAAGAATTTCGTCGGTGAGACGAACCGTCGATCGCAGGTTCTGCGTCGGCCGGCTCGCGCGATCGGGACGCGACTCGTCAGAACAGCAGCGGTCCCAGCAGCATCACCAGCACGACAATCAGCACGAACGCCACGACGTCGAGCAGGAACCCGTGGCGCATCATCTGGCCGATGGGCACATAGCCCGAGCTGTAGATGATGGCGTTGGGCGGCGTGGAGATCGGCATCATGAAGCCCATGCTGGCGCCGAGGGTGGCGCCAAGCACGGGTTCGATCGGCCGCACGCCGGCCGCCTGTGACACCGCAATCGCGATCGGGATGATCATGTTGGCCGACGCCGTGTTCGACGCCGCCTCCGACACCACGATCGCGGCAAAGGTGAACAACATCGTCAGCGCCAGCGGGGATTGCGACGGCAGCCAGGTGGTGACGCCCTCACCAATCGCGCTGGCCAGGCCGGTCTTGAACGCCAGCTCCCCCACGGCGAGTCCGCCGCCGTACAGCAGCACGATGCCCCAGTCGATCTGCACGGCTTCGTCCCACGACAGCGTGAAGCGGCGGCTGCGCCAGTGCACGGGCAGGAAGAACAGCAGCAACGCGCCGACCATGGCGGCAATGCCTTCGGGCATCACCGCGGCGTAACGCCGCGCAAACACCGAATCGCCGGCGCCGGCGAGCGCCAGCAGACCGGGCAACACCCAGAGCGTAACGGTCACGAGAAACGCCGCGATGACGTTCCACTGCGCACGGGTCACCGGCCCCAGCTTGCGCATCTCCTCGCGCACCATGTCCGTGCTGCCCTGCGCCACCGGCAGGCCGCGCACCGACGAGAAGTAGAACTGCAGCAGCAGGTAGCCGAAAAGCAGGATCACCAGCGGCACGCCGATGGCCATCCACGAGAAGAACGTCACGCGGACGCCGACGATCTTCTCGAGCATGCCGATGCCGATCAGGTTCGGCGGCGTGCCCACCGGCGTGCCCATGCCGCCGACGGACGCGCCGAACGAGGTGATGAGCATCAGCGCCATGGCGAAGCGGCGCACCTGTCCGTATTGCGCCGTGCCGCCGCGCGTCAGGTGCGCGACGATCGACAGCCCGATCGGAAACATCATCGCCGTCGTCGCCGTGTTGCTGATCCACATCGACAACGCCGTCGTCACGCCGGCGTAGACGAGCAGGATCCGGAACGGTCGCGTGCCAACCAGCGGCGACGACAGCGCGGTGTAGGCGATGCGGCGATCGACGCCGTGCACGAACATCGCCTGCGCCAGAATGAAGCTGCCGATGAACAGGAAGATGACCGGATCGGCAAACGGCGCCAGCGCCTCGCGCGCCGGCGCGACGCCAAGGACCACGGCGAGCACCGGTCCGAACATCGCGGTGACGGCAATGGGCAGCGCTTCGGTGAGCCACAGCACGATCACGACCGCCATGATGGCGGCCATGGTGTGTGCGTCGGGCGGCAGGCCGAACGGCGCGAACCAGACGCTGAAGAACACGATGGGCGCCAGCCAGGTGCCGACCGTGCGGCGGCGGCGATTGAACTGCTCTTCCGCCGGCGAATAGGTGGCGGCGGCTTCGGCCGCGCCGTGGAACGTCTGCATCAGCGGACGAGCCACCGGCCGGCGAAGACGACCTCGGCCCAGCCAGTCAGATACACACCATCCTCGCGCCACTCGACGCGCTGCGTGCCGCCCGGCGCCACGGCGTTCACGTCACGAGTGGCACCACCGGCCACAGCCGCGGCCACCGCCGAGGCGCACGCACCGGTGCCCGAGGCATGCGTGGGCCCGACGCCGCGTTCCCAGATGAGGATGCGCACGCGATCCGGCGCCTCGACCTGCGCGAACTCCACGTTGGTGCCGGCGGCAAAACGCGGATGCGTGGATAGTGCCGGTCCCAGCCGCTCGAAGCGCTCGCGGTCCGGCAACTCCTGAACGAGCGCCACACACTGCGGGTTCGCCATCCGCATGATCACAACCGGGATGGACTCGCCGGCGACATTCAGCGTTTCCTGCGTGATCGCTTCCGGCGCGCCCATCGCGGCACGAAACGTGTACTTCGAGCCGCTGCGACCGGCGAGGGTGAGCGTCTTGCGGCCGGCGTCGGTGTCGACGCAGAGCGAGGTGAGCGGCGGCGCGTCGCTTTCGCGCTGGTGCAGCAGCAGCGCCGCCAGACAGCGCAGGCCATTGCCCGACAGCTCCGAATCGCTGCCGTCGGCGTTCAGCAGGCGCATACTCGCGACGCCGTCGGGCGGGCTCGAGTAATAGATGACGCCGTCGGCGCCAATGCCCGTGTAGCGCTCGCACAGTCGCCGCGTCAGTTCGGGCAGCGCGCGCCCTTCGACTTCCTCGGCGCGAACAAACAGGAAGTCGTTGCCGTAGGCGTGGGCCTTTGCGATCTGCATAGACACGGGATTATGGGGGGCTTGAACGGCTTGAAGGGCTTGAAGGGCTTGGACGGCTTGGGGCTTGGAGGGCTTGAAGGGCTTGAAAGGCTTGGGTGGCGTGGGCCGAGATTCGCGACCCACGCCAGTTCTGCCTACGGGATCCTGAACGCGTCGAGCACCCACGTCAAGCCGGCGGTGACACCGATGTCGGGATCGCGGGGACTCATGCCCAGCATGATGGCGCCGTCGACGCGCACCGGGCCGCGTGTGTAGCGGAGACCGGCCTTGAGGATGCCGCGATCCTCGGCGCCGATGCTGGCCGGATCGCTGAAGTTGGCGCGGCCGTTCACTTCCGCCACCACCTCGGCCCCACCCGTAAGCGCACGCGCCAGCGACAGTCCGTAGACGAGCAGATCGTCCTGCCGCGCCGCCTGCGTCGGATCTTCCAGAATCAGCAGGCCGGCGTTGGCGACGACGCGGATCGATTCCACCGTCTTGCCGAACAGCAACTGCGCGGTGAAGTCGGTGGTGTCGCGGCCAAGCCCGGATTCGTTGCTCGCGTTCGGCAATCGCGTCGCGAAGCGGAAGCCGATGGCCGGCCGGCCGGGCTGTTCGCTGAGCAGCCGGATCTTGGTGCCGATGACCAGGTCCTTCACCGCTCGCGTGCGGTCACCGGTGATTTCGAGCATCTCCGAGAGCGGTGCCGGACGACGTTCGGTGATTGTCAGGCGCTGATAGAGGCCGCCGTCGATCTGGAGTTCAGCGATCGAACTGAGGCCGATGCTGAAGCCGATCGTCGGCACCGACAGCAGATTGCCCGACAGACCGGACAGCGGATACGTCGCGTCGCGTTCGACGTCGATACCGCTTTCGATCAACAGGCGGCCGGATCCGACGACTTCGGGATCCTCGGTAATCAGGGGGCGTTGCTGGGCGGACGCGGGGGACGCAGTCCAGAGACACGTGGCCAGAAGGGCCACACCAATCGCGTTCGCTCGCATCACGTCTGCATCAACCTCGCTTCAGGAAAAGGAAACCGCGAAGGCACAAGGGGGCACGAAGGGCGCGACGATCACAAAGAACACCGCTCGGCTCAAAACGTTTTGCGGCTGTCGAGCAGGATGGTCACCGGCCCGCTGTTCACCAGACTCACCTGCATCATCGCCTGGAACTCACCAGTCGCGACCGTGAGGCCACTGCCCTGCAATTCTCGCACGACGTCTTCATACAGTGCCCGCGCCAGCTCGGGTGCGGCGGCGGCGACAAACGATGGACGCCGGCCGTTGCGGGCGTCGCCGCTCAACGTGAACTGCGACACCACGAGCACGCTGCCGCCCACGTCCAGCACCGATCGATTCATGCGCTTCCGCCCGGTCTCGTCGCCATCGTCTTCGAAGATGCGCAGGTCTCGAATCTTTGACGCGATATAGGCGACGTCGGCCGGGCCGTCGCGCTGCTCGACGCCAACGAGCACCATCAGGCCCTGGCCAATGGCGCCGGTAACGCGGTCGCCGACGGTGACGCGCGCCTCGGTGACGCGCTGGACAACGGCGCGCACGCTACTCAGCCTGCTCGGGCTTGGTGCCGGGACGCGCGAACGACGAACCGAGCATCAGTGGAATCAGCGGTACGTCGGCCGGCACGTCGGCGAAGTCGTCCAGCCGCGCGCCCACGGTGTCCCGCAACTCGCCCACCGGATTCAGTCGTCGATCGAGCAGGTGTCGCGGCATGACATTCGAGAGCGCCTTGATCATCGAGCCCTTGACGTTCGGGTGCTCGCGCTCAAGCTCCATCAACAACCGCTTCACGCGCTGCCGCTGCAGACCCAGATCGCCGCACGCGGGACAGCAGCAGCCGATGATCGGCAGCTCGTTCTCCTTCGCATAGGCACGCGCCTCGGCCTCGGTGACATACACCAGCGGCCGAATGACGATGTGCTTCTCGTTGTCGGAGACGAGGCGGGCCGGCATCGCCTTGAGTGCGCCGGCGAAGAACAGGTTCAGCAGCAGCGTCTCGACGAAATCGTCGAGGTGATGGCCGAGCGCGATCTTCGTTGCGCCGACCGAATCCGCCAGGCGATACAGCACGCCGCGACGGAGACGCGCACAGAGCGAGCACGGCGTCTTGTCGGGATCGAGCTTCTCGTCGATCACGGCGCCGATGGTGGTGTGCTCGCTGTGAAACTCCCAACCCCGCGCCGCGCAGGCCTCGGCAACCGCCTTGTGCTGATAGCCCTCGTAGCCGGAGTCGACGTTCACCGCCACGATCGAGAAGTCGATGGGCGCGCGCCGTTGCAGCACGTCGAGGATCTGGATGAGCGCCCAACTGTCCTTGCCGCCGGACAAACCGACCATGACGCGATCGCCGTCTTCAATCATGTTGAAGTCGGTGATCGCGCGCGTCGCCTTCTTTGCCAGCCGGGTCTCGAGCGGAGTGCGGTACGACAAGTCACCGATGGTAGCACCTTCCCTCAGAAGGCGCGGGGCCGCAGCATTCGCGCGACGTGCCGGCGTGCAGGAGGCCGGCGTGGTGCTCGCCAGCGAGCGGTTCGTCGGGCCCGGACTCAGCCGGCGCTGCCGATGAGTTGAGCGCTGCGTTCGGCGAAGCGACACAGCGCGTTGGCCAGCCGCATCTGCCGCGGCGTGCGGCACTCCGGCCGCAGCAGGTCGGGCGCGCAGACGACAAACGCGGCGCATCGGGCGCGGGATGTCGCCACGTTCAGCCGATTCAGGCTGTACAGGAACTCCATGCCACGCGGCGCCTCGTCCGCCCGCGACGTCGTCATCGAATAGATCACCACCGCCGCCGTCTGTCCCTGGAAGCGATCGACGGTCCCGATGACGTCCGCAAGGAGCGGCAGGCGCTCCTTCAGCCGGTTCACCTGCGCGTTGAACGGCGCGACGATGCGAAGATCGTCCGGCGTGATCGGATGAGTGGCTCCGCGATGATCCACCCAGCGTCCGCGCAGCAGGTCGTCCACCAGCGCCGCGATGCGCTCGACTTCCTCCATGGCCACCGTCTGGTTGCCGCTGTGCGGCACTTCGACGACGCAAAGACCGGCGCCGGTGAACGCGCTCGTGTCGGTGAGGCGCTGCGCGTCGAGACCTTTGGCCGGCATCAGCGCACCGGCGTAGAACACTTCGGACGTGAACTCGGTGATCGCCGGGGCCATGCGATAGGTAATCGGCAGGAAGATCCCGCGATCCGCCGGCATCGTCTCGGCGTCGCCCAGCACGTGCTGCAGTGCGGAGACGCCGACACCGTCGGGATGGCTGGCCTTCTGCGGCTGATCGAGCTGCTGCGGATCGCCGAGCAGCACGAGACTTCCGGCGGCGGACGACACGGCAACCACGTTGGCCAGCGACATCTGCCCGGCTTCGTCGACGAACAAGACGTCGACCGTATTGGCGGCGTCCTCGCGCGACCAGAGCCATGCCGTGCCACCGAGCACGTCCACGGTGCCGCCGATGGCGGTGAGGGCATCCTCGTTGTTGTCGAACTCGACGATGCCCGAGGCGTCCTCGTCCACTTCACCGACCTTGGCGCCAAGGCGACCGGTGTCGCCCGCGCGCGCGGCCTGCGCAGCCACCTCGTCGAGCAGATTGCGGATCACCTTGTGTGACGTGGCGGTGACGCCGACGCGCTTGCCGGCCCTGACGAGCGCGCGGATCATCTGCGCGCCCGCATACGTCTTCCCCGCGCCGGGCGGCCCCTGGATCGCCAACGTGGTGCGGTCGAGAGTGGTGACGATGCGAACGGCAAAGGCGGTGGCATCCTCGTCGGCTGCGGGCGAGAACGGTTGAGCTGAGAGGCGCGGGCGATGCCGGAAGAGCAGCGATTCACCACACGTCCCGTGCGGCAGCGCGGGCGGTGCCGCTTCGTCCGCGACCTGCCCCGCCAACCGCATCAGGGCGAGCTGCGGCCCTTTCGTGGAGATCACATCGCAGGCGAACACCTCGGACGGATGGTCGTCGGCGCGCAACGGTCCCTTCTCGATGTCGATCAGGCGCGACAACCGATCGTGCGCGACGACAGATCCGAAGCCTTTGCCATCGCGCGCGTGCAGCTTCCCCTTCGCGCCGATCTCGATCTCCTGTGGCGGATAGGTGTAGCGGTCGCGTACGGAACGGGTGGGCTTCCCGGTCTTGCCGATGACGGGCCCCAGTCGCTTCACGAACGCCAGGCCGGCGATCGCATCGCGCTCGTCGAACAGATCCTCGGCGGGCAACTCCTTCAACCGGAAGTACTCCCACCACTCGGCGTTCTCTTCGCGCCGATGCCAGTCGATGAGATACGCCAGCGTCCGCAGCTGTCGGGGGCCGTCTTCTTCCGCCGGCTCGTGCGCCCATCGCCGGTCGTCGGCCAGCGCGAGGAGGCGCGAACGCAGCGCTTCGACCTGCTGCTGCAGTTCCGTGAGCGCAGGCGTGGCTTCGCCAGCGAGCGACACCGGACGCGGGATGTCCTCTCCCTCGGCGATGGCATCCGCCCGCTGGCGTTCCAGCCAGTCGCGCAGCACGCGTGTCGAGCGACAGTGGTCCTCGTTGTAGCCCTGCACGGCATCGCGAATGTCACCAGCGACGGCATCCGTCATCCCGCTTTCGAGCGCCATCTCGACGGCCAGCAGCGGCTGCGACGCGCTGGCAAGCGCGACCTGACGCTCGTAGCCTGAATACTGCTCGAGCCGCTTGATCGAATAGCTCTCGACGCCGCAGCGCACGCTCTGGCGAACGATCGGATAGAGATCGACGAACCGTTCGGCGCGGAGCAACTGGTTGAGCGGCTCTTCGCGCGTGACGTGCCGGCCGACCAGCTTCTTGAACGCCGTCGGCTCGTAGTGGTTGTAGTGATAGACGTGCATGCCGGGATCGTCGCGCCAGGCTGAGGCGATCGCATCCATCACTGCCTCGAACGCCTGCTTCTCTTCCGCATCGGTCATGGCCCACCAGGCGCGGTAGCCGTTGGCGTCGAACAGGCCGAAGAGGAACTCGCGTCCACCCTCCCGTGCGAAGCGCGCCCCTTCGAGATCCAGAAACATGTCGCCCGGCGACGGCTCGGGCAGTCGCGCAAGCCCCTCTCCGGGGACGATCGGGAGGCGCTCCACCACCGGCTGACGACCCGTCCGCTGCTGAAACTGTACGCGCGCCTGATGACCGAGTCGATCGTAGGTCTCGCGCGATCCGCGACGAGGCTTGAACGTCACCGGCACGGACATCTGCGCGACATCGATCAGCTTCGAATGGCCCTGCGCGGTCAACTCGTCGCGATGCGTGCGGCCGGCACCGGCGATGAACGACAGGTGATCGTCATCGCGCCGGCGACGCTCGCACCGCGCTTCCCAGGTGCAGACGGCGCAGTGCTCGACAGGCTCTGGATAGTGTGCGGAGTGCAGCGTCTCATGCCCCTCGGCAAGGGCTGAATCGAGACCGCGGCGCGCCGCGCGGTAGTAGGCGGCATAGTCCTGCACGCGATAGCTCTGCACCGGCTGCTGGGGGTCGGGCGTCACGACGTGGAAGTGTGCCGGGCGCGCGCCCTGCATCTGCTCCAGCAGACCAGCGTACGCGCACAACTGCAGGATGCTGGCGCCCTTCGTCTCGCGCGAGAGCTTGGTGTCGTACGGCTCGTAGGACCACGCGCCGAGCGCGCTCGGCTGTTGGACGCGGCGCAGCACATCTGCGTACCCGGCGAGATCGTCGCTGGCCAGCCGCGCCTGGACGATCACGTCGACGCCGTTGCGCATCGCCGCCATCGTGCGTGCGATCTGACGTTCTGTCTCCGACAACAGCCCGCCGTCGTTGTTGCCCGCGTCATCGCTGAGATCGACGACCGACAGGCCTTGCGCTCGGAGCGACGCGACATACGCCGCTTCGTGCTCGGCGCCGCGCTGCTGCAGGAGCGCCGCATACGGGTCCGTGAACATCGGCCGCCGCAACACGCCGTGCGCGGCCGCGAGCTCGAGACCGAGGCGATGACGACAGTTGAGAAAGGTGGACAGGTCCGTGGGCGCCAGCATCAGGCGCCCGTCGACGACGCGCATGGGGGAAAGTGTAACTGCGGTCTGGGGGACTGGGGGACTGGCGGACTGGAGGACTGGAGGATTGGAGGGCTGGAGGGCTGGAGGGCCGGAAGCCTGCGGCGCCAGGCCGACGCTAGTCAGATGACGAGATCCGGGTCAGGACTGCGACGCACCAGCTTCCCGCCAGACCACCAGTCCACCAGCCCACCAGACATCACTCGTGCTCCTCGTTTTCCCACCCGCCCCCGAGCGCGCGATAGAGTTCGACGACGGCGCCGAGTTCCTGCTGGCGAAGAGTGGCGAGTCCCAGCTCGCTCTGGAACAGGTTGCGCTCGGCGTCGAGCACCGGCAGGTAGCTGTCGAGGCCGCCCTGATAGCGCTGCGTGGACAGGCGCGACGCGTCGCGCAGCGAGGCCACGAGCTGCTCCTGCGCCGCCCGCTGTTCGCTGGTCTTGCGATACCCGGCCAGCGCGTCGGCCACTTCGCGCAGCGCCCCGTAGATGCGCCGCTCGTAGTTGACGACGAGTTCGCGCTGCACCGACTCGGCGAGGCGCACGTTGCTGCGCACGCGGCCGGCGTTGAAGATCGGCGCCAGCGCACTGCCGGTGGCGTTCCACACCACCGCACGCGACGTCAGGATGTCCGACAGCGATCGGCTTTCGAAGCCGAACAGGCCAGTGAGACCGATGCGCGGAAAGAACTGCGCCCGCGCCACACCGATCTGCGCGTTGGCGGCAATCAGCTCCTGCTCGGCCTGGCGAATGTCAGGTCGCCGTTCGAGCAGCGCCGACGGCAGTCCCGCCGGCACCTGCGGCGGCGCCTGCAGCGTCTCGATGGCCGCACCGCGCTCGATCTCGCCGGGCGCGCGTCCCATCAACAGGCTGAGTGCATTTTCGGTTTGGGCAATCGCGCGTTCGAGGCTGGCGATCTGTCCCGCGGCCAGGAACTGCAGCTGCTCAGCCTGCCGCACGTCCAGCCCTGTCGCCACGCCGCGCGAGCGACGCAGGTCAGTCAGACGATAACCGTTGGCCGCGGCCTCGCGCGTGCGCTGCGCGATGGCGAGTTGCAGGTCGAGCGACCGCAGCCGCAGGTACGTATCCGTCACATCCGCCACGAGCGTCGTGACGACGGCATGACGCGCCGCTTCGGTGGCGAGGTACTGCGCGCGCGCGGCTTCGTTCAACCGGCGCACGCGACCCCAGACGTCAACTTCCCAACTCGAGGAGAAGTCGATGCGGCTCGATTCCACCTGCAGCGGCACCCCCGCCGGCAGAATGGCCGACCCGATCTCCGAGCGACGGTTCGCCGTCGTCGATACCCCGCCGTCGACATTCGGGTAGAGCGCCGCCCGCGCAATGCCCAGACGCTCGCGCGCCTGCACGACACGCTCGGCGGCAATCCGCACATCGAAGTTCTGCGCGAGCGCGGTCCGCACCAGCGCGTTGAGCGCGTCGTCGCGAAACACCGCCGACCATTGCATGTCGGCCAGCGATGCCGGTGTCGCAGCGGGAGGGCTGGCTGACACCTCGCGGTGTGCCTCCGGAACGGTAACCACAGGCCGCGCGTAGTTCGGCCCCATCATGCAGCCGCCAGAGAGGGCGGCCACGATGCCGGTGACGACGACGCGACTCATGACAGTGCTCTCGCGGCCGTTGCTGGCGTCGCTTCGGTGGCTCGACGCCGTTCGGCTCGCCGTTGAATCACGACATACAGCACCGGAACGATGAACACCGCCAGAAACGTCGCTGCCAGCATGCCGCCGAACACCGCCGTGCCCAGCGCGCGACGCGACGCCGATCCGGCGCCGCTGGCATACACCAGCGGCAGCACGCCCAGCAGGAACGCGAACGACGTCATGAGAATCGGCCGGAAGCGCAGGCGTGCCGCATCGAACGCCGCTTCCGCGCTCGACAGTCCCTGCTCGTGCCGCAGCTTCGCGTACTCGACGATCAGAATCGCGTTCTTCGCCGCCAGACCAATCAGCGTGACGATGCCGATCTGCGTGTAGAGGTCGTAGGCGTAGCCGCGCAGCATCACCGCGGCCAGCGCGCCGAGCAGGCCGAGCGGCACCGTCAGCACCACGGCGAACGGAATGGTCCAGCTCTCGTAGAGCGCGGCGAGGAACAGCAGCACGAGGACCGCGGCCAGGCCGAACGCCACCGGCTCCTGCCCTTCGGCACGCCGCTGCTGGAACATCGTGCCGGTCCATTCATACCCGAAGCCCGGCGGCAACACCTGCGCCGCCACCTCCTCGATCGCGGCCGCAGCCTGCCCGGAACTGAAGCCCACCGCATTGGTGCCCGACAACTGCGCGGCGCGATAGCGGTTGTAGCGATACACCACTTCCGGACCAGAGACCGCCTCCACCTGCATCAGCGTGCTGAGCGGCACCATCTCGCGATCGACGGTGCGGACGTAGAACTGATCGATGTCCTCCGGGCGACGCCGGAACTCCGGTTCGCCTTGCATCATCACGCGCCACGTGCGGCCGAAGCGGTTGAAGTCATTCACGTACAACCCACCCAGGAACGTCTGCAGCGTCGAGTAGACGTCGCCGATTGGCACGCCGAGCGTCTGCGCCTTGTCGGTGTCGAGGTTGACGCGATACTGCGGTACCGTCGAGCGGAAGCCGGTCGTGATGGTGCCAATCTCCGGACGTTTGCCAGCTTCAGCGATGAAGGCGCGCGTCACCTCGTTGAGCCGCGCCACACCAGCGTCACCGCGGTCCTGGATCATGAACTCGAAGCCGCCCGACGCGCCCAGCCCGAGGATCGGCGGCTGACCGAACGCAAAGACGATCGCGGTGCGGATCTTCGCGAAGCGTGGCATCAACGTGCGGATGATCGCCTGCTGCGTGTTGGCGCCGCGTTCCTCCCACGGCTTCAGCAGACCGATCACCGTCGCCACGTTCGAGTTGTTGGTCTGCGTGAGGCGGTCCACACCGCCCAGCGTCGTCGCCGCCTCGACGCCATCGGTGGACAACAGGATCTGCTCCACTTCCGCACTCACCTGCATCGTCCGTTCGAGTGAAGCGCCGTCAGGCAGTCGGATGGCGACGAACACGGTTCCCTGGTCCTCATCCGGCAGGAAGCCGCCCGGGATGCGCTTGAACAATCCGCCGGCCAGCACGTAGAACGCCAGCAGCGCAATCAAGGCGACGGCGCTGCGGCGCACCAGCATCCGCACACCGAACATGTAGCGATCGGTCGTCCAGCCGAAGACGCGGTTGAACCACACGAACGGCCGGCTCATCAGGCCACGCCTCTCGCTCTTCGGCCGGAGGATGATCGCACTCAAGGCCGGGCTGAGCGTCAACGCGTTGAATGCCGACAGCAGCACCGATGCCGCGATCGTCAGCGCGAACTGGCGATAAATCGATCCGGAGATGCCGCCAAGCAGCGACACCGGAATGAACACGGCGGCGAGGATGAGCGCGATGGCGATGACAGGGCCGGACACCTCTTCCATCGCCTGGATGGTGGCGTCGCGCGGGCTCATGCCGTGATCGATCTTGTGCTGCACCGCTTCGACAACGACGATGGCGTCGTCGACGACGATGCCGATGGCGAGGACGAGACCGAAGAGGCTCGTCATGTTGATCGAGAAGCCCAACAGCGGAAACAGCGCGAACGTGCCGATGATCGACACCGGCACGGCCAGCAGCGGAATGAGCGTTGCGCGCCAGCTTTGCAGGAAGACGAACACCACGAGCACGACGAGCGCGATTGCTTCGAACAGCGTGCGCACGACTTCCGAGACGGCGGCGCGGACAAAACGCGTCGAGTCGTAGCCGATGCGGTACTTCAGACCGGCCGGGAACGTCTTCTGCGCTTCCTCGAACGTGTCGCGAATGCGCTGTCCTGTCTCCACGGCGTTGGCGCCGGGCGACAGGAACGCGAGCAGCACCGCCGCCGGGCGCGCGTTGAACCGCGAGTAGTTCTTGTAGTCGGCGGCGCCGAGTTCCACGCGCGCGACGTCACCCAGATGCAGCAGCGAGCCGTCCGGTTCGGCGCGTAGCACGATGTTCCGGAACTGATCCGGGGCCAGCAGGCGTCCGGTGGCGTTCATCGGATACTGGAACGCCGTGCCCATCTCGATTGGCGGCTGTCCAACCGAGCCGGCGGCATTCTGCCGGTTCTGGATCTGCACCGCGGCAACGATGTCCGGCGCCGTGACCGCCAGCGTCGCCATCTTCGCCGGGTTCACCCAGATGCGCATGCCGTAGTCGAGGCGCGTCGACAACCGCGTGTCGCCCACGCCGGGCAGGCTGGCGACGCGGTCCAGCAGGTTGATCGTCGCGTAGTTGTTCAGGAACACCTGGTCGTAACGGTTGTCGTCCGTGTAGATGGACGCGCCCATCAGGATCGCCGGCGACACCTTCTTCACCGTGATGCCTTCACGCTGCACTTCGGGCGGCAGCGCCGGCAGCGCCAGGTTCACCTTGTTCTGCGTCTGGACGGTGGCGGTGTCGACGTTGGTGCCGAGTTCGAAGGTGACGTCGATGGTCATGACGCCGTCGTTCGAGCTGCGCGAGAAGAAATAGAGCATGCCATCGAGCCCCGACAACTGCTGCTCGATCGGCTGCGCGACGGTGCGCTCGAGGTCCTGGGCGTTGCCACCGCGATAGGTCGCCGTGACCTGCACGACGGGCGGCACCACTTCGGGATAGGTGGCGATGGGCAGTTGCGGGATCGCGACGGCGCCGAGGATCACCGTCACGATGGCGATGACCATCGCGAAGACGGGGCGATCGATGAAGAAACGCGCCACGTCTATCGTCCCGTCGGACTGCTGCTGTTGGTGAGGGCGCCCGGCGTCGTGGGTCGCGGCTCGTACGGCATCGGCTTCACCACCGTGCCCGGCGGCGCCTTCTGCAGCCCTTCGACGATCACCGTGTCGCCCGCGCTCAGCCCCTCGTCGACCAGCCAGCGCTCGCCGATGCGGCTGCTGGTGACGATGTTGCGCGCCTGGACCGTGTTGTCGGCGCCGACAAGCAGCACCGTCTGCAGGCCCTGGAGTTCCTGCACCGCCATCTGTGGAATCAGGATGCCGTCGCGGCGTTCGGTGACGCGGATGCGGACGCGCGCGAACTGACCGGGCAGCAGCGTTCGATCGGGATTGGCAAACCGCGCCTGCACTTCGAGCGTGCCCGTGCGTGTGCTGACGCTGTTCAAGGTGTTCTCGATCTGTCCCCTACCCGATTGCACGCGGCCGTCGTTCAGCAGCAGTTCGATCGGCAGCGTGCGCGGATCGACGTGCTGGAACGACGCCAGTTCCGCTTCGCTCACCTGGAAGCGCACCCAGATCGGATCGAGCGGAACGATGGTGGTGAGCGGATCGGAGGCGGTGCGGGTGACGAGACCACCGACCTGCAGCAGGCTGTCGCCGATGCGGCCGGAGATCGGCGCGCGGATGGTGGCGTATTCGAGATTCAACTCCGCCGTGCGCACCTGGGCCTGCGCCGATTCGACGCCGGCCTTGCGCGACGCCACGGCGGCGCGGCTGGCCTGCACCGCAGCCAGCGCGTTGTCGAGATCCTGCCGGGCCGCGGCCTCCTCCTTCACCAGCGGTTCGAGGCGCTGGACGTCCTGCTCGGCTTTCACCAGGTTGGCTTCCGCCTGCGCGATGTCGGCCGTCGCCTGCGCGAGTGCGCCGCGCGTGCGGGCCAGTTCGGCCTCGTACGGCCGGCGATCGAGCACGTAGAGCACCTGACCGGCGCGGACATCCGAACCGATCTCGAACGTGCGCTGTTCGATATACCCGTCGACGCGGCCGCGGACTTCGACCATGTCGCGCGCGTAGGTGCGGGCGGGATATTCGCGGGCCAGCGGCACGGTTTCGGTGGCGACCGTCACGACGCCGACCTCGGGGGGCGGCGGGGTTCCGGGGCCGGCCGTCGCGCCCGATCCGCACGCGATGCTGGCGGCAGCGGCGCACGTCGCGGTGAGTGCGCGCCACACGCGTCGGTGAGTTTCCGTTCTTCGTCCGTAGATCACGACAGCCTCTCCTCGCCTTCCGTTCGCAGCTCGCGCACCACCGGTGCAGCGTCCGCCACTTCCCGCACCATCTCGCGCATCGCGCAGCCGCACGCCAACAGACGCGCGCCCGCCTGCGCCATGCGCCCGAGCAGGGCGCGCCCGGCATCGTCCACCGCCAACACGTCGCGCAGGTCTACTTCCACCGATCGGCCGTGCCGGATGGCCTGCGCATGCCGCCACGTCGCCTCGGCTTCGCTGACCCAGGCGTCAGCCAGGCGTCCCTCGAGAACGAGCCGGACGGCGTCGGTGTCGGGTTGAAGGGTGATGCGCAGCACGCGGACCAGGCACATTGCCAACGCCATGCCGTGCAGATTCCGGCGCACCCGTGCAGTCGCTATCGCATTCAGCAGACGCCACTTGCGTCAGTTGAGCCGTCTGCTGGCGAGCCGCGCCCCCGGCGAGCAATCTGCCCATCGGCCGGCAGTTTGCCCAACGACTGGCAGCGCAATGATGCCAATATACTGGCTGACCACTATGGCCTCACCCGTCTCCGCTCCGGCCACTCCGCTCGACGCGCGCTATCGCGCCCTCGCCGAGGTCGCCGGCGTGCTGGCGTCGCAGGTGGCGTTGGACGACCTGCTTCGCAATCTCCGCGGCCTCATCGAGACGTTGATTCCGTTCGAGTTCCTCGCGGTGTATCTCCGCGACGAAGGCGCCGATACCGTCAGCCTGCGGCTGAAGGAAGCGCGCCGACCGGCGACGCTGCCGCCGCCGATGCCCTTTCCCCTGGCGACGTCGTACCCGGGTCGGGCCACGCACACGGGCGAACCGGTGTACGTGGCCCACGTCGCCGCCGATGGCCCGGCGCCAAGCGCCCGGCTGGTGGCGCACGGCATCGCCTCCTACTGCGCGGTCCCGCTCTCCACCCCACGCGGGACGCTCGGCGCCTTCGCCGTTGGCTCGAAGACGGCCGGCGCCTACAGCGCGGACGATGTGGACTTCCTGGCGCGCGTGGGCCGACTGGTGGCGGTGGCCGTCGAGAACGCGCAGAACCTCGACACCGTGCGACGCCAGCAGGCGGCGATTGCCGGCGAACGCGATCGGCTCAACCTGCTCCTCGACGTCACCAACGCCGTCGTCCGCGAACTGGACATCAAGGCGCTCTTTCGCGCGGTAGCGCCGGCGCTTCGGCGCGCGTGCGGTGCGGATGCCGCCTCGCTGTCGATCTTCGATCCCGACACGCGGCGGTTGCGCGTCCATGCGTGCGACTTGCCGAGCGAGATCGCGGACGGCATGCCGTCGGTGATCGAACTCTCGCTCGAAGGGTCACCGGCCGGGCTCGTCTTCCGGTCCGGCGCGCCGCGCATCTTCAGCCTGCCGGAGCTGAACGACCTGCCGGATTGCGAGCGCATGCGCCGCAAGGGCATCCGCGCCTTCTGCGCCATCCCGCTCGTCACCGCGCAAGGTACCCTCGGCGCCCTGAGCCTTGGCGCGTTCGATCCGGACACGTTTTCCGAGGCGCAGTTGCCGCTGCTCCAGCAAGTCACCGGGCAGATTGCCATCGCCGTCGGCAACGCCCTTTCATACAAGCGCATCGAAGTGCTGAACGCGCAACTGGCGCAGGAGCGCGTCTACCTGCAGGACGAGATTCGCAGCGAGCAGTTGTTCGAAGAGATCGTCGGCCGCAGTGCGGCGCTGCGACGGGTGCTGCAGGAGATCGAAACCGTGGCGCCAACGGATTCGACGGTGCTGATCCTCGGCGAAACCGGATCGGGTAAGGAACTGATGGCGCGCGCCATTCATCAGTTGAGCGCTCGGCGCGATCAGGCGTTCGTGAAGCTGAACTGCGCCGCCATTCCCACGGGACTGCTCGAGAGCGAACTGTTCGGTCACGAGCGCGGCGCGTTCACTGGCGCCATCGCCCAACGCATCGGCCGCTTCGAACTGGCGCACCAGGGCACAGTGTTCCTCGACGAGATCGGCGAGGTGCCGCTCGATCTGCAGCCGAAGCTGCTGCGCGTGATCCAGGAGCGGGAGTTCGAACGCCTCGGCAGCGCGCGCACGTTACGCACCGATGCGCGACTCATCGCCGCCACCAATCGTGACCTTGCAGCCCTCGTCGACGACCAGCGCTTTCGCCAGGATCTCTTCTATCGACTCAACGTCTTCCCTATCCAGGTGCCGCCGCTGCGCGATCGCCGCGAAGACATCCCGACGCTGGTGCGCCACTTCACGCAGCAGTTCTCGCGCCGGATGAAGAAGACGATCGAGACCATTCCCGCCGAGACGATGGAGGCGCTGACGCGATACGAGTGGCCGGGCAACATCCGTGAGCTGCAGAACCTGATCGAGCGCGCGGTCATCCTGTCGCGCGGGCCGGTGCTCGACGTACCGCTCGTGGCTGTCGGCGCGCCGCGCCGCACCTCGCGCACGCCGGCGGTCGATCCGGGCGCCGCGACCACCGGCACTGACACGACGCTCGCCGAAGCCGAACGTCGTCACATCGTCTCGGTGCTCCGCGAGACCGACTGGGTGGTCAGTGGCTCGAACGGTGCGGCCGCGCGGCTGGGCATGAAGCGCTCGACGCTGCAGTTCCGCATGCGCAAGCTTGGCATCGAGCGCCCCCGCCGCGGCGCATAGCCGACCGGACTCTTCACGCATCGGCCTTGGGGACCGTTGCGCTGCGCCCGCCGATACTGGCGAAGATCATCACCAGCCGCGTCAGCGCCGGCACCGCGGTGGTGACACCGGCTGTCAAGGCGACCGTGGCATCGAGCGCTTCGCGCTGCGTCACCATCAGGAACAACAGCGTCGCCACGGCGGCCACCCCGAGCGGCAGGCGGATGCGATCCCACACGCTCTGCTCGGCCAGGCCTTCCAGCGCGGCGACCTCGCGCCGCAGATCGGTCGCCAGCACGAAACGCTGGAAACTTCGGTTCATCACGCGCAGTTGCGGATCCTTGCGCAGCAAGCCTCTGCCGAGCAGCCGCCGGATGACACGTCCGGACCCGGCGCTCGCGAGTCCGTGCCGGGCGACGTGCTCGAGCACGACACGCTCGTCGTTGTCGCAGGCCAGCCACTCGCGGCGATAGAGCGGCGCGGCGCGGTCCTCGATCTCCTCCAGGATCTGGTCGCGCGATCCGGTCTTGAACACATCGGTCTTCTTCAACTCGTCGCAGATCGGCCGCAGCGCCTTGCGCGGCCGGCTCTCCTGATCAACGAACGCCTCGTTGGAGAGCGCGCGCCGGCGCCACGACGACTTCAGCTGTTCCTTCAGGCCGCGCCAGCCGGCTATGGTGGCCGTGCTGCCGTCGCCATCCGCGGCGCGCACGACCTGACGCTCGTCAACGGCAATCAGCCGCCCGATGGCTGCTGACCATCGTTCGCGATCGGGCTGCCCGGCGGACGCGTCACGCACGCACGCGGCGAGCACATGCGGCGGCACGTGGGACAACACGATGACCGTCTGTTCCGGATCGATCATCAGTTCCTCGATCAGCTCGAGCTTGCGCAGCACCAACGGCAGGTCATCGAGATGATCGGTGAAATCCGGAATCGCCACCGGCCGGCTCGGACTCACTTCACCCAGAGCCACGAGCGCGCGCCGCCACGCCACACGCACATTGCCGTCACTGAGCACCGTCATCAGCGGCAGCAGTGATACGTTCTCGAATGCGGCCGCGCGGGTGGCCGGGGCGTCGCAGACGAGCAGCACGTGCTGACCGACGCCCGCGACGAGCCGTCCGCCGTTTCGCATCGGTTCGACGATGTCGGCCAGGAGCACGCGGCGCAACACGTAGCCGACGAGGTGCCAGGCGACGACGGCGACGGCGACCGGCAACAGCGCGAGGATGATCAGCGCGAGCGGCACCAGGCGCTGGTCCCGCGCCGTCCGCACGCCCCACAGCGACGGGATCGACGACCGCAGATGCAGACGCGCACCGGAGCTGGCGCCGGCGACGTCCACCTGGGCCTGTGTGACCTCGGGACGACAACTGCGCCACGCATCGTCCTGCGCCTGTTCGAACAGGAAGCCGCGCGTTTCGAGCGCCGCCGAGGTGAAGTACGGCAGCCGCGTCACCAGCGACGCCATCCACGGGTGCGCCGTGCTGTCGCGGGTCGGCACAGTCGGACACGGTGCGTCGAGACCGACACGCGTGCCATAGAACGCATCTTCATAGCGGGGATCGCGGCGCGCCGCGACCCTGTTGACGGTGGCCGCATCGTGGCCGTCGATCACATTCGCCATGGCGATCTGGCGGCTCTTCACGTAGCTTGCGAGATGCATGTCGTATGACACCGCAACGAAGGCCAGCGCCGGCAGCACCGCGCTGACCATCAACAGCAACGCCCCGGCGCCCTGGTAGCACGCACGCGTCTTCGACCAGCCCATCACGTCGCCCACGCCGGGCGGACGTCCGGACAGCACAACGTAGGCGATGGCCCAGAGCGCGCAGGTGACGAGCACCGCGCCAATCGCCGACGCCAACGGCGTGAGGCGGAGTGACGCGGCGCCCCACGCCACCATACCCACCACGCACACGCCCATCAGCACGCCATACCAGGGACGCCGCAGCGAGTCGGGCCACAGCCACGACAGTCCAACCCACGTCGCGGCAAGGCTGCCGAGCAGCCACAGCACCATGAAGGCACCCTGCAGCACCAGGGTGACGGCCGTCCATTCGAGGACGAGTGCCCGTGTCTGCTGCTTGTCGTATAGCGCGACCACCGACCAGCCCGCCATGCGCGCGGGCATCACGTAGGCACGATGGGGACGACCCCAGTACGGCGTGTTGAGCGCGATGGCGCGATGCGCGGCGATGGTGGAGCGCAGGTGTGGATTCTGATCGGTCTCGATGAACAGGTTCTCGTTGACGTTGCGCTGCACGTCGGAGTGGAACAGCACGAGTCCGTCCTTGTCGATCACGGCGAAGGCAAAGCCGGGCGGGAGGACCGGCTTCAGCAGCGGGCGCATCGGAATCGACAGCGCCGCCACCGGCAGCTTCGGATCACCGGTGGCGCCTGCCAGCACCACTTGTGGTTCACCGGTGGTCCACGACCAGAGTGACTCGAGCGTGCACGTGGGCAGGCAGGACGCCGACGCGGGCGGCACCGTTCTCGCGGCGTCGGCACGAGGCTGCCGCGCCGCCGCGCGAGCCCTGGTGAAGTACGGACGATCGGCGACGGAAATGCATTGCTGCGCCGCGGCCGTGCGCGCCACCTTGAAGCGCTGCATGCCGTGCGCGTCGATCAGCGAGAAGGCGGTGAAGCCGGCGTAGGACGCTTCGGATGCCGTGAGCGGTGTTCTGTCCAGCACTTCTCTGCACGACTCCTCTGCCGCCGGCAGCCGGTAGTTGTTCGTGCCCGAGAAGGCCTGCTCGGTCATCCGCGACAGTTGCACATGCGCGGCGTCGAGCTCGGTGACGAACCGGTCGTGCACGCCCGTGGCCAGGATCTCCAGCTGTTCGTCGACGTCCGCGCTGATACGCAAGTACGCGGCGGTCGTGACGAGCAGGATGACGCCGAGCGCCAGACCGAAGACAGCGGACGCCGCCAGCACCGTCACGTCGCGTCGCATGATGCGCTGCTGCGGTCCGACCAGCGCCACCTTCATGAACGCCCAGCCGACCACCGACGCCAGGATCAGCGCAACGGCGGTGAGCACGAGCACCGGCGAGATGGCCAGCGCGGCGCGACGCATGGCGTCGGTCGGCGCGAAGCCGACGACCACCAGACCGGCGGCGCCCGTCGCCCGATCACCACGACAACAGGGATGCACGAACATCCGGTACGCCGTGCCGCCGAGCTCGAGCGGCACCTCACCCGCCTTCTGCGCGAGGACCTCGAAGCGTGGCGGCGCCGCGCCAGCGGTGGCCGGCAACAGGGCCGTCAGCGAGACGGTCTTCAGTTCGTCGATGCGTCGGCCCGAGGTGTAGACGATCTGGCCATCCGGTGTGGCGAGGGCCAGCGTGTCGAAGGCGTTCTGCGTATGCTTCGCCTCGAACACGTCCTTCACGATTACGTCCGCCGAGAGACCGGCGGTGACGCGTTGGGCAGGCAGCGTGGCCGTCGCCGGCCTCGCCCAGTGCAAGGTGATCACACCGGCCTCTCCGGTAACGCCATGCCTGGCTTTCGGCAGCCACTTGCGCTGCTCAGAGAGATTCGCCAACGGCGGATTCGCCGACTCCATGGCCCCGACGAGCCACGGCTCGGCCCGCGGGTCCGCGGTCTGCCGGGCCATGACCACGTTGCGAACGATGCGGGCGCGCGCGTTGATGAGTTGGTCGACCTGACTGGCGAGGACGGAGAGCAGCCGAAAGTTCCGGCTCTGCAGGTAGTGCTGTTGTGCCTGGTAGCTGTCCCAGTAGGCATAGCCCAGGGCGGCCAGCACGAAGACGCCGAGTAATCCGACAGGCCACCTCTTCAACGCATCGGGGCTCTTCATGGGACTCCTCACTGAATCGGCGCGGGTGCTCGTCCGGTCTGTAGTGGAACAGACGGACCGAACGTTTCGCTTGACACCGATGCCACAGAAAATGACGAGCCGCAGATAGCACAGATGCCACAGACGAGGCAGGGCCGCAGATTGCACAGATGCCACAGACAAGGCGGGCCGCCGATGCGTCGATAGCGCGGTTTCTTCCAGCTATCGGGTTGGTCGATATCGCAGGAAAGTCGACACGCCGGATCGTCAACCGCTGCAAGTCGTTGAGTTGATTGGCGGTTTGCACCCGGCACAGCGGCTGCACCTTACGGTGCCGCGCGGCGCATCGTCGCGCAGGAGGACGATGGTAGGATGGCGACGGATCGGTATCGCGAGATGGACGAGAGGCTGACACGTATCGAGCAGGGCGTTGCCCGCCTCACGGTCGACGTCGAGGTGCTCAAGACCGATGTCGCAGTGCTCAAGACCGATGTCGCAGAGCTCAAGACCGACGTCGCAGAGCTCAAGACCGACGTCGCAGTGCTCAAGACCGACGTCGCAGTGCTCAAGACCGACGTGAGGGCGCTCAAGACTGACGTGGCGTCGGTGGACAGCGGGCTTCGAACCCTCATTGAGGAGGCGCGCGCTGACACGCGACTCCTGGCCGAGGCGATGATGGCGGGGTTCGAGCGAATCGACCGTCGTTTCGATGAGGCGGCAAAAGACTGGAAGACCGTCGCCGCCGATCACGCGAAGCTGCTGCGTGACCACGCGGACCTGATGCGCGATCATGGCCAGCGAATCACC
>JADZCY010000030.1 GCA_020851325.1 Acidobacteriota bacterium | reverse complement strand
TGGTGGCCACCGGCTTTGGCGAGGAGTCATGGAACGCCTGAGCGGCATCGGCGTCTCGCCGGGCACCGCGACGGGCCGTGCCGTCGTGCTGACGCTGGCCACCGAAGTCATCCGCTATCCGGTGACGACGGTGCACGTGGCGCGGGAGCAGGCGGCACTCGACCAGGCGCGCGAGCAGGCGCGGCACCAGTTGCAGGAGATCCGCGGCCAGTTGGCCAGCGGTCCGGCGCGCGACATGGCGCCGCTCTTCGACGCGCAGCTGCTGATGCTGGACGATCCGCTGCTGGTCGGTCATGCGCGCGACCTGATTGCCAGCCAGGGGATCAACGCGGCGTGGGCCCTGAACCTCGCCTACGAAGACGTCCGCCGGGTGTTCAGCGAGATGCAGGACGAATACCTGCGCGAGCGGCAGACGGATGTCGCCGATGTGGCCGGACGGCTGCAGATGAACCTCCGTCATCGCGGCGGCGGCATGCGTCACCTGTTGAAGGACGTCGATGCGCCGGCCATCCTCGTCGCCGATGAACTGTCGGCGTCGATGGCGGCGCAACTGGACTGGACGAAAATCCGCGGCTTTGCCATCGACGAAGGCAGCCGCACGTATCACACGGCGATTCTGGCGCGGTCGCTCAAGGTGCCCGCCATCGTCGGCCTGCACAACCTCGCCAGCCGCGTCACCGCCGGCACACCGCTGGTGATCGACGGCGCCTCGGGTGAGGTGATCATCGCGCCGACGCCGGAGGTGATGGCGGAAGCGGAGCGATTCGCGGCGACGCCACGGCGTCGCGTCGTCGCGCCCGCCGGCCCCGTGGAGCCGGTCGTCACCGCCGACGGCGTGCCCATCCGTCTCGACGCCAACATCGAGCTGGTAGAGGAGCTGCCGTTCCTCGACGAGTTCGGCGCCGAGGGCATCGGTCTCTATCGGTCCGAGTTCCTGTTGTCGGGACGCACGCTGGCGGCAGCCACCGAAGACGTGCAGTTCGACGCCTATCGCCGCCTGCTCGAGCAGGTGGCGCCGCGACGCGTCACCGTCCGCACCTTCGACCTCGATGAGCGGCAGTTCGCGCGCGCGTCCGATCGCGGCCGGGCGCGGCCCGGGCTCCGCGGTCTGCGGCTCGGCCTCGCGCATCCCGAGGTGCTGCAGACGCAGATCCGGGCGCTGCTGCGCGCCTCCGCCTACGGCTCGCTGCGCATCATGTTCCCCTTCGTCACGGCGGTGGAGGAGATGCGCCAGGCGCGCGACATCGTGCGGACGCTGGCGGCGGAACTCGGCGTCCCGCTGGTTCCACTTGGCGCTCTAGTGGAGGTGCCGGCGGCGGCGATCGCCAGCGATCTGCTGGCGCGCGAAGCGGACTTTCTCACCATCGGCACCAACGATCTGATTCAGTACACGCTGGCCGTCGATCGCACCGACGACCGCGTGTCGGATCGCTACGAGCCGCTGCACCCGGCGATGCTGCGCTTGATCCGCCACGTCGCCCGCGCCGCGCGCCGGCATCACGTGCCGGTGTCGCTCTGCGGCGAAATGGCGGCGGATCCCGCCTGCATCGGCCTGCTGATCGGCTTCGGGCTGACGGAGTTCAGCATGACGGCGAGCGCCATCCCGCTGGCACGGCAACTGGTGCGAGGGCTGGACACCGGCGAGGCGCGCCGCGTCGCGCGGCAGGCGCTCAGCCTGGCCACCGCCGAGGAAGTGGAGCAGTTCCTGTTCGACGCGCTGGCGGCGTCGATCGAAGAATCGGGCCGCGGCTGATGCAGCCTGGCCCACGGCGCGGCAACGGTCCGCGATTCAGGAGATGATGCGCGTATGAAACGAGTGGAGAAGCCCTGGGGCTACGAACTGTGGTGGGCGCAGACCGATCGCTATGTCGGCAAGCTCATTCACATCGACAAGGGCCAGGCGCTCAGCCTGCAATATCACAACCGCAAGGACGAGACGATCTTCGTCCACGCCGGCAAGATCCTGTTCGAGATGCAGGTGGGCGACGAGTTGACGAAGCGCGAGATGCTGCCCGGCGACGCCGTGCACGTCACGCCGCCCACTGTTCACCGCATGACGGCGCTCGAAGACAGCGACATCTTCGAGGTGTCGACGCCGGAAACCGACGACGTGGTGCGGCTGGAGGATCGGTACGGCAGGAGTTGACGAACGGCTTGGAGGGCTTGCGGCTTGAAGAGCCCTCGACGGCTTGAAGGGCTTGGGCCTCTGAAGCGCTCGAGGCTTGAAGGCCTTGGGCTGGCCGCGCGAGAGGGCTGTCTGTCGACACTCCCTCCCGCGATGGCCGTCCCGAGAGTTGTCGCTCCCGGTCGTGAGCGCCGGTGCAACACCGGCGCGCGACCGTCCCGGTATGAGCTCTAGAAAGGGATGTCGTCGTCGCTGACGGTGGCGGGTTCGCGCATCGGGTCCTGATAACCGCCGCCGCTCTCGCGCTCCATCCGTTCACCACCACGCCCGCCGCCGCCCAGCAGGACGATGCGGTCGGCCTTGATTTCGGTGGTGTAGTGCTTCTGGTTGTCCTTTTCCCACTGGCGCGTCTGCAGACGGCCTTCGACGTAGATCTGCTTGCCCTTCACGAGGT
>JADZCY010000029.1 GCA_020851325.1 Acidobacteriota bacterium | reverse complement strand
TCGCCGCGGCTGTACGCCAACGCGGTTCATGGCGTGTATCAACCGTCCGCCGATCGCTGCGCCGAGATTCTCACCGAGCAGGCGCGCAGCATGGTGGAGTTCAAGCCGACCGTGACACGCGCGTACGCCGACGGCGTGCGCACGTTCCTCGAGATCGGACCGCGTGGCGCCTGCACCGGGTGGATTCACGACATCCTCGAGAATCAGCCGCACACCGCGGTGGCCACCGACGGCACGCGGGGTTCGATTCGCGACCTCGCCGACACGTTGACGACGATCGCCGCGGCAGGACACGCCGTGGACGCGGCGTGGTGGAACAGCGAGATGCAGCGCGTGCGCGTGCTGCCGCCGCCCGAGGCGCGACAGACGAACGAACCCGGCATTCATCTCGGCGGACACCTCGCCGTTCCCGCGTTCGATCCGTCACCGAAGCCGGTGCTACGCTTCCCCGCACCGCCGGCGCTGGTGCCGATTCTGCCCGAGCGGCTGCTGCCGATGCATGCGGCTGGCGCGGACGCACCGGCAGTGCGCGCGCCGGAATACATCGACGCGACGTTCGTGATGATGGAGACGACCGACAGCGATCTGGCTTCGTCCGCCCTGCTGGCCCTCGCGGGCACGCAGGAGGCGCTGCTGTACGCGCAGCATATCGCCGTGGCACACCTGGCGACGGACGAGGGCCTGGCGGTGGAATCCGCAGTGCCCGATTCCGCAGCGGCGGCGTTTGACACGGCCGCGGTCGAACGGCGCGGTCCCGAACCGGTGCCGCATCTCAATGGAGCGACAGGGTTCCCTGGTGAAGCCGCGGAGCTGCGAACCGAAACCGCCTGGCCCGGCATGCCGCCTGCGGGCACGCCGACGTTTTCGCGCGAGCAGTTGGCCATCCACGCCGGCGGCAAGATCTCCCAGATCTTCGGACCCGCCTTCCTCAGGCAGGACTCTCATCGTCGTCAGGTCCGCATGCCGATGGATCCGCTGCTGCTGGCGGATCGCGTCACCGGCCTGGTCGGCGAACCGGCCAGCATGAAGGTCGGCACCGTGTGGACGGAAACCGACATCCGCGAGGATTCCTGGTACGTCCACGACGGCCGCATGCCGACGGGCATCCTGATCGAATCGGGTCAGGCGGATCTGTTCCTGATCTCGTGGCTCGGTATCGACCTGCAGGATCGCGGCGAGCGCGTCTATCGCCTGCTCGGCTGCGAGTTGACGTTTCACGGCGGGCTGCCCGGTATCGGCGACACGCTGCGCTACGAGATTCACATTGACAGCCACGCGCGTCACGGCGACATCGGGCTCTTCTTCTTCCACTACGACTGCTGGACCGGCGGTGATCTGCGCCTCAGCGTGCGTCAGGGGCAGGCCGGCTTCTTCACCGACGAGGAACTCGCGGAGAGCGCCGGCGTGCTGTGGAATCCGGAGGAGGATGCACCGGCTGCCGACGCACCTCTCGATCCGCCGCGCCCGGGCGTCACACCCGCGTCGAGCTACGACGATGCGCGCGTGCTGGATTTCGCGAAGGGCGACGTGGTGTCGGCATTTGGATCGGCGTTCGTGCGCGCCGCCAGCCACACGCGCACGCCGCGCATTCCCGGCGGACAGATGCACCTGTTCGATCGCGTCGACGAACTCGACGTCAAGGGTGGACCGTGGGGCCGCGGCTACATGCGGGCCACACTCGACATCCATCCCGATCAGTGGTTCTTCCCCGGCCACTTCAAGAACGACCCGTGCATGCCCGGCACGCTGATGTTCGAAGGCTGCCTGCAGACGATGGCGTTCTACATGGCGGCGCTCGGCTACACCATCGATCACGACGGCTGGCGCTTCGAGCCGGTGCAGGGCCTGCCGTACCTGCTGCGCTGCCGCGGCCAGGTGACGCCGAAGTCGAAGACGCTGACCTACGAAGTGTTCGTCAGCGAAGTACACGACGCCGACGAGCCGATGCTCATCGCCGACCTGATGTGCACGGTGGACGGTCTTCGCGCGTTCCACTGCCGGCGCATGGCACTGCGGCTGACGCCCGATAATCCGTTCGGCCCGCGTGAACTGGCGGCGATTGCGCCGGATCGCGAACCGGTGGCCGAATTCGACGGCTTCCGCTACGGACAGGCGTCGCTGCTGGCGTGCGCGAACGGCAACCCGGTGGACGCCTTCGGCGCGCTCTACGCCGTGCTGCCGCCAACGCGTCGCGTGCCGCGACTGCCGGCGCCGCCGTATCACTTCATCTCGCGCGTCACCGCGCTGAGTCAACCGCCCGGCGGCATGCAGGCCGGCGTCACGGTGGAGACGGCATACGACATCGACCCGGCGGCGTGGTTCTTCGACGCGCATCCCACCGGGCAGATGCCGTCGTGCGTGCTGATCGAAGCGGCGCTGCAGCCATGCGGCTGGCTGGCGTCGTATGTCGGCTGCGCGGTGCACGAAGCGGATGAAGTGTTCTTCCGCAATCTCGATGGCTCCGGTGTGATCCATCGCGCCGTTCGTGCGGACGATGGATGTCTGCGGGTGAAGAGCACGCTGAAATCCCTCGCGCGTGCCGGCGGCATGACGCTCGTCAGCTTCGACGTCGTCTGCACGGTGGAGAGCGAGACGATCTACGAGCTGAAGACGACGTTCGGGTTCTTCCCGAAGGCGGCGCTCGAAGGTCAGGCGGGGTTGCCGGCGGAAGGTCCGGAGCGCGAGTTGGCCGAGGCGCGAAGCGGTGTCGATCTGATCGACACGCTGGGCCCGGCCGCGCGCGCGTGTCTGCCGAAGCCGTCGGTGCGCATGTGTGAACGCGTGACCGAGCGACGCATCGATGCGGAGGGCAAGGCGGCGCTGCGCGGTGAGAAGACCGTGCGTCCCGACGAGTGGTTCTTCAAGGCGCACTTCTTCCAGGATCCGGTGCAGCCGGGATCGCTCGGCGTCGAAGCGCTCGTGCAGTTGCTGCAGGCGCACCTGCTGCTCGAAGGTGCCGCAGAAGCGCTGCCTGGCGGCGTGTTCGCCGACATGGTCGACACCGGCGCGGGCACGTGGACGTTCCGCGGTCAGGTATTGCCGGAAAGCCGGCTCGTATCGCTGACGCTGTTTGCCGACGCCATCGAGAAGACGCCGACGCGCTGGACCGTGCGCGCGCAGGGTTCGGTGTGGGTGGACGGCCGCCGCATCTACAACCTGCGCGGACTCACGGTGAGCTTCGACGCGACCACGCCGCAGCCGCGGACGCGTCGCGTGCGGATCGATCCGGCGACGCAGCCGTGGTGGAACGATCATCGGCCGACCTTTGCCGCGCCGGTGCTGCCGGGGATGGCGATGGTGAGCCTGGTGCTCGACGCCGCGCCCGACGCCGTCGGCGTCGATGATCTCGTGCTGCGCCGCTGGCTCGTGCTCGATCAGGCGAAGACGATCGCGATCGAGACGAACGTTCTTCCCCAAGCCCCAAGCCCCAAGCCCCAAGCCTTCCTTGTCACCGAAGGCACGACGCTCCTCGCTGAAGGACAGCTCGTGTTCGACGCGGGTGCCCCACCGGCGCCGGTGCCGGCACTACTCGCCGACGCGCCTGCTCTCGACGATCCTTACGCGAGCGGCGCGATGTTCCATGGCCCGGCCTACCACCGCGTGGTCTCCGGACGCCGCAGTGCCGCGGGCGCGGACCTCGTCGTCCGCCTCGATGCGGAGGCTGACGCGCGCGAACGCATCTCGCACATCGTGCTCGACACCGGGCTGCACGGCGTGCCGCACGACGCAATGCAAACGTGGTTCCCGGAAGTCGAACCGGGACAGGTCGCCTATCCCGCGCACGTCGAGCGCTTCCGCGTGTGGGAGCGACGCGGTCCGCGATTGAACGACGGCGACCCCACTGCTTCCACCACGGTTGAAGTGCGCGTGCGCCCCGCCGACGTGCGGGGCTCGGCGCGCTTCCCGCGTATTCATGCGCAGTTCATTCGCGACGGTCAGGTGTGGGCCGAACTGACGCTCGTCGAAGCCTGCTTCCCGGCCACACGCCTGGGACAACTGCCCGCCGCGGATCGCCGCGCCTTCCTGCGTGACGGCGTGTTCGTCCCCGGTGCGCGACTCAGCGATCAGACTGCGGAAGGGACGACGCTCACCGCCGGTGACCTGATGACCGCCGACTGGCTGCCCGGCACGGTGCGCACGTTGTATGGACTGCCCGACGGCGCGGATCTGCTGCCGGCTGTCGCCGCACGCGAGCATGCCGCTGCCACGTTGCGTGTGCATCCGCGCGCCATCGACGTCGCAGACGATGGGCACGTGACGACGGCGGCGTTGCCGCTGCTCGACTATGCCGTGACGGTGGAACACGACGCGCGTCGTGCCGTGGTTCGCGATCACGATCGGCCGCGGATGGATGTGGACGCGGTCGGCGCGTGGTGGCGCGAGCGCGGCTGGCAGAGCGGCGTGCCGCAGCTGCAGGCGTTGTTCCTCGCCGCGTCGCGACGCTTCGTGCGCGGCGTGCGCGCGCTCGACCCCGAGGCCATCCATCGTCTGCACGGCAAGCCGCTGCTGCTGCTCGCCAATCATCAGGTGGCGGTGGAGTCGGTGATTGCCGGCACGGTGTTGCCGCCGGTGATTGGGCGGCCGCTGCTCACGCTGGCCAAGACGGAACATCAGGACACCTGGGTCGGTCGACTTGCGATGGGGCTGAACGACGATCGCCACGGCCCGGCGATCCTGTATGTGGATCGCGATCGCCAGCAGGACATGCTGGAACGGCTGGCCGAAATGGCGCAGGCGGTGCGCAGCGGCGAGCGATCGTTGATGGTGCACGTGGAAGGCACGCGGGCCACGCGCGGGCGTCAGCCGGTGACCACGGTGAGTGCGGTGTGGGCGGACCTCGCGGTCAAGGCCGGACTCACCATCGTGCCGCTGCGTTACTGCGGTGGACTCCCGATCGCGGACGGGGCGGCGCGTCTCGAGTTTCCCTTCGGCATGGGCGCGCAGGAATTCGTTCTGGGTCGCGCGATGCCGGGTGACACGCTGGCGTCGTTGCCGCTGCCGGAGCGGCGTGATCGCATCCTCGCGGCGCTGGCGGAACTGGACGCCTACGATTTCGATCCGCAGCCCGATCCGCCGTTCCAGGCGCGCGTGATGGCGGCGCGGCAACGCTGGGACCTGGACGAAGTGCGTGCCGTGTTCCTGCTGCTGCAGGCCGAAGCGCAGGCCTGGCCGCTCGACGACACGGGCTTGCCGGCCCACGCCATGGCGACGCGCGATCTCGCGGATCCGTTCTGGGCGTGGTTCGAGCAGGCGGAGGGCGTGAAGGGGTAGCAGGAAAGGTGCTGAAGGGTGCTGAGAGGTGCTGAAAGGTGCTGAAAGGTGCTGAGAGGTGCTGAAAGGTGCTGAAAGGTGCTGAGAGGTGCTGAAAGGTGCCGACGGGTGCAGTGAGCCGCGCGGCGGCGGGATGCGGGATGGTCTGCGGTTTTCGGGACTGGCATTCGTCCGGGAGCGACGACGGGTCGAAGGGTCTCTCCGCCTCCCGCTCGCCCTGAGCGCAGTCGAAGGGTCTCCCGCCTCCCGCCTCCCGCCACCTGCACTCGAGGGAGCAGACATGGCTATTGCGATCGTCCGGCTCGGCACGCCTCGCGCGCGTGGTGAAGGACTTCGTATTGGCACCGTGCGGCGGCCGCCGCGTGGGGTGCCGAAGGCCGAGTTCGCATCGCGCGACTTCTATGACGTGTGGCTGCCGGAACTGTCGCCGTCGGATGCGCTGGTCAAGCGGGCCCTTGCCGCGACGACTCCGCGTGAATCGAACGCGTTCGTGCGGCACTACCGCGCCGAGATGCACAAGCCCGAGCCGCAGCGGTTGCTGACGCTGCTCGCGGCGCTCTCGCATCAGACGAACCTCTCCGTCGGCTGCTACTGCGAGGACGAATCGCACTGCCACCGCTCGGTGCTGCGCGAGCTGCTGAAGGAGCACGGGGGGAAGATGGCATCGGGTGATTGACGAATCGGGGATTGCGCGATTGTTGTCAATTGGCGATCGAGAATGGCCGAATAGGGCGATTGGCAATTGCCAATCGACAACAATTGCCCGATCCCCCGATTCGTCAATCCGTCAATGCCCCAGACCCTCAAGCCGCCCGTGCAGCGCTCAGTCGCCGCAGTCGCCGGGATAGCGCTGCGTCCAGAAGGGCAGCGGCTTCCGCGGCCCGGTCGGGGCGCGGCCTTCGGTTCGTTCCTTCAAGCGTGCGGCCTGGTCCCAGGCCACTGGATCCATCCCTCAACAACCGTGCGGCGAGCGCCAGTAGCCGTTCCAGAACTCACGCCACCGCGCCATCAGGCTCGGCTGCTCGGTCGGGTCGTTGTCCGGCTGCGGTGTGCGGTCGATGCTCATACGCCGATCGTATCGCAGCGAAGCACCTCTCAGCGCCTATGGAGCGACGACGAACATCACTTCGCGTGATGGAGCAGCAGGGCCACAACTCGTGATGTAACGTGCGCGTGCGAAATAACGGCCGGGCGGCAAGTCGAGCAACATCGAATAGTTGGTGTACGTGCTCCGAACCGTCTGATTCAGCACGTCTGAAGAGTAGAGGGCATGACCGACCTCCAACTGGATGTCGCGGTCGAACCCGACGTCCTCCCTGGTCCACGTCAGGCGCGTTTGCGCCGCTTCGGTCGACACCTGCAACGACATCGGCGGACTGCCGCCGCATGTGCCCACGTGCAACTCGAACGAGCGGGGGCCGGCGCCGCACGCATTCGCTGGCGTGACGCTGACATAGGTCGGACTGGAGCTGATGCCGTCGATCGTCTGCCGATACGTGTGACCAAATGGTCCGCTCGCATTCGACAGGCGTCCATCCACAACCAGACGAGCCAGATCGGACTGCCCCGGTGCGGAACCGACATTGACGGTGTAAGCGCTGGCCAGGCCGGGCACGGCGGCCGACTCCCACTCGATGAACATCCGGCCATTGCTGTTTGTCGCCGTGATGAACGGCACCGGTCCGGGCGCGATGCAGGCGCTGGTCAGCGTGATCGCGGCTTCGCTCGAGACGGACATACCGCAGGCATTCACCGCGCGGAGGCGGGTGAAGAAGTTCCCGGCAACGCCGGCGACGTGGTAACCCGGATTGCCATCGCGCGGCACCGCCATGGTCGCCAGATCAGCGGCACCCGGTGACGAGCCCGCTTCGAGCGAAAGCGTGAAGCCGGCGCCGAATCGCTCGACGCCATACCGCCAGTCGAAGCGCGCGGCGTTTCCGACCGCTTCGGCGCGAAAATCGAGCAGATCGGGAGGCGGCACGCACTCCGTGATCAGATGCAACTCGGCAGAGGCCGGGCCAGGCACGCCGTTGTGAACGAAGCGTACGCGGACGTAATACTCGCCCTCAGGCACACTCCGAAACTGCACCTGCTGAGTACCGCTGAACGGAAACCGTCCGACGTCCGTCGCGCCGGGCGAGCGGCCCGCTTCGATCATCGCGTAGTCGGCGGCGCAGCCGGTCAGCCGCGGGTCTTCCCACATCACCACGACATCCTGACCCGACGACGAGCCGGATATCTCGGGGACCGGAGGCCCGGAACAACCCGTGATCGACACGACGACCTCATTCGACGGCAGACTGACGCTGGCGCCGACGATCGTGCGGACGCGAACGTAATACGTGCCGACAGGAATCAGGTCACCGCGAAAACTCGGTTGATCCTGTTCGACGACCACCAGGTTGTTTTGTCCCGGCGCGCTCCCTGCCTCGAGGCGATATCGGGCGGCGATTCCGCTGGGCGTCCATGTGAGCCGAACCTGGTGGCCATTGATGCCTGGCGGATTCAGCACAGGCGCCGGAGGTGTTCCTTGCGCGGTCGCACCAGCAGCCGTCAGCAACAGGAACAAAACGAGAACAAGGCCAAGTCGCATCAGGCGCATGGGCCGATTCTACGGCAGTCACGTTCCGCCGGCAGCGGTCTCGGCCGGCAGATCCATACCGATGCAGCCTTGGTAATGCACGTATTTGACATCAGTGATGCATACGTTTTAATGTCTCGGATATGCGCACCACCATGATTCTCCCGCCGGACCTCGTCGACGAGGCGCGCGAGGTGGCCGGCTTGAAGTCGAAGACCGAGACCGTCATCTACGCGCTCCGTGAATTGATCCGCCGAAAGCGGCTCGAAGAATTGAAGTCGATGTTCGGCACGACGGAGGTTGACGTCGACCTGAACTACCTGCGCGAGCGCCGGGCCGGCCGGTGATTGCCGTCGACACGTCCGTCTGGGTGGCGGCGCTCCGCCAGGAAGGCTCCGAGGAAGCCGGCATTCTGCGCGGGCTGATGGACGCCGACCTGGTGGCGCTGCCCGTGCCGGTGCGCACGGAACTGCTGATCGGCACCGGCGGCCGCACCCGCGACAAGCTGGCAAGAACCCTGGCGGCGTTGCCGCTGCTCTACCCCACCGACCAGACCTGGCACACCGTCGACAAGTGGACCGCCCGCGCCGGCGAACAGGGCGAACGATTCAGCGTGGTCGATCTGCTGATCGGCGCACTGGCCGCCGGTGAGCAAACCCTGATCTGGTCACGAGACGACGACTTCCGCCGCCTCGAAGCGCTCGGCTTCGTCACGCTCTACAGGTGAGGCAGTCGGAACGGGCATCTGCTTCGCCCGCCTCCCGCATGCCCTGAGCGAAGCCCCACGACTGTGGCCGAGGCGAGTCGAAGGGCCTCCCGCTCGCCCTGAGCGCAGTCGAAGGGCTTGCCGCCTCCCGACGGGACTGAGGCCCCGGCGCTCCCGTAAGCCGCTCCGTCCCGATAGACATTCCGTCCCGATCAAAGAGCAGCCCCGGCAAGGCGCAGCTAGACGTCGATCTCTCCCGCGTCTTCGGCGCGTTCCATGATGAAGCGGAACCGCGCCGACGCGTCCTTCCCCATCAGTTCGTTGATGACGCGGTCGGTGACGAGCTGATCGGCGATCTGCACCTTCAGCAGGCGCCGCGTGCGCGGGTTGAGCGTCGTTTCCCACAGCACCTTCGGCATCATCTCGCCAAGACCCTTGAAGCGCGTAATCTCCGGCGTCGATCGCCCCGCCTTCAACTTCACGATCTGGTCCTTCTGCGCATCGTCCAGCGCCCAGAACGTGTCCTTGGCGATGTCGATGCGGTAGAGCGGCGGCTGCGCCAGATAGACGCGGCCGGCCTGGATCAACTGCGGCAGGTGGCGGTAAAGGAACGTCAGCAACAGCGTCGAGATGTGATGCCCGTCGGAATCCGCGTCGGCGAGCAGGATCACCTTGCCGTAGCGCATGCGCGCGATGTCGAAGTTCTTGCCGACGCCGCAGCCGAGCGCGGTGACCAGATCGGAGAGTTCCTTGTTCTCCAGCACCTTCGCCGTCGACACGCCTTCGGTGTTCAGCACCTTGCCACGCAGCGGCAGAATCGCCTGACGCGCGCGGTCGCGGCCCTGCTTGGCCGACCCACCTGCCGAATCACCTTCGACGATGAAGATCTCGCTGGTGATGGAACCGGGGTTGGTGCAGTCCGAGAGTTTGCCGGGCAGGTTGACGCGACCCACCGTCGGTCCCTTGCGCACCACTTCCTGCTGCGCGGCGCGGCTGGCTTCGCGCGCGCGTGCAGCGAGGATGATGCGCGCGACGATCGCTTCGGCGACGGACTGGTTGTGGTTCAGCCACTGCTCGAGCGCCGGCCGCACCATGCCGTCCACGGCCGACAGCACTTCGGGGTTGTTGAGACGATCCTTCGTCTGCCCCTGGAACTGCGGCTCGGCGATGAACACCGACAGCACACCGGTGGTGCCCTCGCGGATGTCGTCGGCGGTGAGTGTCACGCCCTTCGGCGACAGGTTGTGCGTCTCGATGTAGTTGCGCACCGCCTTGCCGATGCCGGCGCGCAGGCCGTTTTCGTGCGTGCCGCCGCTGCCGGTGGGAATGCCGTTGACGTAGCTGCGCAGGTGTTCGTCGGTGGATTCTGTCCACTGCAGCGACAGCTCGATCTTGAGGCCGTTCTCCTTCTCGAGCACGAACGGCGCGTCGTGCACCGGCTTCGCCTCACGCTCACTGACGATCTTTTTCAGATAGTCGACGATGCCTTCGGCGTGCTGGAAGACGTCCTTGCGTCCGGTGCTTTCCTCTTCGAACGTCACCTTGACGCCGCGGTGCAGGTAGCTCGCCACCTCCAGCCGCTCGCGGATCGTCTGCGCGTCGAATTCCACCTTCGGGAAGATCGTCGGGTCGGGCCGGAAGAACACCGTCGTGCCGCTGCCGCGCGCCGCGCCCACCTTCTTCAACGCGCCCTGCGGCTTGCCGTAATTGAACGCCAGTTCCCACTGCGCGCCGTCGCGACGCACGGTGGCCGTCAACTCGCGCGACAGCGCATTGACGACGCTGGCGCCGACGCCGTGCAGGCCGCCGGCCGTCTTGTAGTTGCCGGCTTCGAACTTGCCGCCGGCGTGGAGCACGGTGAAGATCAGCTCGAGCGCACTCTTCTTCGTCTTCGGGTGCACATCCACCGGGATGCCGCGCCCATCGTCTTCGATGGTGATCGACGAGCCATCCTCGTGCAGCGTGACGCGGATGTTCGAGGCGTGGCCATTCATCGCCTCGTCGATGGAGTTGTCGAGGACTTCCCAGACCAGGTGATGCAGGCCGGACGCGCCGACGCCGCCGATGTACATGCCGGGGCGCTTGCGGACGGGTTCGAG
>JADZCY010000028.1 GCA_020851325.1 Acidobacteriota bacterium | reverse complement strand
GGAGGAAGAAACGGCGGGGCGGACGAGGGTGCCCGCGAGGGCTTGTCCTCCGTAGCGCGAAGCACGGAGGAGGATGCAGACGATGGTGCCCACGAGGACTTGTCCTCCGTAGCGCGAAGCGCGGAGGAGGATGCAGACGATGGTGCCCACGAGGACTTGTCCTCCGTAGCGCGAAGCGCGGAGGAGGATGCGGCCAGCCGCTTCAACTCGTCTCGTCCCATCGGGCCTCGGAGGTACGACATCGTCCAGCGGGTTTCGAACAGCGTCGGGCGTTTGTCGTGGACGTTGTGCAGCAGGAAGATGCGCTTGCCCAGCGACGAGAGCAACTGGTCGAGACCGGCGCGGTCGAAGCCTTCACCGGCGCTGGCGGCGACGCCTTCGAGGCCGTCGAGGACGCGCGCCTTGTCGCGTTCGGTCTGCAGGCGGCCGAGCATCCATGTGCCGCAGTTGGAGAGCGCCTTGTAGTCCAGGTCCACCGGATTCTGCGTCGCCAGCGTGAGGCCGACGCCGAACGCGCGCGCCTGCTTCAGCAGCTTCAGCAGCGGCGCCTTCGATGGCGGATTCGCCACCGGCGGCAGGAAGCCGAAGATCTCGTCGAAGTAGACGAGCGCGCGGAGGCTGGTGGTGCCGCGCTGCGCCCGCATCCAGCCGACGAGTTCGTTCAGCAGCAGCGAGACGAAGAACATCCGCTCCTGATCGTCGAGGTGCGCGATCGAGATCACGGCGACGCGCGGCTTGCCCTCGGCGGTGTAGAGCAGCGACTGCAGGTCGAGCGTGTCGCCCTGCAGCCACGCGCCGAAGTTGGGCGCGGCCAGGATCTGATTGAGCCGCATCGCCAGCGCGAAGCGGTCCTTGGCGGGGAAGAACGTCTCGAGGTCCATGACGCCGACACGCGTCACCGGCGGCTGCTGCACCGCGGCAATCAGGCTCGACATGTCGAGATCGCGCCCGGCCTTCCACGACTCGGTGAAGAGCGTGGAGATCAGGATGTGTTCGCGACTGCGGAGCGGCTCGGCCTCGATGCCGGCCAGCGTCAACACGCTCGTCGCCGCCGTCGCCACCTGGTCACCGAGCAGGTCCGGATCCTCGACGATCGCGGCCGGTGGCGCCGCGAACGACTTCATGATGGAGATGGGACGGCCGGCGGTGGAACCCGGCGTGTACACCGTGAAGTCGGCCGCCGCCTTCAACCGCGCAATGCGATCGCCGGTCTGATCCCAGTCGGCGAGCCCTTGCTTCCACTTCGCCGCTTCGGCGTCGCCGTACTGCTCGGTGCTGTGTCCGGCGGCGCGCGCTTCGTCCTGATTCACCCACGGCGCGAACTCGGCGCCCGACAGGCCGGGAAACGTCAGCAGCAGGTTGGCGAGGTCGCCCTTCGGATCGATCGCCAGTACCGGCACGCCGTCGATCGCCGCTTCTTCGATCAGCCCGATGCCGAGCCCGGTCTTGCCGCTGCCGGTCATGCCGACGATCACGGCATGCGTGACGAGGTCGGACGAGTCGTACAGGACAGGCGCGGGCGTGCGCTGCCGCGTCTCGCGATCGAGCACGCGACCGAGATAGAAGACGCCGAGTTTTTCGTAGTCCATCGCAGGCAAATGGTAACAGGAGACGGGAGGCGGCAGGGATGATCGACGGATCGGGGGATTGGCGATTGTTGACGAATGAGTGATTGGCGATTGGTGATTCGGATCGCTGATTGCCAATGTCTGTCACACGTCCAAACCTACTGAGCGCATGAGTGCCAGCGCGTTGCTGCCTTGCACGACGCCGGGGCGGAGGCGGTAGTCGAAGTGGAGTTGCCCGTCGATGAACTGATCTTCGAGATGAACGTTGGCGGCGCGCGGGGCGAGGGCGTCGGCAAGCTGCGTCAGCGCCAGATCGTGCGTCGTCGCCAGGCCGATGGCGCCGAGGTCGAGCAGGCCGCGCAGGATCGCTTCGGCGCCGTGGCGGCGGTCGTGGGAATTGGTGCCGGCGAGGAGTTCGTCGAGCAGGAACAGCACGGGGACAGGTGCTGAGGGGTGCTGAGGGGTGCTGACAGGTGCTGAGGGGTGCTGAAGGGTGCTGACAAGTGCTGAGGGGTGCTGAAGGGTGCTGACAGGCGCGGACGTAAGTCTCGCCGAAGCGCGGAGCGCGGAGGCGGAGGCGAGGGCGACCACCTGTTGCAGGCGCGTGATCTCGGCGAAGAAGCGCGACCGGCCAGCTTGAAGCGAGTCCTGAATCCGCAGCGTCGCGCCGACGGCGAGCGGCGTCAGCGTCATCGACGCGGCACGGACAGGCGCGCCGGCTTGGGCCAGCACCACGTTGATGCCAAGGGCGCGCAGCAGCGTGCTCTTGCCGGCCATGTTGGAGCCACTGACCAGCAGCAGCGCCGGCGACGCGCCGCCGAGCGCGATGTCGTTGGCGACGGCCGTCTCCGGCGGCAGCAGCGGATGCGCCAGGGCCACCGCGCGCACCTCGGCGTGCGCGGCATCGTCGATGAGCGAGGGAAACGGATCGCCGGGATGCTCCGCCGTGTAGCCGGCCAGCGCGGACAACGCTTCCAGTTCCGACAAGGCATCCAGCCAGCCGGCGACGGCCGGACCGACGCGCCGGCGCCAGCGTTCCACCGCGAACGCGAGATGCGAGGCCCAGAACAGCAGCGTCGAAATCGGCCCGAAGAACGGACTGTGACGCGAGGCCAGCAGGTCCGCCATCAACGACAGCGACCGCACTTCCGCCACCGGATCGTGTCCCGACGCGCGCAGGCGCTCGATCTGCGCGGCCAGATGCGGCGCCGTGAACGACTCGCGCTCGACGCGTTCGAGAAT
>JADZCY010000027.1 GCA_020851325.1 Acidobacteriota bacterium | reverse complement strand
CGCGACCTCTTCCTGCTGGCGGCGCTCACCGGCAACGTCGGCAAGATCGGCGGCAACGTCGGGTCGTACGCCGGCAACTACCGCACGGCGCTCTTCAACGGCTGCCCGCAGTACATCAACGAGAACCCGTTCGACATCGAACTCGACCCGGCGAAGCCGTCACGCCCGCGGCAGTATTGGCGCGCCGAGTCGGCGCACTTCTACAACCACGAGGACCATCCGCTGCGCGTCGGCAACCGGCTGCTCACCGGCTCGACGCACATGCCGACGCCGACGAAGGTGATGTGGTTCGCCAACGCCAACTCGATCCTCGGCAACGTCAAGTGGCACTACAACACCGTCGTCAATGCGCTGCCGCGGATGGAGATGATTGCCGTCCACGAATGGTGGTGGAGCGGCTCGTGCGAGTGGGCCGACGTCGTCTTTGGCGTCGACTCGTGGGCCGAGCTGAAGCATCCGGACATGACGGCGTCGGTGACCAACCCGTTCCTCATCGTCTTTCCGAAGACGCCGGTGCCGCGCATCTTCAACACCATCGGCGACATCGAGGTGCAGGCACTGGTGGCGTCGAAGCTGGCCGAGATCACCGGCGATCAGCGCTTCAACGACATGTGGAAGTTCGTGCGCGAGAACCGCACCGACGTCTACCTGCAGCGCGTGCTCGACGCCTCCACCAACACCAGGGGTTACCGGTTCACGGACCTCGAAGCCAAGGCGCGTGAGGGCGTGCCGGCGCTCATGAACTCGCGCACCACGCCCAAGGTGGTGGGCTACGACCAGTTGGCGGATTCGACGCCGTGGTACACCAAGACCGGCCGCCTCGAGTTCTATCGCGAGGAAGACGAGTTCATCGAAGCGGGCGAGAATCTGCCCGTGCACCGCGAGCCGGTGGACTCCACCTTCCACGAACCCAACGTCATCGTCGCGCCGAAGCACGAGGCGCTCAGGCCGAAGGGACCGGAAGACTACGGCGTGGCCAGAACCGATCTGTCGTGCGAGGTGCGCTGCGGCCGCAACGTCGTGCTGACGTGGGCCGAGGCGAAGAACACGCAGCACCCGCTGGCGAAGCAGGGCTACAAGTTCATCTTCCACACGCCGAAGTATCGCCACGGTTCGCACACGACGCCGATCGACACCGACATGAACGCGGTGCTCTTCGGTCCGTTCGGCGACATCTACCGTCGCGACAAGCGCAGTCCCTTCGTCACCGAAGGCTACGTCGACATCAACCCGAACGACGCGAAGGAACTGGGCATCCAGGACGGCGACTACGTGTGGATCGATCCGGATCCGGAAGATCGGCCGTTCCGCGGCTGGCAGAAGAACGCGAAGGACATGGAGTTCGCGCGGCTGATGTGTCGCGCGCGCTACTACCCGGGCACGCCGCGAGGAGTGACGCGCATGTGGTTCAACATGTACGGCGCCACGCCGGGTTCGGTGGAAGGCGCGAAGACGCGCAAGGACGGCCTGGCGAAGAACCCGCGCACGAAGTTCCAGGCGATGTTCCGCTCGGGCTCGCACCAGTCCGCGACCCGCGGCTGGCTGAAGCCGACATGGATGACCGATTCGCTCGTGCGCAAGGAGATGTTCGGTCAGGGCATCGGCAAGGGTTTCCTGCCCGACGTGCACTGTCCGACCGGCGCGCCGCGTGAAGCGTTCGTCAAGATCTCGAAAGCAGAACCTGGCGGCATCGATCGCCAGGGCGTCTGGCGCCCGGTCGCGCTCGGCATCCGGCCGCGCAACGAATCCGACGTCATGAAGCGATATCTCGCCGGTGAGTTCTTCCGGAAGGAGCAGTAGCGATGGCCCGTGTCCACAACTGGCAGATCGGCCGGGAGATGTCTTACTGGTACCCGGAGAGTCGTCCGCAGAAGCAGTTCGCCGCGGTCTTCGACACCAACAAGTGCATCGCCTGTCAGACGTGCACGCTGGCCTGCAAGACGACATGGACGTCGGGCAAGGGCCAGGAGTACATGCTCTGGAACAACGTCGAGACCAAGCCGTACGGATCGTATCCGCTGGCCTGGGACCTGAAGCTGCTCGACATGCTCGAGGGCGGTAGCTGGAAGGGCAACACCTACACGGGCCAGACGATCTTCGAGTCGGCAAAGGCCGGTGAACGCGTGCTGTCGTGGCGGCCCGAAGGCGAAGACTACGCCTATCCCAACGTCGGCGAAGACGACTGCGCCGGCGCTGTCGATGCCGGCATGAGCCTGTCGCTGCCGCACATGGCGTGGTTCTACTACCTGGCGCGCATCTGCAATCACTGCACGTATCCGGCGTGCCTGGCCTCGTGCCCGCGCGGCTCGATCTACAAACGTCCCGAAGACGGCATCGTCCTTGTCGATCAGGGCCGCTGCCGTGGCTATCAGGAGTGCGTGAAAGGCTGCCCGTACAAGAAGGTGTTCTTCAACCCGATGACGGGCACGTCGGAGAAGTGCATCGCGTGTTATCCGAAGATGGAAGTCGGTCTGCAGCCGCAGTGCTTCGTCAACTGCATCGGCAAGATCCGGATGGCCGGCTACATCTCGAAGCCGGAGAACGCACGCGCGGACAACCCGATCGACTACCTGGTGCACGTGCGCAAGATCGCGCTGCCGCTGTATCCGCAGTACGGTCTCGAGCCGAACGTCTATTACATCCCGCCGATCCACGTGCCGCCGGCGTTCCTGCGGCAGATGTTCGGTCCTGGCGTGGACGCGGCGATCGCGGCCTACCGCAATGCGGCCAACGATTCGGATCTCGCCGGGCTACTGAGTCTGTTCGGCTCCACCGAGTCGGTGATGACGCGGTGGGTGCGCAAGGGCGAAGAAGTGGCGGGCGTCGACGATCGCGGGACGACGCTGGTGCGCGTGCCGCTGAAGGAGCCGGTGCACGTGCGCGCCGGCTTCGACAAGGTCTACCAGATCATGCGGTCCAACTGCCCGTAGAGGGGAAATGCCATGCGACAGATGTTGCTGACAAGTAGCCTTGCGGTGCTGGTGAGCGTCGGCGCCGCCGGCTGCAGCCGAAGCGTCGAATCGACGCCGGACGTCGTCGCCGCGCCGGCCGCCGCCGTGCCCGAGTTGCCGGGCGACGCGGCGTGGAATGACGCGCCCGAACACGTCGAACGGCTGTTGCTGCAGGACCTGGTGGAGCCGCGGCTGATGGAAGCCTCGACCACCGAGGTGCGCGTGCGCGCCATTGCCTCGGCCAACGAAGTGGCGTTCCGTCTCGAATGGAACGACGCCTCGCTCGATGATCTGCCGGGCAACGGACGCTTTGTCGACGGCTGCGCGGTGCAGGTGCCGGCCGCTGCCGATCCCAACGCGCCCGATCCGCAGATGGGGCAGGTGGGGAAGAGCGTGCAGATCGCCTACTGGCGTGCCGACTGGCAGGCCACGGTCGACGGCCGCGGTACGGCGATCACGGATCTCTATCCCAACGCGACCGTTGATCACTATCCGTTCGAGGCGCCGTCACTCGAGGCCGGCTCGGATGCGCAGAAGCAGATGGCGTCGCGCTACGCGCCGGCGGATGTGGCCGGCAATCGTCGCGGCGGTCCGCGCACATCAGCCGTGGAAGATCTCGTCGCCGAAGGTCCGGGCTCGCTCTCGGGAGCCGCGGCGGCGAAAGCAGCCCGCGGCAAGGGCGTGCGGACGCCGACGGGCTGGTCGGTGGTGATCGTGCGGCCGACGCCGGAGGGCTTGTCGCCCAGCGGGCGCACGCAGGTGGCGGTGGCCGTGTGGGAAGGTTCGGTCAAGGAAGCCGGCGGGCGCAAGATGCGCAGCGGCTGGATTGGCCTTCGACTGCAGGGGCGGACATGACGACGGCGGCTGATGCCATCGATCCCGTGGTTGGCGACGCGCTCCGTGATGCGGCGGCATGGCGCCTGCTGGCGCGGCTGTTCGAGTGTCCGTCGGAGGCGTGGCGTCGGGACATCGCGGCGCTGTCGCGCGAACTCGGCGACGCGCCGCTGGTGGAGGCCGCGCGCCTGGCCGTGGAAGAAGCGTCGGAGGGTTTGTATCACTCCATCTTCGGCCCCGGCGGTCCGGCGCCGCCGCGCGAGGTGAGCTATCACGCCACGATGGAACTCGGTTCGTTGATGTCGTCGCTCACCGGCTTCTACGGTGCGTTCGGGTATCAACCTGCCATCACCGAGTCGCCCGATCACATTGCGGTGGAGAGCGGCTTCCTCGCCTTCCTCAATCTCAAGCGCGCGTATGCGTTGATCGAGGGCAACGAGGAGCACAAGGCGATCACCGCCGCGGCGGCACGTGACTTCCGTATTGGCCACCTGGCGATGTACGCCGAGCGGCTGGCGACGATCCTTGCCGATGCGCCGGCGGGCTACCTGCAGATGGCGTCGCGCATCCTTGCCGATCGCGTGGGCCCGCGCCCCGGTCCGCGCCAGCTGCTGGTGATTCAACCCGAGCCGGCCGAGGATGGTGGAGAGTTCGCGTGCGACATGTGATCGCCCCATCCCTCCAAGCCCTCGATCTCCGAGGGGCGGCGGCCCCGATCATCGTCGTCGGCGGACACAGTCGCGGCGTCGGCAAGACGGCGCTCGTTGTCGAACTCGTCAAGGCGCTGGCGCCGGCGCCGGTCGCCACCGTGAAGGTGTCGCAGCATCGCCACGGCGCGGAGGCGGTGGTGCTCGACGATCGACAGGCGACCCGCGAATCCTCCACTGGGCGATGTCTGATCGCTGGCGCCCGTCGCGCGCTGCTGTGCCGGTGTCCGGATGCGCACCTCGATGTTGCCGATCGGGTCGTCGCCGATCTGGCGGCGCAGGGCTACGTGACGATCGTCGAGTCCAATCGCATGGCGGCGCGCCTGCAGCCGTCGCTCACGTGCTTCGTGATCGCCGGGGAGCTCGCTGACGACTGGAAGGAGTCGTCGTGGCAGATGCCGCCGGTCGATCTGATCGTCACGACGCCGGGCACCAGCGTGCTGCCGTCGCTGGCCGCACGATGGCTGGCGGCTCGTGGCGGGCGCGCGTCGCTCCTCGCCTTCGACGACGACTGGCGCGTCGCGGGACTCGATCGCTGGCTGGCGACGTGCATGCAGAACGTCGCCGATCTTTCTCGGCAGCACCTCACCGTCTGCAGATAGGCGCGGCTTCGTCCGCACTCGCACTCACGGCTTGCCATCAGGCAACTTGAACCCGACGTATGTGCCGCCGCTGATCCCCATCAGGCCGAGCAGCGTGGCGCTGAACTCCGGCATCACCAGCGTGCGGGAGATGGCGCGTCCGAAGATCAAGATCAGGACGATGGTCCAGACGGCCATCTGCAGGCGCGGCAGGCTCGCGCCGGTGCCTTCCTGCAGGATGTCGGTCAGGAAGCCCTGCGTCGCCGGCGCGGTGTCCGGATGATCGATGACGGTGGCGGCCAGGCCGGTGGCGGCGCTGATCCCCATCAGCCCAATCACCGTCGGCGTCAGTGAGTCGAGCGAATTGGTCACCACGTAGATGAACACGAAAGAGACAAGCACGACGAAGAACCACGCCGCCATCTGTAACCGTGCCAGGCCGTAGGCCTTGCGCGTGTTCGCAGGTTGTCCGGGCGCCAACGGACCGGGCACCCGCAGCATGTCGCTGCGGCGTCCGGCGACCACCAGCAGGGCGAACAGCAGCGCCACGAAGACGCCCCAGCTCACCAGCCAGCCGGTCTGAATCGCATCCACTTCGAATCCCTTCACATCGGACGGCAGCGGGCCACCAGTGCCAAAGCCGACGCTCAGTGCCATCCGCCGATCACGGAAGCCGTCGGTGAGCAGCACCTTCCAGGCAGCGACACTGTCGGGATGCGCGCCCTTGCGATACGCGAGATCGGCCAGGTCGAAGGTGACGTGCGAGTGTCCGATCGCGGGCAGCGTGCCGGTGAACTGCGGCACCGGACGATCGTCGACGTAAAGGATCAGCTTCGACGGATCCCACCGCCCATCCATCCGTGACTCCGGGTCGTCGAACAGCCGGCGATACTCGTTCAGCCCACGAACGAGCACGACAATCCGGCCGGTTGCCGAGGTCGTCGTGGTGGTGAGGTGCGTCTCACCTTTGTCCACGCAGGAAGTGATGACCCGGAGGTCGGTCCAGCTGCGTACTGGTTGTTCGGAGTAGCAGCGTGCCGAGGCGCCCGTCTGCGCATGCAGCGGCACCGGTGTGATCGACAGGCCAACGAGCAGCAGTGCGACAGACGTGCAGCGCAACATCACCCCTCCTTCGACGCGCACGATGAACACCGCTCCACGAGCATCGGCCGCGCGTCTACCACACGCGCTGAGACGGCCGCATGTGCGTTTTTCCGGCGGCGTCTCGCGTGCGCACCGAAACATCGTGCCCGGTCCGTCTCATGGACGGGAGGGCATCCATGGACTGCAACCTGAAGAGGCGAAAGTCTGACGGCGTGTTCGTCGGGAAGGCCGGACAGAAGGTATGCGTCGATCTCGTGCCAGACGATGGGAAGCCGGCCAGCCTGGTGCAGTTGTTCTACGCCGGCGAATCGGATGGCACCGCACCATTCGAGTTCACCATCGTCAAGGGGTCGCACAAGCTGCTGGTGGTGGCGTCGGGTGTCGACGGCGAACAGCGGATGAAGATTGTCGAGCGGGCTGGCGACGCGGAGTGTTTTCTGCGGCGGTTCTTCTGGTCGCCGTCGAACTTCCACACCACGCTCGACATCGAAGGGAAGTGAGGGTCATGCGCGCCCGCCTGTGCCTCGCGCTCGCCGTTCTTCTCGGTCCCGCCGTTGCGGTCGCGGAGCAGCTTCCGCGGCGGGCCATCCAGCATCTCGATGCCTTCGAGGCGTCGCAGGACCATGATGAACTCCTGAACGTCGTCGGCACCGACATTTTCGCCGACTATCTGATCGATCGCGCGCTGCTCGAGAATCCGGACCGCGTCGAGCTGGGGCAGCTTCGCAGCGATCTTCAACTCGGCGCGCTCACCGGCCGCACCGGCTCGACATCGGTGGTGGCGCGGCCCGGCATCTCGGAGTTCCTGAGCGCCGCGATCGAATCCGGCGCCGTCGCCCGCAAGACCGACGACACGTCGTTGACGCTCAACGTCAACGCGCTGCTGCTCGGCCAGATTCTGCGCGGGCAGATGCCGCGCGGCTGCGGCAGCCTCGACGATGCGTGTCGGCAGGGGCCGGGGCGATGGTTCCGCGGGCTGTCGGGATCGGCGAGCTTCGCCACCGGTGGCAGCGGTGGCATCGAGGCGGGCACGAATGCCGGCGAGGTGGCCGCGATCGTCGACGGCCGTCAGGTCACGGCACTCTCGGTGCGCTACGAGTTGATGGTGCGAGAGCGAAACGTCGCCTCCATGCAGGCGACACTGGAGAAGGCGCGCGAAGCGCTTCAGAAGGTTGCGACGGCGTTCCTGTCGAAGCAGGCCACACTCGAGACGAGCATTCGGGATGCGGATCCCGGGTGGCGGGAGGAGACGCTGCGGTTGCTCGAGGCCGAAACCTCGGCCGGCGGGCGCAGGCGCGTGCTGCTGCGCCGGTTCGAAGCGCTCCTCGCGCGGGTCGAATCATCCACCGAGATTGCGCGCGTTCGCGCCGCGGCATTCAACGAGTACCGCGCCTATGTGGAAGCGCAGAACAAGTTGCTGTCCGAGAAGCTCTATCGCAAGGCGCTCACCGTGGACTACCTGCACGAGCGCCCGACCGCGCAGCCCAGTCTGGAGCAGGTGCGTCTCGTGTTCTCGACGCCGCTCGGTCGCAAGGGTGCCGAGACCTTCGAGGTTCGAGCGCCCAAAGCGGCGCTCACGATGAATGCCGGTGTCTCGTTCTTCAATCCTCGAGCCAATCCTGGTGACCGCTGGCAGGTGCGCGACACGCAGTTCTCGGCCGCGCTCGACTGGACGCCCAATCAGACCGGCACGCTCCGCGCGACGTTCACCGCGGCGTACTACTTCCAATACATGGTGGCCAACGGCGTGCTGAAGTTCGACAAGGTGGCCATCACGCCGGGCGGCGCGGCAATTCCGCTGCCGAAGGCGGCCGTTGAACTACTCAACACGAAAGGTGACATCCACGTCGGGCAGCTCCGTCTCAGCATTCCGGCCGGCCAGGGTGTGAGCATTCCGCTCGCGGTGACCTACTCGAATCGCACGGAACTCATCAAGGCCGACAGAGGATTCTGGCAGGGGCATGCCGGCGTCAGCTACGACCTCGGCGCCTTGAAGCAGCTGTTCGCGCGGCGATAGCGATAGCGGCGCTCGGCTGAACCGTCAGCGGCAGGGGACCTGCGGACCCGATTCGGCGTCTCATGGCGAGCGGGCGCATCGGCCTGCTGGACCGATGACCTGGACGCTTCTTCTTCTGAGCCTGCGCTGGCTGTGCGGCTGGTGGATCGGTGGCCGATTCCCGACGCTTGCCGCCGCGGCCGCGACCACGGCGCGAGCGTCGGTCTCGCGCGACGCGAGTGTGTCCGTCGTCATCCCGGCCCGCGACGAGGCGCGCGTCCTGCCGCCCTTGCTGGCGTCGCTGTTCGCTCAGCGGCGACAACCGCTGGACGTCATCGTCGTGGACGACGAGTCGAGCGACGACACGGCAGCGGTGGCAGCGGCGATGGGGGCAACCGTGATCCAACCGGGGCCGCCCGCTGACGGCTGGCTTGGCAAGCCGTGGGCCTGCGCCCAAGGTGCGGCCCAGGCGCGCGGTGATGTGCTGGTGTTCATCGATGCCGACACCACACTCGCACCGAACGCGCTCGATCATCTGGTGCCGCTCGTGCTCGACAGCGGTGGACTGGTGTCCGTTGCGCCGTATCACGCGACGCGCTTGCGATACGAATGGGCGTCGGCGCTGATGAATCTGGTGGCGGTGATGGGCACTGGCGCCTCGTCTGTGTGGCCGAGAGCGACGATCACCGGCGCCTTCGGCCCCTGTCTGGCCATGACGCGTGCGGTGTACGACGCCATCGACGGCCATCGCGGCGTCCGCGGTGACGTGCTGGAGGACATGGCGATCGCGCAGCGCATGCGCGCGTTCGGTCTGCCGGTGCGATGCGTCGCCGGCGGAACGTCGGTGCAATACCGGATGTATCCAGATGGACCGACGCAACTGATCGAAGGCTGGAGCAAGAACTTCGCCTCGGGTGCGCGCCACACGCCGATGGCGCGGCTCTTGATGATCGTCGCCTGGATGTCGGGGCTGATCGAGGCTGGCTGGTTGACGGTCATCGGCGTTACCGCGTCCTTCGTTGGACCAACGCCGTTCCCGGTCGTCCACGTGATCTTCCACGTGCTCTTCGCCGTTCAGTTGTGGATGCTGCTGCGCCGCATCGGCAACTTCCACGCGGCGTCGCTTGTGCATCCGTTGCTGACGCTCGCCTTCCTGCTGCTCTGCGCAAACTCCGTGCGGCTCGCGTGGCGCGGCCGTGTCACGTGGAAAGGCCGGACCATCACGGCCAATGCGCCATGACGTTCGATCGCGTGCCGGAAGGCGTGCTCGTCGCCGCGAACATCGCCGCGTGGTTCATTTGGAGCGTGCTCGTCGGCTACGCCGGACATCGATGGCCGCTTCAGGCGTTCGAACGTGACACCTGGTGGTCGCGGCTGCGCGGCTTCGAGCGCGACCGGCGATTCTACGCGCGCGTGTTTCGCATCCACACATGGAAGGATCAGGTGCCGGAACTCGGCGGTCTCTTCCCCGGCGGCTTCGCCAAGCGGCGCGTCGACCGCTCACCATCGCATCTGAGGCGCTTCGCCGCCGAGACGCGCCGTGCGGAGGCCGTGCACTGGATCGTGTTCTGGCTGTGGCCGGTGTTCGCGTTGTGGAATCCACCCTGGGCCGTCGTCGTCATGCTCGGCTACGCGATCGTCGCCAACATCCCGTGCGCGCTCGTGCAGCGATACAACCGAGGCCGGCTGCTGGCCGCGCTCCAGCGGTGCGACACGCGTGCGAACCGTCAGGCCCGCAATGCTTCACTCGCTCGGTCGTGACGGATCGTACGACGACGTGCTTTTCGGTGCCCACAGGAACCCGAACGACACCGCGCCGTGCTTCGAATGCGTCTTGTGGTGCCTGAGATGCGCCATGACGATCCGCCGAAGATACGTCGACTGCGGCACCGACCGAATGGACACGCGGCGGTGCACGACGATGTCGTGGAAGAGCACGTAGAGCACACCGTAGGCGGTCATGCCCAGGCCCGCCGGCAGCATCCACGTCCCGCCATCCGCCACGCCCTGCCTGATCAACAGGATGGATGGCACCGCGAACATCACGCCGAACAGATCGTTCCATTCCCAGCGGCCGTGGTGCGGCTCGTGATGTGAGCGGTGCAGGAACCACAGCGGACCATGCATCAGGTAGCGGTGCGTCAGATACGCCACGCCTTCCATCGCGACCAGCGCCGCCAGCATCACGCCGATGAACAACAGTGCCGTCATCGTCTTTTGTCTCACCGCAACAGTTCGATCGTGGCCGGCGTGTAGAGGCCGGTGCG
>JADZCY010000026.1 GCA_020851325.1 Acidobacteriota bacterium | reverse complement strand
TGTGCGACGGAGTGACTCACCGGCGCCGCCGGTCAAGCTCACCTACGACGACTTCATGCTGTTCCCCGACGACGGGCAGCGGCATGAACTCATCGATGGGGAGCACTACGTGACGCCCTCGCCAATCCTGTGGCACCAGGAGCTGTCGACGCGCCTGATGCGAGCACTGATCCACTATCAGGACGCGCATCCTGGCGGCCGGCTGTTCCATGCACCTCTCGACTGCATCTTCACGCAGTTCGACGTCGTCGAACCCGACCTGCTGTTCATCACCGAGGATCAGTTGCACATCCTCGCTGACAAGTACGTGGAGGGTGCACCGGCGCTGGTGGTCGAGATTCTGTCGCCGGGCACCAAACGCGTCGACGAGCGCATCAAGCGCGACCTCTACGACCGCGTCGGCGTGCGCGAATACTGGATCGTCGACGGCCTGTCGCGCGCGCTGGTGGTGTTCCGTCGGGATGCGGACGGTACATTCCCGCAGATCGCGCATCTCGATCCTGAGAAGGACGACACGCTGACAACGCCGCTCTTGCCGGACTTCACGCTGTCGATGGCCGAGTTGTTCGCGCCCTTCTGACGGCGCCGTCATTCTTGCGCCGAGCCGCACAGAGGCGGCGCGTCACCATTCGACCGCAGCACCTTTCGGCACCTCTCAGCACCTCTCGGCACCTTTCCCGCACCCTTCAGCACCCGTCAGCACCTTTCAGCACCCTTCAAGAGTCCAGTCGCACCGGCTTCTTGAGATGCCATCCCGCGGCGTCCTGATACGCCTTCGCCAGCGCGATGATGTCCATCTCGCGATACGGCTGCGCGAAGATCGTCGCGTTGGTCGGCGTGCCGGTGTCGGCAAAACCGTTCGGCAGGTTGATGGCGGGATAGCACGCGAGGTTCGCCATGTTCGAATGACGCTGCGTCGGCGTCTGCGGACGCTCGGGCGGCGGCGGCGTCGCCGGAGTGTCGGCCGGCGCGCCGGGTGGACGGCCGCCGGGGCCGCCAACGCCGGTGCTGTTCGACGCCACGATGTAGGCGTCGACGTGCGCGGTGGCCTTCGCCAGTTCCATCATCATCATCATGCGGACGCGCTGCGACTGCAGGTAGTCGACCGCGGAGATGAGGCGACCGGTGGGCCGCGCGCTGCGCGTGCCCTTCATCCGGCCGGCGCGCTGATGTTCGTCGAAGAAGACGTTGCTCTCGACGTTGATGGCGCTGACGTTGGCGACGGCTTCGGGCACGGTGATCGGAATGAACGTGCGCACGCCGAGCTTGCGGAAGGTCTCGAGCATCGCTTCGGCATTCGCCTTCGCCGACGCGTTGGTGAGTTCATCGAAGGACGACTGGATGATGCCCACCTTCAACTTCGTGACGTCGAGATCGGCGTTCCAGTTGAACGGCAGATCCGACACGCTCATGTCGCGGCCGTCCGGACGCGCGACCGCCTGCATCACCAGCGCGCAGTCCTCGGCGTAGCGGCACATCGGCCCAAGACGATCCTGCGTCCACGATAACGCCATCACGCCGTAGCGGCTGATGCGGCCGAAGGTGGGACGCAGCCCGGCCAGGCCACAGCGCGACGACGGACTGAGGATCGATCCGCTCGTCTCGGTGCCGATCGCAAAGCCGACGCAACCTGCCGACGTTGCCGATCCCGGACCGGCCGACGATCCGCTCGAACCCTGCGCCGGGTCCCACGGACTCTTCGTCTGTCCGCCAAACCAGTTGTCGCCGGCGGCAAGCTGACCGGTGCTCAGCTTGGCGATCAGCACCGCGCCGGCCTCGCGCAGCATCTCGATCACGCTCGCGTCGTAGTCGAACGCCTGCTCCTTGAACGGCTCCGCGCCCCACGTCGTCTTGAAGCCCTTCACCGAGATGATGTCCTTGGCGCCCCACGGGATGCCGTGCAGCGGCCCCTTGTAGCGGCCGGCGGCAATTTCCGCGTCGGCCTTCTTCGCCTCGGCCAGACCGTAGTCGTCGAGGAACGTGACGACGTTGTTGAGGACGCCGTTGTAGCGGTGCAGCCGCGCCAGATACATCGTCGTGAGCTCGACGGAGGTCACCTGCTTCGAGCGAAGCAATTCGGCGAGATGCCGCACCGGCCAGAAGGCGACGTCTTCGAGATTGGCGGGACGCTTCACCGCTGGCGCCTTGCTGATCCTGAACGGATGCCGCGTGCGATCGACGTTGAGGCCGGGGACCACCGGACTGAAGTGGAACGGCGGCGAGACGTCGTTGGGAATGTGGACGGCGCGGAGTTCCTTGATCTGCGTCAGGTTGCGATTGGCGTTCTCGACCAGCGCCTTGCGATCCTCTTCGTCGAGATCGATGCCCGACATCTGCAGCGCGTCGGTAACCATCGCCAGCGTCACGGTCTGCGTGCCGGCGTCCTGCATGCGCGCCCAGAGCACGCCGGGCACCAGCGTGCTGCCCAGCCCGATGCTGGCGAAGTGCGTCATGAAGCGGCGTCGAGTGTCGATCAGATGCATGTGGGCTCCCCTGATGGTGGCGGCATTATCCGCTACATCGGGCGGCCGTCGCGACGCGTTTGCTGATGGCTCGCCGGGGTTTCGATCATGGAGCGCTGACGCGCGCCAGGGCGGCAGCCGTGAGTTCGTC
>JADZCY010000025.1 GCA_020851325.1 Acidobacteriota bacterium | reverse complement strand
CCTCCAGTCCGCGAGTCCCCGTCCAGCGAGCGGCGCCTTATTTCCTGTTCAGCCGCTGCTGCGCTTCCTTGTAGCGTGGCGAGTTCGGCGGCACCTTGGCGTATGAGGCGCGCGCTTTCCCAGGATCGCGGAGCCGCCGTTCGTACAGCTCACCAAGCCGGAAGTAGACCTCGACGGGGTTGTTGGGGAACTGCGCCGCCATGCGTTCCCACACCTGCGCGGCGAGGTCGTGGCGATCCATGTCGCTGTAGGCGCCGGCCAACTGGTTCAGCGCCGGCATCGCCTCGGGATCGTTCGGAAACTGATCCGCGAACATCCGCAGCGTCACCATCAATGCCGGCACCTGCGTATTGAGAACCGGATCGGTGTCGCGCAACTGACGACGCTGCACTTCCATCTGCCGCTTGCTCTGGAGCGCCTGGCGCGACTGCGAGGAACCGGGGAACGACCGCGCGATCTGTCCAAGCAGCGCGTAGCCTTCCGTCTGCCGCTGCTGCGCGCGCGAGCGCAACAGCAACTGCGCGCGGCGAAGCTGGCTTTCGGGCACGCGCGGATGACCGGCGAAACGCTTGTCGAACTCCACATACGCCGCCATCGCATCGTCGGCGCGGTTGGCCCTGTCGAGCGATTCGGCGATCAGCAGCGCCGCATCGGCGGCAAAGGGCGACCTGGGGTAGTCGGCGACGATCTGTCGCAGGTCGGTGAGTCCCTGATCCAGCAGGTTGTTGGCCAGCTTCGCGCGCGCGATCTCCAGACGCTGAATCGCCGCCGTGTCCGGCGCGGCCGGCGCGGAGGCGACTGGCGTGTCTGGCATCTTCGACGGTGCCTTCGCGGGCGGCGGTATGACCGCGGGCGCGACAGGCGGTGCCGGCGTGCTCGTGGCGGGCGCGGGCGTTGACGTGTCCAGCGTCGACCCCGGTGACGGCAGCGTTGATGGCGGTGTGACCGGCGCCGCATCGCCAACGGCGTCCAGCGCTGGAGCCTCAGCGACGACCTCGACGGGGGCGGCCGCGGGTTCATCGCCGCGCGACATCAGGTAGAAAGCGCTCGCCACCGCGAGCAGTCCCAGTGCGACCAGCCCGATGAGCGGCCACGGCGGCGACGTCTTCGCCGGTTCACCGGCGACGCCCGAGATGTCGATGCCGGTCAGCGTCGGCAGTGACGGCGTGTATGGCGCAGACGGCGTGGATGGCGGCGGCGTAATGGCACCAACCGCTGCCGCGGAGGGTGGTGCGACGACGGTGACGCCGCTGTCGAACACCGCGCTCGACCCGGCGACGGCAACACGCCGCGAGCCGGAATCGCGGCGCAGCCGCTGGAGATCGGCGCGCAGATCGGCCGCAGTCTGATAGCGCAGCGTGCGGTCCTTCTCCAGCGCCTTGCCGACGATGCGATCGATGTCCGGCGGCAGCGCGCTGTTGATGCTGCTCGGCGGCGCCGGATCACGGTTGAGGATCCCATCGAACACCACGGCGGTGGTGTGGCCGGGGAAACTCTGACGCCCTGTCGCCATCTCGTACAGGACGACGCCGAACGAGAAGAGATCCGTGCGCGGGTCGAGTTCCTCGCCGCGTGCCTGCTCCGGCGACATGTAGGCAATCGTGCCCACCGTCGTCCCGACGATGCTCGAGAAATGTTCGGCGCGTGTTTCGATGACGTCGCTGTGGCCGCGCCGCGCGCCCGGCGTCAACTTGGCCAGTCCGAAGTCGAGCACCTTCACCTGTCCGCGCCGCGTGATGAAGATGTTGGCGGGCTTGATGTCGCGGTGCAGGATGCCTTCGGCGTGCGCGGCGTCGAGCGCGTCGGCGATCTGGATGCCGAAGTCGAGCAGCGATCGCAGGTCCAGCGCCCGGCCGGCCAGGCGCGAATCGAGCGGTTCGCCATCCAGCAGTTCCATGGCCAGATAGCACTGCCCGTCGTGATCGTCGAAGCCGTAGATCGTGCAGATGTTCGGGTGATTCAGCGCCGAGGCGGTGCGGGCCTCGCGGCGGAAGCGTTCGACGGCGTCACCCGGCGCGTCGGTGCCCGTCGGCAGCACCTTGATGGCCACCTGCCGCCCGAGCTTCAGGTCCTGGGCGCGATAGACCACGCCCATGCCGCCAGCCCCCAACTGGTCGAGAATCCGGTAATGTCCGAGGGTGTGGCCAATGAGAGAGCTGGACACGGTGAGAGACCGCCAATCGTATGCCGACCCGCCTTGACAGGAAAGGGGATCGACGGGGATCATAGTTTTTGAAATCGGTTTCCGTCCAATGGAAAACGACGACAGCACGATTCGCCCGCCATCGATCCCGACGTCCATCGACAAAGCTCTCGAAGTGTGTGAAGTGCTGGCCGGCCAGCCGCGCGGAGCGGCGCTGTCCGACCTCGCCCGCACGCTGCGTCAGCCGGCGTCGACGGTGCATCGCCTGCTCGGCGTGCTCAAGCGCCGCGGCTACGTCCGTCAGGACGAGGAAACACAGCGCTACATCCTGACGCTGAAGATGCTTGACCTGAGTTTCAAGGCCCTGGGGCGCTCGGAGATTCGCCTGCACGCCTACCCGATCGTTCGCGAGTACGTGCTGGGCACCGCGCAGCGCGGTTTCGTGGCGATCCCGGCGGCGGGCGAGGTGACGTATCTGTGGCGGTCGGGTCCGGACGAAGTCGCCATGTATACGGCCTACGGCCGGACGATGCCGTCGCACTGCGCGCTGTATTTTTCGCCGCGGCAGGCGACACGGCGGCTGAGCTGCCTGAAGCTGGTGTCGCGCGAAGAACTGGAAGCGCCCGAGCGGGCGGTGCTGCGGCTGGGACCGCCACCGGCGCCGGGCGAAGTCGCCCAGCGCCTGACGTGTACTTGCGCGCCGGTGCGCGATTACACCGGCCAGGAAGTGGCGCGTGTCGGCCTGTTCAGCCACGGGCCCGACGAAGGCGCGATGCTGACCGATCATCAGCGGGTCTGGGACCTGGCGCGCCGGGTGTCAGTGCGGCTGGGATGGCTGCCGCCGCTCGAGAGCACGGCATGACCGCCCGTTGTTTCGCGGATTTTCTCGTTTCCCCTAAGTGAGTTCGGAGGACCGTACCCGTGGCCTACATCATCTGTGAACCGTGCATCGGCACGAAGGATTCCGCCTGCGTCGACGTCTGCCCGGTGGATTGCATCCATCCGCGCAAGGACGAAGGCGACTTCGAGTCGGCAACGCAGCTCTACATCCACCCGGACGAGTGCATCGATTGCGGGGCCTGCGTGCCGGCGTGCCCGGTGGAAGCCATCTTTGCCCTGGATGAGGTGCCCGAGAAGTGGGCGAGCTACATCGAGGTCAACGCAGCGCACTATCGAAAATAGGCGCCATCGGCAGTAGAATACCGGCCTCCAACCAGCGCGGTCCGGGATGCGCCCCCGGATCGCGGCTCGACCTGTGAGGATGGCCATGCCGATTCGTCTCCGCTTGCCTCTCCTCCTGCTGGTCGCCACGGCGGCGGTCGTCGTTGGCGCGCAGGATCGCTCGCCGGTTTCGGATGCCGCCGTCCACTATCAGGTGGCGCAACTCCTGTACGACGAGACGCGCTATCCCGAGGCGCTCGACGCCTTCCGCAGGGCGGCGAATTCGACCGACACGTCAATCGCCGTTCCGGCACGCATCGGCATCGTCCGATCGGCGCTGCGGATCGGCGAGTTCACCGAGGCGCAGCACGAGGCGGCAGCACTCAAGGCGATGGCGCCGCAGCATCCCGACGTGCTGACAGTGCACGCCGACGCGTTGTGGGCGGCTGGTGCGTTCGACGAGGCCGAAGCCGAGTATCGCGAGGCGCTGGCGCGGACGCCGGGCATGTCGCGGGCGCTGCACGGGCTGGCGCGGGCGCTGGCGTCGCACAACGATCTCGATGGCGCCATGAACGCGGCGCAGGCGGCGCTCAAGGAATCGCCGCGCGACGCCGAGATTCACCACACCGTCGGGTCCATCTTCGAGCGCATGCGCCGCTACGAGCAGGCGGCCTCGGCCTACAGCAACTACATCAACCTGCTGCCGAACAAGGATCGCAGCGAGAAGGCGGCGTGGTCACGCTCGCAGGTGCGCTTCCTCAAGTCTTTCGGCGAACGCGAGCCGATCGCGCTCGACGAACGGCTGGCCGATCAACTGCACACGGTGGACTTCAAGCTGGTCGACGACAAGGTGATTGTCCGCGCCCGCGTCAACAACCAGAACGCGCAGGACTTCGTCCTCGACACCGGCTCGGAGCAGACGACGATCTCGCGGCAGACGGCGTCGCGCGCCAGCGTACGTCCCATCACCTATACGCTCAGCGCCGGTGTCGGCGAGGTTGGCCTCCGCGGCCTGCAGCTCGGGCGCCTCGACTCATTCGAGATTGGCACGCTGCGGCTGACCAACGTGCCGGTGATGATCAAGGCGCCGGCGCTGCGCGGCCTGCCGAAGCGCGAGACCGAGAGCTTCTCGCCGCTGTCACTCGGCATGTCGATGATCATCGACTACAGCACACGCAAGTTGACGATGGGGCGAAGCCTGCCGCTCGAGCCGTCCCAGATCACGCTGCCGATGCGCCATCACCGGCTGTCGCTGGTGAAGGGCCTGATCAACGAACAGCACCCGACGTATTTCGTTGTCGATACGGGCGGTGAGGTGATCAGCATCAGCACGGCGACGGCGGAAGCGATCAACGCCCAGCCGATGCGCAAGATTGCGCTGCGCGTGTATGGCACGTCGGGCTGGGACCGCGATGCGTTCCTGCTGCCCGGCCAGCGCCTGCGCTTTGCCGAGAGCATCGACTACCGCAACTTCTCGGTTGTCGTCCTCAACCTGCGCGCGCCGAGCGTCCTGCTCGGCTTCGAAGTCGGTGGCATCGTCGGTCACCGCTTCCTCAGTCCGTACCGCGTGGCGATCGACATGAACCGCAGCGAACTGCGGATGTCGAGCGCGAGCAATTAAAGGGACCGCGCTTCGCGCGGTCCTCAGAAGTCGTATCCGATCCAGAACGTGAAGCGCGGCTTGCGGAACACCGAGCTGCCGCCGCTCGAGGCGAAGACGACGTCTTCGTAGTCGCGGTTGAGCAGCGTTCGCCACGACCAATCGAAGTGCATCGGGAAGCCGAGGGCGAAGGTCATCAGGCTGAGGCCGTAGGAGGCGCGCGCGTCCTGGAGGCGGAAGCCGCTCACCGGGACCTCGTCGCCGCGAATCGGGTTGCCCAACTGGTCGTAGCCGAGGATCGGGCGCTCCAGCGTCGTGTCGCTCCTCCACGCCTTGAACTGCTGCGTCGACCAGCCGGCGCCGCCGACGTTGGCGAAGAGTGCGGCGCGGACACCGCCGAGCACGCCGATCGGCGTGGCCATCGCGTCGATCAGCGGGATGCGGAGTTCGGCGTTGACGTGCGCGGCGTTCTGTCCGATGAACGACAGATAGTCGTAACCGCGCAGGTCGCCGTTGCCGCCGAAGAAGTAGTAGTCGGGGTTGTTGCCCCAGCTCTTGAAGCCGCGGGCGCGCAGCGCGAGCAGGCCGCTACCGGCAATGCGGAAGTATTTTCGGACGTCGGCGTCGATGGTCTGGCGCGACAGCGAGTTGCCGATCTTCGGCGCCACCTCGTAGGCCAGCCGCATGGTGCTGCCGGTCAGCGGACCGAACTCGCGGAAGATCGTCGTCTCCTGGACGAAGGCGAGGCCGATCGGCATCAACGTGCCGTTGTTGAACAACTGCCGCCCGAACTGCTGCTCCTGATATTGCTGCGATTCGAACTGCAGCAGCGGATCGGCGTACTCCTCGCGGTACTGATTGACGCCGCCGAACAACTCGATACGGCGGTAGCGGTTGAAGGGATAGATGCCGAAGGCCGTGGCGCCGCGCACCGTGCGCGTGGCCACCGCCCAGTCGCGATCGATCAGGCTGGCGAGTGTCGGGTCGTAGAACACCCCCGAGAGCTGACCGTAGAAGAACTGCGTCTGCGAATAGCCCTGGACCGCGAAGTTGAAGCGGCGTTCCAGGTTGATCCACGACAGCGACATCGTGCGGTACTGCGAGACCGAGGCGGCGAACAGGCTGAACTGCTGGTCGCCGAGGACGTCCGTGAAGACGATCTGCGTGCCGCCGAAGAGATCGCCGCCGCTGGTGACGCCCAGGTTCACCGGCGGACGCCCCTCGAGGAACAGCTTCTCGAACCGTCCCTTCTTCTTGGCGTTGTCGCGCACCAGCGTGTGCGTCAACGGCGCCTGGAAGTCGACGATCGGGCCCGGGGCGCCGAAGTCCTCGGACGCCACCGTCGTGATCTCTTCGCGGCGATCGAGAATGTGCAGGCCGTAGTCGCCCTTCAGATAGGTGACAAACGCGATGCGCGGCGTGCCTTCGTCCTTGAGCACCACCGCCGACAGGTTGCCCGTGAGCGCGTCGGTGTACTGCTTCAGCTCGTGCGTCTTGAGGTTGAGCGTCCACAGGTTGTAGATCTGGCCGTTGCGCGCCACGTCCGGCTCGATGGGCTCGGCAGGGTTGACGGCGGTGGACGAGAAGATCAGCGTGTCGTTGTCGAAGAACTGCGCGCCGCTTTCGTCGTGCGTCCCGAAGGTGAGCTGCGTCGGCTCGGAACCGTCGGCGTTGACGCGGAACAGCTTGTCGTTGCCGCTGACGCGCGCGAGGTACACCAGGTAGCTGCCGTCCGGCGACCACGTCGGCGCGTAGTGGGGCAGTGGATCCTTGGTCAGCGTCGTGATTTCGCGCGTGTTGACGTCGATCACGTAGATATTGGCGTCGGACCCCTGCATGCCCGAGAACGCGATCTTCGTCCCGTCGGGCGAGAAGTCCGGCGATTCGGGCGCATCGATCGTCAGCGGCACGCGCAGTTCGATCTTGCGCGAGACGACGTTCTGGACGATCAGCGAGCGGTCCTTCTCGGTGCGCACGAAGTAGGCGAGCCGGTCGCCCTGCGGCGCCCACGACATCCACGGCACCGCGTTCGAGCGGTTCGACTGGGCCAGATACTCGAAGCCCATGCTCTGGTCGAAGCCGCGCGTCAGGTTGCGGATGATCTCGCCGTCGCGCGTCGAGATGAGGACGATGTCGAGTTCGCGGTCGCCGTAGTTGATGGTCGTCGCGGCCAGCAGATCGCCTGACGGCGACGGCTCGATCGACAGCACGTTGCTGAAGCGGTCCTTGCGCGGATCCGGCGCCAGGTCGCGTCCGTAATCGGCCGGCCGTTCCTTGTCGCGGAACGGCTTGAACCGTTCCTTCATGTAGCGATCGAACTGCTGGTCCCACTCCTCGGCGTCCATGCCGAACGCTTCCTGATACGCGTCGTCGCTGCCGCCGATCACCGAGCGGCGCAGCGCGAAGACGTATGCACGCACGCCTTCCTTGCCCCAGCGCGCTTCCATGAACTCGAAGGCGGCGTGACCGAGGTTGTAGATGAGACGCGGGTTACGGAAGCCGCCGTAGTCCTGCATCTCGCTCATGCGCGGGACGATGTCCGACACCGCGGCATCGCGCACCGTCATCAGATCGTTCGGCCGCCAGTAGCCAGTCATGTAGTCGGACATGCCCTCCATCGTCCACAGCGGCATGTTGCGGCGGATCAGGCCGGTGGGGATGATGTCGAACTGGAACTGGTGGGTGAGCTCGTGAACGATGAGGCGATAGAGGAGGTCGGACGGCTCGTCAATCGGCATGACGATGCGGAAGCGTCCGGGTTCGGCGAAGGCGCCGACGCCTTCCTGGGCGGCGCCGGGGATGACGTTCTGCTGCCAGAACTCGCTGCTCGTCGAGAACAGGATGAGCGGCAGCTTCATCGACAGGTCGTGCTTCAGCTCGGAGCTGACGTGCTGATAGGCGCTTTCGGCGTAACCGGCGATGCGTTCGAGGTGCGGTTCGATCTCGGGGTAGAAGTAGATTTCGAAGTGGTCGGTCTCGTAGATGTGCCAGTCGAACGTGTCATACCGGATCGCGTTCTTCCCGAAGTAGGGATTGAACGGAGTCTGAGCTTCCGCCGAGGGGACAGCGGCCAGGGCCGCCAGCAGAGTCAGGATGGTGAGCCGCATAGCCGTTACTCCTCGGTGCATCTTACAGATCCTGAGACGAGGGCCGCAATCAACGGGAGACCCGTCGCCGGGCGGCAGCAAGATTCGAGCCGCGATCGCGTGTCCTATACTGGAGACGCGACGCGCCTGCGTCGCGGTCCCGGGAATACGCGAGCTGCCTCGGGGGTTCTTCCACTTCAGTGCGCCACACATGCTGTTCGGACGACGACGAGTCGACGCTCCGCCCGCGGGCGGCGACCCGTTTGCTGCTGAGGCATTGACGCACCTCGACGCCCTCTACGGCGCCGCGCTCCGGCTGACCCGGGGCGCGGATGCCGCGCAGGATCTGGTCCAGGACACGTTTCTCAAGGCGTTTCGCGCCCGCAACCGGTTCGCGGCGGGAACCAATCTGAAGGCGTGGCTGTTCACCATCCTTCACAACACCTGGCGCAACCGGCGGCGTGATCAGTCGCGGTCCCGCGTCGACGCCGACTCGGCTGCCGTGGACGTCGCCATCGAGGCGGGGGACACGTGGACCCGATCCGAACCCACGCCGGAAGCTCTGCTGCTCAGCGACGTGCTGAGCGCCGACCTGCAGGCGGCCCTGGACGCGTTGCCGCCGGCGTATCGCGAAGCGGTATGGCTGCGGGACGTCGAGGAGTTGACCTATCAGGAGGTCGCGGCGGTTCTCGACATCCCGGTGGGGACGGTGATGTCGCGGCTCTCGCGCGGCCGCCGGCAACTGGCGGCGGCGTTAGCGGCGCGAGCGAGCGTCACGAAGCGGTAACCGGAGCGTCTCGAGACCGATACGAATGGACGTCATGACCTGCGACGAATTTCAGCCTCTTCTCGCCGCGCACGCCGATGCCGCATTGACGGCGCCCGAGCGGGCCGCGGTCGATGCGCATGTCGCCGGCTGCGTCGCGTGTCGCGAGGCGCTGGCCGTGCAGCAGGCGGTGCGGCAGGCCATCCGAACGCACGCCGCGGACCTGGCCGTCCCGGCGCCGCCCGGGTTGCACACGCGCGTGGCGGCGTCGCTGGCGCCAGCCGCCGCGGTCGCACCGGGGTGGAGCAGTCGCGTCAGCGCGTTTGCCGCCGCGGCCATCGTCGTGCTGGCACTGGGCGCGGTGTTGCTCCCCGTGGCGACGTGGCGATCCACCGTGGTGCTGGCGGCCCAGATGGCGCTCGATCACCTGAAGTGCTTCTCGATCGACGGCGACGCGCATGCCGAGACGTTGACCGTGGCGGAGGCGCAACGCGAACTGCTCGAGGATTACGGCTGGCGTCTCGACGTGCCGCCGACGGGCGGCGACGCGGACGGCCGCCTCGTCGCCGTGCGGCGTTGTCTCTACGGCGACGGCCGCGCCGCGCATCTGCTGTATCGCGTCGGCGACACGCCGGTGTCGCTGTTCATCCTGCCCGGCCAGCAGCGGCCGGCGGAGCAGTTGCAGGTGTTCGGCCAGGCGACGGAACTGTGGTCGCAGGGCGGTCACACCTTCCTGCTTGTCGCCGCGGCTGAGGCGCAGCCGCGCCTGGCGCGCATGGCATCCACCCTCAGGAATGGTGCAGAATAACCCCATGGATCAGCAGCCCAACTCCAAGGTCCGCCTCGCCGCGTTCGCCGCGACGTTCATCGCGCTCCTGGCGATCAGCGTGCCGTTCGTGTGGCAGCACGACGTCGGCGCTGAACCGGAAGAGGCCGCCAGCACCGCGCCGGCGCCGGCGATGTCGCCGCTGGCCTCGCATGATGATGCGGACGTCGACGCACCGGCCGGGGCGGCGTGCATGGCCGACGCCAAGCCGGCGAACATGGATTTCACGATCAAGAGCCTCGAGGGCAAGGACGTCAAGCTGAGTGCCTACAAGGGCAAGGTGATCCTGCTGAACTTCTGGGCGACGTGGTGCGGCCCGTGCAAGGCCGAGATTCCCGGCTTCGTCGAACTGCAGGCGCAGTACAAGAACGATCTCGTCGTCATCGGCTACGACGTCGACGACACCGCCGACAAGGCGCGCGCCTTCGCCACCGAATACAAGATCAACTACCCGATTCTGCTCGGTGAGGGACGCGAGGATGTGCAGGACGCGTACGGACCGATCTGGGGCATCCCCGCGTCGTTCCTGATTTCACGCGACGGCAAGGTGTGCCAGCGTCACATGGGCATCGCGCCGAAGGAGACCTTCGAGAAGGAGATCAAGGCGCTCCTGTAGTATGATTTTTTCAGCACCATGCTGAAGGGCTTCACTCACGCGCGTCTCTCTTGCGGCTGCCGTCTCGCGTTCCGCGACGGGTCCGCCGGAAGCCCGGTTCTCGTCCTTCTGGAATCAAAGGCGGCTGGCTGCGTGAACCCGCGTCACGTCTCGGGCCTGCCGCTGTACGACTATCGCGAGGCGCTCCGTCCTTCCACGCGCCTCGGCTCCTTCGGCGAAGAAGAATTCGAAGAAGAAGGCTGAGCCCACGCCTTCTCCCCGCCCCTGCGTGGCCGGGCCGCCGGTCGATCAGAGTTCGCGTAACGCGGACGGGATCGGCAGCCGCGCCGCGCGAATCGCCGGCAGCAGCCCGCCGATCAGTCCCATCACCAGCGCATAGAACAGTCCCAGTCCGAGCAGATCCGGCGTCACGCGGAATGCGAACGCCACCTGGCTGAAGGTCTGGAAGTTCATCGTCGAGGTCTGGTAGCCGTTAAAGGCCAGATAGGCGATGACGCCGCCGGCGATGCCGCCGAGCGCGGCCAGCGCCAGCGATTCCGCGAGCACCGAGACCACGACCGATGTGGTGTTGAAACCGAGCGCGCGCAGTGTCGCGATCTCGCGCGACCGCGTCGACACCGCCGTGTACATCGTCAGGATGGCGCCGAAGACGGCGCCGATGCCCATGAGCGCCGCGATGCCGAAGCCGAGGCCACGGATCAGGGCGCTGAGCGCCTGCGACTTCTGCGCGTAGTACTCCGTTTCACGCGTCACCTGCACGTTGAGCTGCGGGTTCGACGTCAGCCAGTCACGGAACGTGTCGAAGCTTTCGACCGAATCGAGTTGTGCGAGCACCAGTTGAAACGTGTTGCCGCGCCGATACGCACCCTGCAGCACGCGCGCGTCGCACCAGATCTCGGTGTCGGCGATGCCGCCGGCGGCGTCGAAGATGCCGACGACCTTCCACGTGTTCTGACCCGACACCAGTTCGCTGCCGAGCGAAAGTCCGCTGAACTGCCCGCTCGCCGCGCGCCCGACGACGATTTCGTTGGTGCCGAACTGCGGCGCGCGCCCTTCCACGATCGTCACATCGCTCCGCACCGGCCACGTCGCCGGCTCGATGCCGCGCATGGGCACGTTGGCTGGCGTGCCGGTGGACTTCTTCGGCAGGTCGATGATCACGTACAGCTCCGCGGAGGCCAGCGCGGTCTGTCCGTCGCGCCGCAGCCCCGGCGCCTGTTTGATGATGTCGGTTTCGGGACCGGAGAGCCCGCTCGTCATTTCGCTGTCGGCGCCCGATCGCATCACGAGTGCGCGCGACGGCGAGCCCGAGTCGCGCATCACTGACGTGAAGCCGGCGCCGATGGACAGCACCGACACCAGCACCAGCACGACACCGGCAATGCCGATCACCGCGACGGCCGACGACGACAGGCGCTGCGGCAGCGTGCGGAGGTTGAGGGCCGTCACAGCCACGGTCTGAGCAAACCACTGCATCATGGTCGTGTCCCCTTACGCGCGCCGCAGCGCTTCGGTGATGCGCAGCCGCATCGCCGTGATGGCCGGCATCGCGCCGGCCACCAGGCCCAATACGAGGATGAGCGCCGCGCCGATCGCGACATCGCGACTCGGCAGCACGAAGATCGGCAGCATGCCGCCGGTGGGATCGCCCTGCTGAACGATTGCCCAGGCCAGCAGCAGGCCGAGCCCGCCACCGAGCATCGCGATCAGCACCGATTCGCCGAGCACCAGCGTCAGGATGGCCGGCTCCGAAAAGCCCAGCGTCTTGAGCACGCCGATCTCGCTCGTGCGCTCGCGTACGGACTGCGCCATCGTGTTGGCCGCGACGAGCAACATGGTGAACAGCACGGCGACGAGAATGGCGATCATGATCGAGCCGATGTCGCCGACCTGTTTCGCGAAACCGTCGACGAAGCCCTTCTCGGTGGTCGTCTTCGTCTCGGCCGACGAGTTCGCGAACATCTCGTCGAACTTCGCGCCCATCGCCGTCGCCTGCGACGGGTCGTCGATCTTCACGACATACCAGCCGACGAGTCCTGCGCCCTGTCGCCGGTTTTCGTCCAGGTAGTCGTAGCGGAAGAAGAATTGCGTCTTGTCCACGCCCGCGTCGCCGTCATAGATACCGGCGATGTTGAAGTCCCACACCGTGCCGGACTTCGGCTGCCAGATCGTGCCTCGGATCGGGATGCGGTCGCCGAGCTTCCAGCCGAATCGCCGCGCCAGGTCGGCACCGACGACGGCGCCCTGACGATCGGCGAGCCACGCCTGCTTCTGTTCCGGCGGCAGGCGATACTCCGGATACAGTTCGAGGAACGGCTCGGGGTCGACGACGATCTGCGCGAAGAAGTTGGCCGGGTCCTGATAGACGCCGCCAAACCATGTGTTGTGCGTCGCCAGTGTCACGCCCTGGGTGGCCTGCAGTCGCGGCAGGTACGACACCGGCAGCGGCATGATCAGGCTCACCTTGTGGATGAGGACGAGACGATCGATTCCGGCGATGTCGACGCCGAAGCTGAACGCCGTGCGGATCGTCATCAGCAATCCGAACAGGACGAAGGCGATGAAGATCGACAGCAGCGTGAAGATGGTCCGGATCTTCTTGCGCCACAAGCTGCTCCACAGCAATGGGAAGAACTTCATTGCCCGTCCCCCAGCAGCACGCCCTTGTCGAGGTGCAGCGTCCGCGTCGCCCGTTCGGCGGCACGCGGGTCGTGCGTCACCATCACGATGGTCTTGCCGTGATCGCGGTTCAGCGCCTGCAGCAGATCGAGAATCTCGTCACCGGCCTTGCGATCGAGATCGCCGGTTGGCTCGTCGCAGAGCAGCAGCGTCGGGTCGGTGACGATGGCGCGGGCGATGCCGACGCGCTGTTCCTGGCCACCGGACAACTGCCGCGGGTAGTGGCGGGCGCGATCGGCCAGGCCGACCACACGCAGCGCGATCTCGACGCGCTTGCGACGCTCGGCCTTCGACAGCTTCGTCAGCAGCAGCGGCAGATCGACATTGCGTTCGGCGGTGAGCACCGGCAGCAGGTTGTAGAGCTGAAACACGAAGCCGATGTTGTCGGCGCGCCAGCGCGAGAGACGGCCGCCCGACAGGCCGGCGATGTTGGTGCCGGCCACTTCCACGGCGCCGGCCGATGGCGCGTCGAGACCGCCCAGCAGGTTGAGCAGCGTCGTCTTGCCGGAGCCGGAAGGGCCCATCAGCGCCAGGAACTCGCCCTGAGGGATCTCGAGATTCACGCCCTTCAGGACGTCGATGCGTTCGCTGCCGCGGGTGAAGTACTTGTGGACGCCGTTGACCCGGACCAGTGCACTCATGGGGACCTGCCTCTACTTGACGGTGATGAGCGTGCCTTCGGCGAGCGCCTCGGGCGGCGAGAGCACGACGCGTTCGCCGGCCGACAGACCGGCCGTGACCTCGATGCGATCGCCGTCGGTGCCGCCGACCTGGATGGCGCGGCGCTCGACGGTGTTCTGCTTCACGACGAAGACGTGCGACGTGCCATCGCCGGCGCGAATGGCCGACTTGGGCACGAGCGTCACCGGGCTTGCTGCCGCTGTTGCGTCGGCGTCCTGTGCCTCGCGAAGGAAGGTTACCTTCACGCCCATGTCGGGCAGGATGCGTGGATCCAGCGCGGCAAAGCCGATGCGCACCAGCACCGTGGCCTTCTGTCGATCCGCGGCCGGCACGGTGGTGATCACCGACGCTGGAATCTGCCAGTCGGGATACGCGTCGAGCACGGCGGTGACCGGCTGCCCGGGGGTGACGCGATTGATGTAGCTCTCGTTGACGTCGACTTCGATCTCGAGCGACTTCATGTCCACGATGGTGCAGATGCCGGTGCGCGTGAAGCCGCCGCCGGCCGACACCGGCGACACCATCTCGCCGGGCTGCGCGTCCTTGGTGATGGCGACGCCGGCAAACGGCGCGCGGATGGTCATGTTGTCGAGTTCGGTCTGCTGCAGCGCCACCTGCCGCTCGGCGACGATGATCTGCTCGCGCGCGGCGGCGATGCGCGCGGTGAACGATTCGACGTCGGCCCGCGACTGATCGACATCGGCTTCGGTGACCAGTCCGTCGGCGCGCAGGCGCTCGCGGCGCTGACGCGTCCGTTCGGCTTCGGCCAGACGCACTTCACTTTCGGCGACGCCTCGCTTTGCCGCTTCGAGCTGCGCCTCCATCAATCGCAGTGACGCCCGCACCGTCACATCGTCGAGGCGGGCCAGCACCTGGCCTTCGCGTACGGCCATGCCTTCCTCGACGTTCACCTCGATGATCTTGCCGGTCACTTTCGACGACACGGTGGCGCGACGACGGGCGGTGACGTAGCCGGAGGCGTTCAGCACGGAAGCTTGTGTCCCGGCGGCACGGGTGGTGACCGCCGCCACGTCCACGTCGATCGGCCGCTCGCGATTGAGCCACGTCCACAAGCCAGCGCCCAGCGCGCCAAGCACGAGGAGTGCGACCACCCATTTCACCCACGGGCGCGTGGGAGGCGGCAGCGGCGCCCGTTCGATACGGAGTGCGGAAAGGTCGTTGATCGCGTCGTTCACCGGCGCATCCTATGCGAAAGAAAAGCGAATCGCAACCAGCCTTCAGACAGCGTCGCGACGGCAGTATGGACGTCGCGGCAGCGCCGGAGTTCCGCCAGGGTGCGGAGCGGCGCGATGAACGCGGCTGGTGGTCGAATGCGCGACTCGACCGGTCAGCGGTTCACCGCCGCCGCGGCGGGGGAGAGGCGGGCGCCGCCTCGCGCACGGGCCGGCCGTGTTCCTTCAGCGCGCGGCGCAGCAGGAACTCGATCTGCGCGTTGAGGCTGCGCAGATCGTCGTTCGCCCACCGCTGCACCGCTTCGAGCACCGCCGGGTCGACGCGGAGCAGGAACGCCTTGCGTTCGGTCATGAGACCAGCCGCCGCCTTACTGATAGATGGTGCCGGTGTTGATGACCGGCTGGGTGTTGCGATCGCCGCAGAGCACGACGAGCAGGTTGCTCACCATGGCCGCTTTGCGGTCCTCGTCGAGCGTGAGGATGGCCTTCTGCGACAACTGCTCGAGCGCCATCTCCACCATGCCGACCGCACCTTCGACAATGCGCTGGCGGGCGGCAATGATGGCGCCGGCCTGCTGCCGCTGCAGCATCGCCGCGGCAATCTCCGGCGCGTAGGCAAGGTGGCTGATCCGCGCCTCGACGACATCGACGCCGGCCTTGGTGAGGCGATCCTGGATCTCGCGCTTCAGGTGCTCGGCGATATCGGCGGTGTTGCCGCGGAGCGACACCTGATCGTCGAGGTGGGCGTCGTAGGCGTAGCTGGTGGCGAGGTTCCGCAGCGCGGCTTCGCTCTGCACGTGCACGTAGTGTTCGTAGTCGTCCACTTCGAAGACGGCTTCGGCCGTATCGACGACGCGCCAGACGACGACGGCGGCAATTTCGATCGGGTTGCCTTCGAGGTCGTTCACCTTGAGGCGCGAGCTCTCGAAGTTGCGGACGCGCAGCGAGACGCGCTTCTTCGCCAGGAACGGATTGGCCCAGCGCAGGCCCGGCGTCCGCGCCGTGCCCGTGTAGCGCCCGAACAACTGCAGCACCTTGCCTTCGTTCGGGTTGACCATGAACAGGCCGCAGAGCAGAAAGACGATGAACACCAGGAGGAGCACCGCGGCGCCGACGAAGGCCGGCGTGCCGTCTTCACGGGCGGCGGTTTGAAGCAGCTGCCAGATGATGAGGCCGGCGACGGCCAGCAGCGCAAGGAGGATCGGCAGACCAGGCAGACCGTGACTTTCGCGTTCGCGAATCATGGGGCGCTCCTCGGGAGGGGGATTTCAGGGTGATATCATATGGATATCTGCGGGCGCGTCAAGGGCTGAAGGGTGCTGAGAGGTGCTGAGAGGTGCTGAAGGGTGCTGAAGGGTGCTGAAAAGGTGCTGACAGGTGCTGAGAGGTGCGTTAGAAGCTGATGCGGAGGTCGGCGACGAGCGGCAGGTGGTCCGAGGCCATCATCGACAGGCGATCGCGCGGTAGCGTGACCTTTTCGACATCGACCTTGCCTTCGTAATAGATGTGATCGAGGTGGAGAACCGGGAAGAAGCCCGGATAGGTACGGCCCCGACGCAGATGGCCGCGCAGGTCGATGCTTTGCAGCCGCTCGGCGAGCATGTCGGTGGCCAGGCCGCGCGCCCATTCGTTGAAGTCGCCCAGAATGATCTTCGGTCCGGTGACGCGGCGGTCGTGCACCAGCGTCGCGAGGCGGGCCGCCTGTTCGCGCCGCTCGAGCAGCGCCGTGCCCATGTGCACGTTGTAGAGGTGCAGCACGTGGCCGTGCAGTTCGAAGTCGACGCGCTGGACGTTTCGCGGTTCGCAGGTTTGCCACGTCAGGTCGTGGTGCGTGTGGTGCTTGATCGGAAAGCGGCTCAGCACGACGTTGCCGAACAGCGCGCCGCGCAAGTGGCGCGTCGGCGCCATCACCCAGCCCATGCCGAGCGCCGCACCCAGCTCGGCCGCCTGTCCCGCCTTGAGCGGTGACGCCCCCACCACTTCCTGCAGCGCGACGATGTCGGCGTCGATGCGCGCGAGCACGGCGGCAATGCGTTCGACGCGCGTCCGGCCGTCCAGCCCGCGGCAGCGATGGATGTTGTAGGTCGCCACACGCACGCCGTGCGTATGGCGAGGCGACTCGTCTTGCGCCATGCGTCAGTTGTCACTAGTCTGAAGGAAGGCGGAGGGAACGGCAAATGGCAAAGCTCGAAAGCGAACGCGAGGTCACGTGTCCATGCTGCGGATCGACGCTGGTGATCGATCTCAACCTCGGGCGTGTCGTCTCGCACGTCGAAGCGCCGCGTGGCGATCGTCCGGAGCTGAGCCGCGCCGAACAGATCCTCGCCGATCAGGCTGCACGCCGCGAGGCGCTCTTCGCGCAGTCGGTGCAGGCGGAGAAGACGAAAGGCGACGCGCTGTCCAAGCGTTTCGAGGAGGCGCTGAAGCAGGCCAACCAGGAGCCGATCAGCAAACCGCTGCGCGGATTTGATCTGGATTAGAAAGGTCTTAGGTCCTAGGACTTAGGACTTAGAACCTAGGACCTACCTGAACTCCCGCGGCAACGGCGCCCACGTCTCGCGGCCGTTGTAGTCCGTCGGCTTCTTCCCGCCGTGCGTGGCGCGATAGTCGCGGTACCACGCCTTCAGTTCCTTGTAGCGTTTCGTCGAACTCGGCAGGCGCTCGTGCGGCCAGCCGATCAGCATCTGTTCCACCTGCCAGATGTTGCCGTGACGCCACCGCCAGTCGTAGCGCCCCATGGCCTCAGCGAGGTTGGCAACGCCGAACCCGCGCAGTCGGCCCGTGTAATCCACATACGGCTCGAGGTAGCTCCGCGCCAGTGCGCGCAAGGTGGGGAAGACGGCGCGGCGGCCGTGCAGTCCGGGATCGCGTGAACGGGCGATGGCGCCCCAGCGGCCGCGATGCTGATGGACGAAGATCACGTGGTCCAGGTGATCCTGCGACTCGAGACTCATCACCAGCGGCGGATAGCCGTGCTGCTCGAGCACGACGGCGGCAAAGACGGCGGCCTCGAGACAGTGCGCCATGTGGTGTTCGACGACCCCGCGGAAGCCGCGCTGCGTGCCGCCGCCGATTTCGGTGTTGTAGGGCAGGCCGTTCAGCCAGCGCTGGACGGCGCCGGGGCTGCGGAGCGTGCGAATCAGGTGGGCCTCACGGCGGGTCAGATCGGCAGGCAGCGGGGGCGCTGCGGCGGTTGGCATTGTCCGATGACTGTAGCAAAGCCGGCTCCTGCTATACTCCGCGCGTTCGAAAGCCCGCAGGTCCAGGGTAGGTCGGTGTCGGTGCAGGTTCCGGACAGGCCCCTCGTTTGCGCGCGCTTTCTGGTGCACGGGCCTGGTCGCGCGCTGGCGGGTGCATCATGGGGTCCCGCGCGCGAAAAGGCAGAGCGCTCCATGGGCCGTAGACTCTATGTAGGTAACCTCCCTTACAAGGCGACGGACGAGGAACTGACCGAGCTGTTCAGCCGCGCCGGCGGCGTCGACAACGTGCGCGTCATGCGCGATCAGGCCACCGGCCGCGCCCGCGGTTTCGCCTTCGTCGAGATGGTGAGCGACGAAGACGCACAGAAGGCCATCGAGCAGTTCCACGAATACGAAATGGAAGGCCGTCCGCTCGTCGTCAACGAAGCCCGCCCGCGTGAATCGGGTGGCTTCGGCGGCGGTGGTGGCGGCGGTCGTGGTGGTGGCGGCGGATACGGCGGCGGCGGCCGCCGCGAACCGCGCTGGTAACGTTCGATCACGATGGGACCGACGCGGCTGATTTCCGACTTCGCGGGAATTCGGCCAGCCGCGTCGCTCTCGCCTTTGTGCCGCACCGTCGTGCCGCACCATCGTGTAGCACCCCCGTG
>JADZCY010000024.1 GCA_020851325.1 Acidobacteriota bacterium | reverse complement strand
TCTCGAGCACCGCGCCACCCGGCACGCGAATCCAGCCGATCTTGCAGGAGGGCGCCGGCGCGTCGACGCCGAAGAACGCGCGCACGCGGTCGGGCGGCGTGTCGGCAACGCCGACGAGCGGACACCCGAACACGTCCCAGTAGAACTTCACCGCCTTGTTGAAGTCGGACACGGTGATGCCGACGTGGCTGAACGACCTGGCGCGCATGGGGGGAATTGTACTTAAGGTGCTGAAGGGTGCTGAAGGGTGCTGACAGGTGCTGAAAGGTGCTGAAAGGTGCTGCTAGCGGATGCCGGCGGCCTGGATGGCCCACACGGTGACGATGGCAACGATCATCGCCCAGGCGGCGGAGCGGGTGCGCCAGGTCAGAAACACGGCGACCAGCGTGCCGACATACCAACTGACGCGCGTGTTGAGACCGCCGTGATCAAGCACGAGGCTGTTGGCCACGATCGCGGCGAGCACGGCCGGAGCGATGAGGCGCAGCGTGCGCTCCACTTTCGCCGGGATGGTGACGCCCTGCCCCACCAGCGCGATCGCCGACACGCGTATCAGATACGTGCCGAGGCCGACGAGCAGGAACTGCCAGCCGAGACTCACGAGCGCATCCTCCGATCCGCGATGGCGGCAATCAACACACCCGCCGCCGCGCCAATCACCGTGTTCAAGCCATAGGGCAACGAAGCAGTGACGACGGTGACGGCGGCACCGACGGCCGCCGCGATAATGCCCGGGCGATCGATCAGCGTCGGCACGGTCAGCACGACGAACACCAGCGGCACGGTAAAAGCGATGTCGATGCTCGGCGGAATCGCGCGGCCCAGCGTGATGCCGACGATGGTGCCAATCCACCACACGACCGCAATACCCGAACCCACCGACAGGTAATACCACCGGCGCGCCACCGGATCGGTTGTCGTCGTGAAGTAATGGAGCGACAGCGCCGCCGCCTGATCGGTCATGAAGTACGGCAGCGCGAATCGCCAGCGTGGCGGGAACTCCTTGAACGCCGGCGCCAGCGCAATCGAGTAGAGCGCAAAGCGCACGTTGACGACCAGCCCCGCCACGACCACCACCACCCACGGCGCGCTCGTCTCGATCAGCGACAACATCGTCAATTGCGCCGCGCCAGCCAGTACGGTCCACGACGCCGACGCGCCGACCCACGGATCGAGCCCAGCCGCGAGCACGCCGACGCCGTAGGCGAGGCCGAAGGGAAACGACGACACCGACATCGGGATGGCGGCAGTGAGGCCATCGCGCAGCCCCTGCCGGGCTGCCGGCGACAACGTCTTCATGCGGGGGCGACGCCGCGGATGTGATCGGCGACGCGAATCGCCTGCGCGATGATCGTCAGCGCCGGGTTCACCGCCGCCGACGAAGGAAAGAACGACGCATCGACGACGAAGAGGTTGTCGACATCGTGCGCGCGGCAGTACGGATCGAGCACCGACGAGGCTGGGTCGGTGCCGAAGACCAGTGTGCCGCACTGGTGCGTGGTGTTGCGTGTCTTGTGCGAGTGCGCCATTACCTTCCAGTAGCCAAGCCGCCGCAGAATGCGTCGCATCTCGTCGACGAGCCGCGCGTGCGGGCGCAGGTTGTTCGGCCGGTACTGCAGGCGCACGCGGCCCTGCGCGTCGACGGTGACGCGGTTGTCGGCGTTCGGCAGGTCTTCGGTCATCGCCAGCCAGTCGACGCCGCGCGCCACCCAGGCGTCGTAGGCGGCGAGCGGAATGCCGGGGACCATGGTGTCGCCGACGAGTTTGGCCATGATGCCGTGCGTGCGGCCCTGCGACTGGATGTGTCCCAGCGGAAAGCGCGAGCCGGGCCCGCTGAAATAGAAGTCGTTGATCGCCACCGTCTTCTGGAACACCGCATCGTTCACACGAAACGGATGGAACCCCTGCATCATCGTCGCCAGATGCGCCATGTAGCGGCGGCCGACGAGGCCGGATCGGTTGGCGAGTCCGTCCGGATGCTGACTCGACGCCGAGCGCAGCAGCAGGGCGGCGGAATTGGCGGCGCCGCACGACACGATGACAAGGTTCGCGCGCACCTCAACGATCTCGCCGTTGCGCTCCACCTCGACGCGCGTGACGGCACGTCCGCTGCCGTCGGTGATCAGACGGCGAGCGAACGCGCCGGTCCATAGCGTGACATCGGGATGCTGCGTCGCCGGTTCGACCGCGCACACCTCGGCGTCGCTCTTGGCGCCGAGTTGGCAGATGAACGAGTTGCAGGTGCGGCACGGCACGCATCCGCCCTCTTCACCCACGCGCAACAGCCCGAGCGGCAGAAACGACGGGTGCAGTCCGATGGCGCGGAGCTCGTCGACAATGCGCTGCACGGCGGGAGCGTGAGGAACAGCGGGATACGGAAAAGGCCCGCGCGGCGGATCCGTGGGATCGACGCCGGCGGTGCCACGCACGCCATACATCTGCTCGGCGCGGTCGTAATACGGCGCCAGCGTCTCGTAATCGATCGGCCACGCCGGCGACACGCCGTCCTCGTGTTCCAGCGTGTCGAAGTCTTCGCGCCGCAGGCGATACAGCACGCTGCCCCAGAACTTCGTATTGCCGCCGACGCCGTAGTGCGTGTACGGCTGGAACCACTCGCCGTTGTCGCCATCCTGCCAGCGGTCGCTGGTGCGATAGCGCAGGTCGCGCCACACGGCCACCGGGTCCCAGTTCTGCGCCTCGCGCG
>JADZCY010000023.1 GCA_020851325.1 Acidobacteriota bacterium | reverse complement strand
TCAACGCGTCTTCCACGAACGCGCGTCGTACATCCACAGGCAACACCTCAGGCCACGGCATAGTGGCCGGCAGTGTTACCCATGTCCCTGGGCGCTTCTGTCACCGATGTCCTTGGCTTGAACCGTCTTAGGTCTTAGGTCTTAGGTGCTGTCTGCGGCATCTGTGGCATCTGTGGCATCTGTGCCATCTGTGCTATCTGTGCTATCTGTGGCATCTGTGGCCTGTGGCATCTGTGGCCTGAACCAAACGCGGGGTGAGAACGTCTCTCTGGGCGTGATCAACCCTGGCCGGCATGCCGCCGTCTAACCCCTCAGACCGACGTGAGGCGTCCTCTGGCTCGCCGGTTCCGGCGGGGCGGGCCGTCTCCGGTCGCGAGTCGGATCGGATGCCGCGGTCGCCCGAGGTGCAGTGGAGAACAGACGTCGAGTGGGCCACGCGCGTCGCCGCCGGCGACGGGACGGCGTTCGAGCAGTTGTACCAGCAGCATGCGGGCCGGCTCTACAATCTGGCCAGCCGCATGGCGGCGACGCCGGCCGACGCCGACGATCTGCTGCAGGAGATCTTCCTGCAGGTGTATCGCAAGGCCGGCAGCTTTCGCGGCGATTCGTCGCTCGGCACGTGGCTGTATCGACTGGCGATGAATCACTGTCTGGATGTGGTGCGCAGCCGGCAGGCGCGCATGGCGCACGTCACGGATTCGATGGACGAGCCCGACGCGTCGCCGGTCGCCGCGCCGGGGCCCGCGCTCGGGGCCGTGAACCGGCTGGATCTGGAGCGCGCCATCGCGGCGCTGCCGCCGGCATGCCGGGCCGCGTTCCTGCTGCACGATGTCGAAGGCTTCGGCCACCAGGAGGTGGCGACGATCCTCGGCATCTCGGAAGGGACATCGAAGTCGCAGGTGCACAAGGCCCGCCTGCGCATCCGCGCCCATCTGGGCACGCGATGATCAACGGCCGATGATGACACCGTGACCTGCCACGACCTCCCCATCGCCGACCTCGTCGACGGCACGCTGCCGTCGCTCGAGGTGCGCGCCGCCGAACGGCACCTCGAAGGCTGCGCGTCGTGCCGCGCCCTGGTGGCCGACCTGCGCACCGTGCGCGCGGCGGCGTTCACGCTCGACCGCCAGGAACCGCCGGCGGATCTCTTCGCGCGCATTCAGGCGCGGGTGGCCGCCGAACGGCCGGTAGCGGCGCGCCGCAGCGTCTGGCCGTCCACACCGGCCGCATGGACCACATGGCTCGGAGCAGCGGCGGCGCTCGTGCTGGCGACGGGGATTGGACTCTGGCCGCTGCTTCGGCCGGACGCCGAACCACCGCCGGCCGCGCCCGGCGGCGCCGAGCTGGTGGCGTCGGTCGAGGCGGATCTGCAGGCGGCGGAAACGCATTACGAGCGGGCCATTCAGGGCCTCGAGCAGATCGCCCGCGACGACACCGGCGCGCTGGATCCACAGGTGGCGGCCGTCCTCCAGAAGAACCTGCAGGTGGTCGATCGCGCCATCGACGAAAGCCGCGCCGCGCTGAAGACCGAACCGGCCAGTGCATCGGCGCAGGATGGTCTCTTCGATGCGATGCGGACCAAGGTGGCGCTGCTGCAGCAGACCGTCGAACTGATCAACGAAATGCGCAAGGGCAATCAGGCGGAAGCCGGCCGCCTCATGCAGGACCTCTCACGATGACGCCGATGTCGCTCCGTCCGTTGTTTGCCTGTTCGCTGGCGCTGCTCGTCGCAGCGCCGGGACTCGACGCCGCCGTGCGGCCGCACGAGAACGGCGGTGCGCCGCCGGCGACGTATCGCGACCGTTACGGCGAGGCGCGGCAGGGTCCCGAGCAGACCGAACGCGAATCGCGCACGTTTGCCGTCGGCGACGGCGCGGCGCTCGATGTCTCGAACATCTCGGGCGACGTGCAGGTCACCGGCGGCAGCGGCCGCGAGATCCGCGTCGAGGCGACACGGCGCGTGCGGCACCGCGACGCCGACGAGGCCCGGCGGCTGCTGCGTGAGATGCGCGTCGAGTTCACGCACGTCGGCAATCGCGTCGAGGTGCGGACGCAGTATCCGCGGCGGACCGGCGGCAGCGGCCGCAACATCTCCGCCTCGGTCGACTACCTCATCACCGTCCCCGCCAGCGCCATCGTCGCGATCAAGACGATCGCCGGCAACGCGCGCGTGACGCAGGTGCACGGCGAGGTGCGCGCCGAGGCCATCAGCGGCGATGTCGAGGTGACCGGGGCCCGGAATCTCGCCCTGGCCAAGACGGTGTCGGGTAATGTCACCGTGCGCGAGGCCACCGGCGCCGCCGGGCTGTCGCTGGCAACCATCAGCGGTAACGTCACCGCCGCCACCCTGCAGTCGCGCGCCCTCGACTGCACCTCGGTCAGCGGCAACATCGTCCTGACGGGTGTGCAGGTGGAGCGCCTCGATGCGAAGTCGTTGTCGGGCAACATCGACCTCGGCGCCACACTCGCGCGTGGCGGACGCTATCAGGTGGGATCACACTCGGGCGACATCCGCATCACGCTCGGCAACGACACCGGCTTCGAACTCGACGCCAATACCTTCAGCGGCACCCTGCGCACGGACGTGCCGGTGGTGCTGCGTGGGGATGCCGCGGCGAGCGAGACACGACGCCGCACGCCGCGCACGATTCGCGGTACCTTCGGCGATGGCAGCGCGCTGCTGTCGGTGAAGACCTTCAGCGGGTCCGTGGTGATCGGCCGGAAGTAGGCGGAGAAGTTGATATAATTCGGGCCGGAGGATTTCGTCATGATCCGTAACTGGCTTGTCAGTACCGTCGCGGTGGCGCTGCTGTCCATCCCGGCCGTCGCGCAGACGACGCAGGGCCAGGTGCCCGCCGCGGCCACGGCCCTGGGCTCGGTCAACCTGCCGCGCGCGGTCATGGCCAACGGCCAGCAACTGGGCGCCGGCACTTATCAGGTGCGTCTCACTGCCGAGGCCGCGCAGCCGACGGTGCCCGGTATCCAGATGGAACGCTGGGTGGAGTTCGTGCGCGGCGGCAAGGTGGTCGGCCGCGAGGTCGTCAGCATCATCCCGCAGGGTGAGGTGAAGGATCTCAACAGCGGCGCCAAGGGGCCGCGGCCCGGTTCCGGCAGCGCCCGCGTCGAGATGCTGAAGGGCGACGATTATCTGCGCGTGTGGATCAATCGCGGCGGCGTGAACTACCTGCTGCACCTGCCGCCAGCGAAGGGATAAAGCGAGGGCTGGGAGACTGGAGGGCTGGGGGGCTGGGGGCGAATAACCTCCACCCCGGCTTCCGCCTCCCGCGTGCCCCTGAGCGAAGTCGCCCGTCGACATGCTCGGGGCGACCCTGAGCCCGTCGAAGAGTCTCCCGCCTCCCGCCTCCCGTCAGCGTCTTCTATCCACCGATTGACATCACATCGAACTGCTCGTGGTGCAGGTGCACGTCGGGCTTGACGATGACGTCCCTGCCGAGCATCGCCTTCAGATCCGTCAACACCCCGCGCTCCTCTTCCTTCAGCGCCCGCGCGATGTCGGGATTCACGCGCAGCAGCACGCCGGGACCGTCCAGATCGGCGCCGAGCTTCTTCATCTCGGTCAGGATCTCGTAGCACACCGTTGAACTCGACTTGATGGTGCCGGCGCCCGAACAGTACGGGCACGGTTCGGTGAGCACGCGCTCGAGGCTCTGCTTGACGCGCTTGCGCGTCACGATGACGAGGCCGAAGTCCGACACCTGGAGCGCCTTGGAGGGCGCGCGATCCTTGCGCAGCTCCTGCTCCACCGCCTGGAACACCTTCTGGCGGTTCTTCTTCTCCTCCATGTCGATGAAGTCGCAGACGATGATGCCGCCGAGGTCGCGCAGGCGGATCTGCCGGACGATCTCCTTCGCCGCCTCGAGGTTGGTCTTGATGATCGTGTCCTCGAGCCGTCCCGCCGTCTTCTTGCCGACATATCGCCCGGTGTTGACGTCGATGGCGACGAGCGCTTCGGTCTGGTTGATGACGATCGACCCGCCGGACTTCAGCCACACCTTGCTGCGCAGCGCCTTGTCGAGTTCGGCCTGGACGCCGTACTCCTCGAAGATCGGGTAGTCCTTGTCGTAGAGCTTCACGCGCGACGACAGCGACGGCATGATGCGGCCGATGAACTCGACGATGCGTTCGTGTTCGCGCGGGTTGTCGATGCGGATGGCCGTGTAGTCGTCGGTGAGCAGGTCGCGCAGCAGCTTGTTGACGAGGCTCGGCTCCTGATAGATCACCGCCGGCGCGCGCCGCCCTTCCGAGCGCTGCCGCATGTCCACCCAGATCTTGTGGAAGTAGTGCAGGTCGGCGAGGATGTCGTCCTTCGTCCGCCCTTCCGCCGCCGTGCGGATGATGACGCCGCCGCCGAAGTGGTGCTGGTCGCGGAACTCCTTGACGATGCCGCGGAGGCGCGTCCGCTCTTCGCGCGTCGCGATCTTGCGCGAGATGCCGATGTGGTCCACCGTCGGCATGAAGACGAGGAAACGGCCCGGCAGCGTCACATGGCACGTGAGCCGCGCGCCCTTGGTGCCGAGCGGCTCCTTGGCCACCTGCACGACGACGTCCTGCCCTTCCTTCAGCAGTTCTTCGATCTTCGGCTCGGGCTGGTTCTTGTCTTTCTCCTTCTCTTTCTCCCGCTCCTCGCCGCCCTCTTCGCCCTTCACCTTCGGCTCCGCATCGTCGTCGCCGCCGTCGAAGTCGTCGAGGTTGCTGAGGACGTCGGAGACGTAGAGGAAGCCGTCGCGCTCGAGGCCGAGGTCGATGAACGACGACTGCATGCCCGGCAGCACCTTCGAGACGCGGCCCTTGTAGACGTTGCCGACGACGCCGCGATTGCGTTCCCGTTCGAGAAAGATTTCGGCGAGTTGATCGTCCTCGAGGATGGCCACGCGTGTTTCGTGGCCGTTGGACGAAATGATCATCTCTTTGTTCATGTGGGGATCAATTGGTGAACCGTCGCATCCGGACGTTGAGGACGAGCCCGAAGCCCGCCAGCGTGGCGATCATGGACGAGCCGCCGTAACTCATGAGCGGCAGCGTGAGTCCCTTGACCGGCACCAGCCCGGCCGACATGGATATGTTGTAGACGACCTGGAACGTGAAGGAGGCCAGCACGCCCAGAACCAGATAGGCGCCGAGGCGGTCTTTCGCCAGCCGCGCCGCTTCCATCGATCGCACGATCACGAACAGGTACAGCCCGAGGGCGACAATGACCCCGGCAAAGCCCTGTTCCTCCGCGAGTACTGAAAAGATGAAGTCGTTGTGGGCGACGGGAAGAAAGCGCAATTGCCCCTGCGTGCCCTCGCGAAAGCCCTTGCCCCAGACGCCACCCGAGCCGACGGTGATGCGCGCCTGAATCTGCTGATAGCCGCCGCCGCGCGCGTCCTTCTCGGGATTGAGGAACGTGATGATGCGCTCGCGTTGATAGTCCTGGAGCGCGAACTGATAGATGAACGGCGCCGCCAGCAGCGACACCAGCACGAGACCGCGGAGGTAGCGCGCCGACATGCCGGCAACGTAGGTGACGGTGAGCAGCACCGGCAGCAGCGTCACCGCCGTGCCGAGATCGGGCTGCCGCGAGATGAGCAGCAGCGGCACCGCGGTGAGAATGCCGGCGAAGATGATGTCGTTGTTGGTGATCGCACGGCGCTGGCTGTCGCCCAGCATCTTGGCGAGGACGAGCGCGACGGTGGCTTTCGCGAACTCCGACGGCTGCAGGTTGAACGGGCCGAGATCGATCCAACGGCGCGAGCCGCCGCGCACTTCGCCGAAGAAGAGCACGCCGACGAGCGCGGCGACGAGACCGAGGAAGAGGAGATGCGACTTGTCGCCGAGCGATCGGTAGTCGATGCCGAGACAGACGGCCATCGCCAGCGTGCCGAGGCCGACGGCGTAGATCTGCGTCCAGTAGATGCCGGTGGCGCCGCCCGTGGCGGAGTAGATCATCACCAGGCCGAGCACGCAGAGCGCGTAGACGGCGGCGATGAGCAGCCAGTCGATGTGGTAGTAGAGGCGCCGATCGAACATCAGGGCGCGGCGGCCGCGGTGTTGGCGGCGGCCCGGGACGGTGCGGCAGGCGCGGGTGCGGGCACCGGCGCGGCTGATGCCGGCAGCCGGAGTTCCGGCAGCGGCAATCCGTCCCTCTGGGCGAAATAGGTTTCCATCACGTGCCTGGCAATCGGTGCCGCCAGATACCCGTGCTCCGAGTGCTCGGCAAACACCACGCCGGCCACCTCGGGGTTGTCACGCGGCGCGAAGAACACGAACCAGCCGTGATCGCGCAAATCCTTGTCGGTGGCGCCGGCGCGGGCCTTGCCCTGCAGGGAAATGACCTGCGCCGTACCGGTCTTGCCCGAGACGTCCCGTCCGGAGATCCTCGCCCGTCCGGCCGTACCCGCGCCGTTCACCGCCAGCCACAGGCCGTCGTGCAGCGCGGCGATGGTTTCGGGCTTCATGTCGAAGGGCGCAAAGGGGTTGTCGGGCGGCGGCACCGGTTGCCAGCCACGCCCGTCGCCGGCGTCGATCTCCTTGACCAGCCGCGGCACGTGACGGGTGCCGCCGTTGGCGGCGGTCGCCATCATCACCGCCATCGACATCGGCGTCACCGAGAGCTGACCCTGGCCGATGGCCACCGAGATGGTTTCGCCCGGATACCACCGCTCGCCGGTCCGCTGCTTCTTCCACTCGGTGGACGGGACGATGCTCTCGATCTCGTTCGGCAAGTCGATGCCGCTCTTCCCCGCCAGACCCAGCTTCTCGGACCAGTCGTAGAGGCGATCGACGCCGACCATGTTGCCAAGGGTGTAGAAGTAGGTGTTGCAGGACTTCTCGATGGCGTGCCGCATGTCCATCCAGCCGTGACGGCCGAGGCACTGGAAGAAGCGGCCGTAGAAACTGGCGCCGCCGTTGCAGAACACCTTGTAGTCCGGCGTGACCAGCCCTTCTTCGAGCGCCGCCGTGGCGACGACGATCTTGAAGGTGGAGCCCGGCGAGTATCGTCCCTGAATCGCGCGGTTCTGCAGCGGCCGCAGCTTGTCGGTGTTGAGCGCCGCCCACGTCTGGCGATCGATACCGGTGGAAAACGCGTTCGGGTCGTAGGCCGGCAGGCTGGTGAGCGTCAGCACGTCACCAGAGCGCGGATCGAGCACGACCGCCGCGCCCCAATAACCGTAGGCGCGAAACGCATCTTCCGCCGCGCGCTGCATGGCCGCGTTGATCGACACGCGCACGCGCTGTCCTTCGGTCGGCGGCAGTTCCTCGAGCGTGCGGATCTCGCGGCCGACGCTGTTCACCACCACGCGCCGCGCGCCGTCGGCGCCCATCAGCATGCGGTTGTAGACACGCTCGAGCCCCGACTGCCCGACGATGGCGCCGATGCCGAGGCCGTCTTCGAGCATCTGCTGATCGCTGGCCTCGCCGACATACCCGATGAGATGCGCCGCGAGGGCTTCGCGCGGATACTGCCGCGTCGGCACTTCCTGCACGACGACATCCGGCAGTTCCGTATCGAGGCGGCGCGCGGTAACGGCCGCCACCTGCGCCAGCGTCGCGTCCTGCACGACGACGATGGGACGGTAGGTCGGCTCGCGGCGATGGCGATCGACGGTGTCGCGGATGCGCGCTTCCTCGATGCCGGTGACCTGCGCCAGCAGGCGAATGGTGCGATCGAGATCGCGCGTCTGCTCGCGGACGATGGAGATGTTGAAGGCGCTGCGGTTCTCGACCAGCACTTCGCCGTTGCGATCGTAGATGACGCCGCGCGGCGCCCGCAGCGGCAGCGTCCGCTGGTGGTTGTTGGCGGCCATCTCCTCGAACTTCTGGTGCTGCACCACCTGGAAGAACCAGAAGACGCCGGCGAGCGCGCCGAAGGCGACGTAGACACCGGCCCTCAGCCAGCGCAGCCGCGCGGAGAGGCGTCGTCGGTCCTCGGCATTCGCCATGCAGTGTCTATCCTACCGAAGCGGTCCCGGCCATGCGAGAAAGAACCATCGGCCTTACCGGCGGAGGGGCCGTTCGCGGCGGCGGGCCAGAAAGCCGGGCAGCGCCTCGAAGACCTGGGCGCCAACCACGCCGATGACGGCATTGCCTACCGCCTGACCGGCGACGGTGGCATAGGGCGAGGGAAACTCGCGCAGGCCGAGCAGCGTGTACAGCCCCATGAAGATGGCGGCGTGCAGCACCGTGGCGCAGAAGAAGATAACGAAGCGCGGCAGCGCCGCGGTGAGGATGAACTGCGTGCCGAAGCGGCCGGCGGCAAAGCCGACGATCGTCTTGGCCAGGGCGCCGATGCCCATGATGCCGGTGGACAGCGCGTCCTGCACCAGGCCGGCCACCGTGCCGGAGACGACGCCGGTCGTCGGTCCGGCGGTCAACGCCAGGTAGACGACGACAATCAGGACGAAGTCGATGCCGGCGGTCGCCTGGGTCACCGTACCGATCGTCGTCTGGACGGCCAGGGCGGCGGCGAGCGCGGCGACGGTGCGCGCCAGCCTCACGGCTGCCGCAGCGCCTCGGCCGCCTCTTTGGCCGGCGGCGGCGTCAGGACAATCAGCACTTCCTCCAGCCGCGAGAAGTCGACGGCCGGACGAAGACGGATGTCGTGGTACGTGCCGGGGCCACGCTCCGCGCTCTCCACGGCGCCGATGACGAAGCCCTTCGGATAAATGCCGTCGATGCCCGAGGTGACGACGAGATCGCCCGGCTGCACGTCGGCGGTGCCGGGCACGTAATCCATGCGCAGGCCGTCGGCGCCAAGCCCGACGACCACACCCTGCGCGCGGGTACGTTCGATCAGCGCCCCGGCGGCGGCGTTGCGATCGATCAGCAACTGCACTTTCGAGGCGCGCGGGCTCGGCTGGATGATGCGGCCGACGACACCGGCCGGCGAGATCACGGCCATGTCGGCGGCGACGCGATCGAACTGCCCCTTGTCGATGGTGACGCTGTGGAACTCCGGGCTGGCGCCGGTGGCAATGATTTCGGCGGCGGTGGTTTCGAGCGACGCGCGTTCACGCAGTTCGAGCAACTGCCGCAGGTCCTCGCTCTGCCGCGCCAGCGCGCGCTCTTCCTGAAGCCGCACCTGCAGCGATTGCAATTCCTGTTTGAGCTGCGCGTTCTCGGCCCGCACGCCTTGCAGCGCGAGGTAGTCGCTCCACAAGTCGTGGCTGCCGGTCAGCGTGCCCATCACCACCCGCTGCACCTCGGCAAACGCGCCGAAGGTCACCACCTGCAGAATCGGCAGGCCGGAGCGCGTGTTCACCTGCGTGGAGATCAACCCCACGTGCAGGATGACGGCGGCTCCGAGCAGGAGGCCGGGACGCTGCTTGATGTCGGCCAGGGGCATGGGAGGGGAAAGCAGGAAGCAGGTAGCAGGTCGCTGCTCAGTCGATGGCGATCTTCCTCAGGAGATCGAACTCACCGAGCATCTTGCCGGCGCCGAGCACGACGGACGACAGCGGGTCTTCGGCGCTCGAGACGGGCAGGCCGGTTTCTTCGCGCAGGCGCTTGTCGAGGTTCTTCAGCAGCGAGCCGCCGCCGGTGACGACGATGCCGCGATCGACGATGTCGGCGGACAGTTCGGGCGGCGTGCGCTCGAGCGCGACGCGCACCGAGTCCACGATCACGTTCACTGTCTCCGCCAGCGCTTCACGAATCTCATCGTCCGAGATCGTGATGGTCTTCGGCACGCCCTCGATCAGGTGGCGGCCCTTGATCTCCATCGTGATGCGCTCGTCGAGCGGATAGGCGGAGCCCAGTTCCATCTTGATCTGCTCGGCCGTGCGTTCGCCGATGAGCAGGTTGTAGGTCTTCTTGATGTAGTTGATGATCGCCTCGTCCATCTCGTTGCCGGCGACGCGCACCGCCTTGCTGTAGACGATGCCGGCGAGCGAGATGACGGCGATGTCGGTGGTGCCGCCGCCGATGTCGACGATCATGCTGCCGGCCGGCTCGGTAATCGGCAGGCCGGCGCCGATGGCCGCGGCCATCGCTTCCTCGATGAGATGGACTTCGCTGGCCTTGGCGCGATACGCGGAATCCTTCACCGCGCGCTTCTCCACCTGCGTGATCTCCGAGGGGACACCGATGATGATGCGCGGCCGCACCCACACGTTGCCGTTGTGGGCCTTCTTGATGAAGTAGGTCAGCATCTTCTCGGTGACGTCGAAGTCGGCGATGACGCCGTCCTTCATCGGCTTGATGGCGACGATGTTGCCGGGCGTGCGGCCCAGCAT
>JADZCY010000022.1 GCA_020851325.1 Acidobacteriota bacterium | reverse complement strand
TCGGCCGGTCAAACGCCCCGCTGTGGCAAACAAGCGCATGGGCCAACTCGCCTGCACTCTCCAGCTCAAACACGGCCGAGTGGTGACCAGCGGGTCGTTTGTCGGCATCTGTGTGTCGGCCGACCTCAAAGGGCCACCAGCAGCCACCACCGCCCTCGCGCACATTGTGCTGCGCCGCAAGCGCCCTCTCACGCCGGACGCATCAGGCGGAAGGGGCGGACCGGACGCGCGGGGCGTGAGCGGTCGCGCTGGATGGATGCGCGTGGTTCGATCGTCGCCGTGGCCGTCGACTCCTGTCGGTTGCGCAGGTAACCGAGTCGCAGCTCCGTTCCCTCCGCGCGCGACACCGCCGACGCCACATCATCCGCATCATCCACACGCGTGCCGTTGATCGTCGTGATCACATCACCAGCCTTGAGGCCCGCCTTCGACGCCGGCGAATCCGGCTCGACGCGCGTGATCAGTGCGCCGCCGCTGCTCGCGCCGAAGTAGTCCGCCAACTGATCGCCGAGCGAGTCCACGCTGACGCCCAGGCGCCCGCGGCTGCGTCCCGACGCGCCGTCGCCGTCCATGCGGAAGCGGAACGCCGGCGCGCCGGGCAGATCGCGCAGGCCGTCGAGCCCTCGTTCTACCTCGCGGCGGATGCGGTCGCCGTCGATGTGCATGTCCCACGAAAACGCCGATGCCGAAGCCTCGGGTGTCACCGTCAGCGCCTGCCGCGTGCCGTCGCGCAGCACGGCCATCGGCACCGCGCGGCCTTCCGGAGTTTCCTGCACCAACCTCGTGAGCTGGCGAGCGCTGCGAACGCGTTCGCCATCGAACTCGACGATAACGTCGCCGGCCTTCGCGCCAGCCTTTTCGGCGGGACTGCCGGGATTCACACGATCGATCGTGGCGCCGCCCGACGCGGCACTGCCATCGGTATCGCGCACCATCACGCCAAGCCGGCTGCCGCGGCCATCGAGCATCATGATGTCGCGCTCGACGCGCGGCGAGGCCTCGGGCTTGTCCTGCCTGTCTCTGTCCTGCGCGCTGATGGTGACGGCGAAGCCGATGGTGAGGGACAAGGCGGCGGTCAGCGACCAGAAGCGGACTTTCGCAGACATGATCTTCCTCCCGGGAGAAACGGAATCTGCGATTGAGACGACGCGCTCGGGTGGACGGCCGGTCCGATCGGCACAAGCGAACCGAAGGGCTAGAATTCGGATATGGCGAAGGCTGGGACGAACAACAGCGCCGAGCGGCGCGCGATTCAGGAACGGGCCGAACAGCAGGGGGTGCGCTTCCTGCGCCTGCAGTTCACCGACATCCTCGGCGTGATCAAGAACGTCGAGGTGCCGATCCGGCAGTTCGACGAGGCGCTCGACGGCCGCATCATGTTCGATGGCTCATCCATCGAGGGATTCGTGCGCATCGAGGAGTCGGACATGTATCTGCGTCCGGACCTCTCCACCTTTCAGGTCTTTCCCTGGACCGAAGGCAGCGGCGCGCGCGTCGGCCGCATCATCTGCGACATCGCCAACCCCGACGGGACGCCGTTTGCCGGCTGCCCGCGCAGCACGCTGAAGCGCGTCATCGCGATGGCCGCCGAGCGCGGGTTCACGATGAAGACGGCTCCCGAGATCGAGTTCTTCCTGTTCCAGCGCCGCGACGGTCGGCCGACAACGGAAACGCACGACGCGGCGAGCTATTTCGATCTGGCGCCGGTGGATCTCGGTGAGGACGTGCGCCGCGAGATCGTCCTCGCACTCGAGCAGATGGGCATGCGTGTGGAGGCCGCGCATCACGAGGTGGCGCCGGGGCAGCACGAGATCGACTTCCATCCCGATCACGTCCTGGCCACTGCCGACAACGTCAGCACCTGCCGCTTCATCGTCAAGAACGCCGCGCTGCGGAACGACCTGCACGCGACGTTCATGCCGAAACCGATCTTCGGCGTCAACGGATCGGGACTGCACACGCATCAGTCGCTGTTCCGCGGCGACGTCAACGCGTTTCATGACGAGGCGGCGGAGTGGCAGTTGAGCCGCACGTGTCTGCAATACATTGCCGGCCTGCTGCGGCATGCGAACGGGTCGTGCGCGATCACCAACCCGCTGGTGAATTCCTACAAGCGGCTCGTGCCCGGCTTCGAGGCGCCAACGGCGAGTGCGTGGTCGGAGAAGAATCGCAGCCCGCTCGTGCGCGTCCCCGCGGCGCGCGGTGCCTCCACTCGCATTGAACTGCGGACGCCGGATCCGTCGTGCAATCCGTATCTCGCCTTCGCGGTGATGCTGCGTGCCGGGCTCGCCGGCATCGACGGTGAGCTCGACGCCGGACCGCCGGTCAACAAGAACATCTACAAGATGAGCCACCGCGAGCGGCGGCACCTGCGCATCGACGATCTGCCGGCGAATCTCAGCGACGCGCTCGACGAGTTCGAGAAGGACGACCTCGTGCGCGAGACGCTGGGTGAGCACATCTTCCAGCACTTCCTGGAAGCCAAGCGCGAGGAGTGGGACGACTACATCCGTCACGTCTCGCCGTGGGAGATCGACCGGTATCTGGGTGTGTACTGACTCGTGCCGGGACCGAATTGCGACGGGAGTTCACTCGCTATCGCGACTGCCTGTTCTAACGGGACTACTCACGTCGGGAGGCGGGAGGCGGGAGGCGGGAGGCGAGATTGTATCGATGATTGACGGGTCGGGCGAGTTCGCGATTGTTGTCAATTGGCAATGGAGAATCGCTGAATCTCCGGTTCGGCAATCACCGACAATCGCGAATTCCGCCGATCCGGCAATCACCCCTGCTACCGTTCGACCGCGAATTCGCGCAGCAGCTGCGTACGCACGGACGTGAACTCTTCATGCAGCGCCGCCGCGGCGTCGTGGACGGGCGGGGTGATGCCGTCGCGCACCTGCAGTTCGATGAAACCGGCCAGCCGGGCCATACGCAGCGCGCCGAACTGCGCGCAGCCGCCACGCAGCGTGTGGGCGACAAGCCCGGCCGCGTAGCAATCCCCCGAGCCCAGCGCCGCCGTCAGGTCCCGCAGCCGAGGCACCGTCACATCAAGGAACGCCCGCAGGCTTTCCCCAACCAGGTCCATGCCGCTGGCGCGGCTGGCGTCACGCAGTTCCGAAAGGAACGACAGGTCGAGTTCGGCGGCGCGCTGAGACGATTCGGCGACGGGAGTCACGAACGGAAGGGCTACAACCGACGTACCGGCGGAGCTCAGCATTACGGTAAGTCTACCAAGTGCTTGAACAGGTTGCACTTAGTGGTTTGCACGGAAAGTTCGGCAAACGCCCGCGACGTCCCGCTTTGCCACGATTCGTAGCCTTCCGCCCCAATATCCCGAAGTAAGATTTCGTTCCATGGTCGAGATTCTGGTCATCGACGACGAAGCGGACATCCTGGAAGTGATGCGGGCGGCGCTGTCCCGCCAGGGACGGAAGGTCGAGGTCACGACGCGCGCCGAAACGGCGCTCGAGCTGGCGCAAGGCGATCGCCACTTCGACGTCGTCATCACCGACCTCAACCTCAAGTCGAAGATCACCGGCCTCGACCTGCTGCGCCAGTTCAAGGAGAACCATCCCGATACGCAGGTGATCCTGATGAGCGGCTACAGCACGCTCGACAGCGCCGTCGAAGGCGTGCGCGCCGGCGCGCTGGACTACATCAGCAAGCCGTTCGACGTGCGCGAAGTGACGGCCACCGTCGATCGCGCGCTAACCTCGCGCGCACCCGCGGCGCCACCGGCCGCCGCGGCGCCGCTGCCGGCCGGCCTCGTCGGCCGCACGCGCGAGATGCTCGAGGTCTACAAGCAAATCGCGCTCGCCGCCGATTCGTCGACGCCCGTGCTGGTGATCGGCGAAAGCGGCACCGGCAAGGAACTCGTCGCGCGCGCCATCCACGACTACGGCAAGGGCGGCGCCCGGCCCTTCGTCGCCATCAACTGCGGCGCGCTCGCCGAGACGCTGCTCGAATCCGAACTCTTCGGTCACGTGCGCGGATCGTTCACCGGCGCGGTGGGCGACAAGAAGGGCCTGTTCGAACAGGCCAACGGCGGCACGATCTTCCTCGACGAGATTGGCGAGACGTCGCCCGGGCTGCAGGTGAAGCTGCTGCGCGTGCTGCAGGAAGGCGAAGTGCGGCCCGTCGGCGGCACTCGGCCCGTCAAGGTGAACGCGCGCGTGCTGGCCGCGACCAATCGCGAACTGAAGGCCGAAGTTGCCGAAAAGCGCTTCCGTCAGGATCTCTTCTATCGCCTCAGCGCGTTCGTCATCCATCTGCCGGCACTGCGCGAGCGTCGCGAAGACATCCCGATGCTCGCGGGACAATTCCTGCGCGCCGCCGTCGGTCGCGCCCGCAAGGACGTGCAGCTCACGCCGGACGCCATCGAGCAACTCGCCGCGCACGCCTGGCCCGGCAACGTCCGCGAACTCGAAAACATCGTCGAACGCCTGGTGATCTCGTGTCGCACCGATCGCATCTCGCGCGTCGACGTCCAGGACGTGATCGGCCGCGATACCGAAGCGCCGGCGAGCTTCGCCAACATCTTTTCGCAGTTGCCGTCACTCGACGAACTCGAACGCCAGTACCTGATTCACGTCCTCGACGTCACCAAGGGCCACCGCACGCGCACCGCGAAGATCCTGAAGATCGATCGCAAGCGCCTGTACCGCATGGCAGCGCGCTTCGGGATCTCCCTCGGCCGGGAACAGAGCGGGATGGGAGAGTGACGCATTGGCGGATTGACGGATCGGGGGATTGCGCGATTGTTGACGGATGCGCGATTGGAGATCGGTGATTCGGGATTTGCGATTGCTCGATTGAGTTCATCTACGCATCTGCGGCAATCGAGGTCTGGAGGACTGGAGGGCTGGAGGACTGGCGGGCTGTCGGCTGCGCGCGTCGGCTTGAAGGGCTTGGGGCTTGAAGGGTTTGGGGGCTTGGAAGACTTGAAGGCTGGAGGGCTGGCGGCGCAGCCGAGTGCGTCGGCTTGAAGGGCTGGCGGCTTGAACGGCTTGGGGCTTGACGGGCTTGAGGACTGGCGGACTGGCGGCGGGGCTCAGCGCGTCGGTTCGTCCATCTACGCATCTGCGGCCTTTCTCTCATCTGTGCTGTCTGTGTCATCTGTGGCCTGCGCATCTGCGGCAATCGAGGTCTGGAGGACTGGATGGCTGGAGGGCTGGAGGACTGGCGGGCTGTCGGCCGAGCGCGTCGGCTTGAAGGGCTTGCGGCTTGAACGGCTTGGGGCTTGAAGGGCTTGAGGACTGGCGGCGGGGGCTCAGCGCGTCGGTTCGGAGGGCCTGAAGTTTGGTCTTCATCTGCGCATCTGCGGCCTTTCTCTCATCTGTGCTGTCTGTGTCATCTGTGGCCTGCGCATCTGCGGCTTGCGTGATCTTGTCTGTCCTGTCTGCGGCATCTGTGGCCCTTCCGTCTTCTGTGCCATCTGCGGCATCTGTGGCCCTTCCGTCCTCTGTGCCATCTGCGGCATCTGTGGCCCTTCCGTCCTCTGTGCCATCTGTGTAATCTGTGGCCCTCCATTCGGAGCAATCCGTGGCCTGAGGTGCGCCCATGACTCTGCGTGCTACCGCCCGCTCGACCTCGCTCATCAGTGGCCTGCTGTCCGCGGCCCTTCTGCTGCTCTCGGCGGCATGCGCACGGCAACCTGCGGCACCGGCCCCGCCGGCGTCGCTTGACGAGCTCGCGACGAAATCACTGGCGCAGATCAGCGGCGAACTCTCTGTCCGCGGCCTGACGGCACCGGTCGAGATCATCCGCGACCGCCAGGGCATCCCGCACATCTACGCCGCCAGTGCGGAAGACCTGTTCTTCGCGCAGGGCTACGTCATGGCGCAGGACCGTCTGTGGCAGCTCGAGCTGTGGCGGCGCTGGCGTGAAGGCCGCCTCGCCGAAGCCTTCGGACCGCAGGCATTCGACATCGACGCGCGCACGCGCCTGACGATGTTCCGCGGGCCGTGGGATCAGGCGGAGTGGACGAGTTATCACCCCGAGGCCGAGCGCCTCTTCACCGCGTGGGCCAACGGCCTCAACGCGTGGGTGGCGGCGAACGGCGACAACCTGCCGGTGGAGTTCAAGCTCACCGGCATCACGCCCGAGCCGTGGACGGCGAAGACCGTGGTGCTGCGCTGGGCGGAACTCGGCTTGTCGAGCGTGCGCGGTCAGGCGATTCAGGAGATTCAACTCGCGCTCAACGCGAAGAAGCTCGGCGTGAAGGAAGCCAATCGTCAGGCGGCGCCGGATCCGTGGGACGAGTTGAGAGTGCCCGAGGGTCTGGACCTCGAGTGGTTCACCGACGAACTGCTCGCCGCCGCGCGCAAGGGCGAAGCGAATCCCTTCGAACCCGGCGTCCTTCCCCTGCCCACCATCGTCGAGCAGTACCGCGGGCTGGTGCCGGAGGCGAAGGTGGCGCGGCTGATGCCGGAACTGCAGGACATGGACGGCAGCAACAACTGGGTGGTGAGCGGTCGTCATACCGCGAGTGGCGTGCCGATCCTGTCGAACGATCCGCATCGCACGGTGGAGATGCCAGCGCTGCGCTACTTCGTGCACCTCGTCGCGCCCGGCTGGAATGTGATCGGCGCGGGTGAGCCGCCGTTCGTTGGTGTCGATGCGGGGCACAACGAGAGCATGGCGTGGGGCTTCACGTTTGCCGGCACCGACATGGTCGACGTGTTCGTCGAGCGGACCAATCCGGAGAATCCGAATCAGACGCAATACAACGGCGCGTGGGAACCGATGCAGATCATCCGCGAGGAGATCCGCGTCAAGGGCGAGAGCGCGCCGCGCCGCGTCGAGTTGAAGTTCTCGAAGCACGGCCCGGTGTTCTACGAAGACCGCACGCGCAACCTCGCGTTCGCGGTGAAGTCGGTGAATCAGGAGCGCGGAACCGCGCCGTACAAGGGTGGATTGAAGCTGGCGCAGGCGGCAAGCTGCGAGGACTTCTTCGATCGCGCGATGTCGTGGAAGGTGCCGACGCACAACCTGATCTGCGGCGACACGAAAGGCAACATCGCGTTCCAGGTGTCGGGCCTGACGCCGGATCGCGACGGCTGGAACGGCCGCCTTCCCGTGCCCGGCACCGGCAAGTACGAGTGGAAGGGATTCCGCACCGATCTGCCGCGTGAGTACAACCCCGAGCGCGGCTACATCGCGACGGCGAACGACAACACGCACCCGCCGGGCTACAAGAGCCGCCCGGTGTTCTACAACGTCTCCACCGACGTCGATGTGTCGCGCATCGCGCGCATCCGGCAGTGGCTGGATCAGCGCATCAAGAAGGGCGAGAAGTTCACGCCAGAGATGATGGGACAGTTGCAGCACGACGCGTATTCGCTGCGCGCGGAGCGTGATGCGGCGTTGTTCAAAGGGTGGACGAGCAAGGACGCCGAGGTGGAGAAGGCGCGCGCGATGATCGAGTCGTGGGATCGCACCGTGTCGAAGGACTCGGCCGCCGCGGCGATCTACGTGCGCTGGTCCACGAGCGATGGCGGACGCAAGGCCGTGGAAGCGAGACCCGGCGCAGCGCGACGCGCGCTCGTCGAAGAGGGACTGTCGCAAGCCGTCGCACGCGCGACAAAGGATTGGGGCGCCGACTGGACGCAGTGGCGCTACGGCCGCATCAACGAGAGCCGTTTGCCGCACGCGTTCATCGACGAGTTCTCACTGCCATCCATCGAGCGACCCGGCGGCTTCAACACCGTGAACGCGACGGGCGCCAACTTCCGCCGCATCATCGATCTCGCGAAGGTCGACGAAGCGATCGCCACCAACGCGCCCGGACAGTCCGCGCAGCCGGGCAGTCCGTTCTACGGCAACCTGCGCGAGCACCTCGCCAGCGGGCAGTACTTCCCGCTCCCCATCGCGCGCGAGTCGATCGATCGCCTCGCCGCGCACACGTTGAAGTTGACGCCGGCGCCGTCAGCACAGGTGAAGACGCGATGAAGCGCACGATGGGCTCCCGGCTACGTTGATCCGGAAGTTGGGAAAGGCGAGGATCGCGAAAGAGCGATCAATGGGTGTCGCGCCGAGATGAGCGCTTCGCCTTGATGCGTTTGACCTCCGCTTCGAAGTCGCTCTCGAACTCGCGGCAGTGCAGCTTGTTCTGCACCGTCTTGAAGAACGTCTTCGTCGGCTCGGCGTGCGCGTCCTAGTCGATGCTGCACTGTTCGTAGATGTCGGTGATCTTCAGGTAGAAGCGCCGCTCGCTGGCGCGGATCTCGCGGATGCGCTCGAGCAGTTCATCGAAGTAGTCCTTGCCGAACCGCTTGTTGAGCTTGAGCCGCTGGTCGTCCAGGACGAAACCCTTGACGATAAACTCGCGCAGGGTCTGTGTGGCCCAGATGCGGAACTGGGTTGCCTGGGCGCTGTTCACCCGGTAGCCGACGGAGATAATGGCGTCGAGGTTGTAGAACTCAATCTCGCGGCGGACGTCGCGGGAGCCTTCCCGTTGAACTCTTGGAATTCTTCGAAGAGTAGCCTCTCTCGTCAGCTCCCCGGCGGCATAGATCTCCTTGAGGTGATAGCTGATGGTCGGCGGTTCGACGCCAAACAGCTCGGCGATCCGCTTCTGGTCGAGCCAGAACGTTTCGGTTTCGTAGAGCACCTCCACGCGCACGGCGTCGTTGGCCGTGCGGTAGAGAATCAGTTCACCTTCCGTTCGGGGTTGGTCGGTCATGAGGCGCTCCGCAAGGCGCTGTGCCGGCCGCCAGACGGCACCGGACTCCACCAGTGTCTCATCGTCTCGCGCGGGCTGCCCCGGCAGTCGAGCCTTACTTGCCGCGGAACACCGCTCGCGTCAACTCGATCGGACTCGCGCCGTCCAGCGGGAGAATCGGCGTCTGCGCGAGGAACCGAATCAGCTCTTCCGGTGTCTCTGGTTCTGGCCGCCGAGCATCCCCTATCTGCGCCATGAACGCAAAGTCGTTCAGGGTGCCGAGCAGGCTGCGATTCCTGGTCCGGCCGAACGCAATCTCTGACATCCGGGAGCGCTCGTCGGCAATGTCAGCGGCGGCGACGCCGACAAGGTCCAGCACGTTGCACACGGCGCCCGGAAATACCTCCGCCAACCGCTTGCCTTCGCGGATCGGAATCACCACCGGAAGCCGAGAGCGTTCGCTGATGAAGAGCAGGTGCTGACGCCGACCGAGTTGGAGGATGTTGCCATACCAGTCGCCGAGCCGCGTCGTGGACTCGACAAGGGGCAGGTTATCAGTCTGTTTGAGGCGTGCGAGCAGCTTCTGTGTGCAACGAAGAACGAGCATCGGTTGTGCCTACGGTTTCAACAACCCTCGAACTCAATCACCGTCGGCGGATTGACCAGCCGATACGCCTCGTCGACGACGCTGACGTTGTAGATCGGAATGCCTTGGTGCTCGTAGCGCCCATGGCCGCCGTGGATGTGGCCACAGATGACGAGGCGCGGACGCACGCGTTCGATAGCGCGGAGCAACTCCCGGCTGCCCACGTGCTCGATGCGACGCGCGGTGAAGTCGAACGTCTGATCCCCGTACGAGAACGGCGGCTGATGCGACACCAGAATGTCGATGCCTTCGGGAATCGCGGCGTAGATCGCTTCGAGCTGGCGCGGGGGTTTCATGAACGACCATTGCCCGAACAGATTGGACCACGGCGTCGCCCAGACCGAGATCCGCGCGCGGGTGTCATCGGCAGGCGGGATGGTCGTGCGCTCGTCGACAACAATCTGAAGATCCGTCGAACGCGCGTGCGAAGGCGAGTCGGCGCGGAAGCTGCACTGCTGGCCGCACCAGTCGTGATTGCCCCAGGTGAGCACCTTGTGAGTGGCCGGCGCCGCGGCAAGCCACGGACGAACCTTGCGGTCGAACCACGCCTGCTGCTGGCTGGGATAGTGCACGGCCATGAACGGGCCGAATCGATCCGGGCAGACGTCACCGGCGACGATCAGGAGATCGCAGGGCGGCACCTCCGGCAGAAACCCGTGCTGATCGCTCAGCGCCACGATTCGCATACTCACCCAGACGATGTCAGTGTCTCATCGTCGGCCGGGCTTCGTCAGACATTTGCGACGTTCTGCCCGTGGCGAGTCGTCGTTGAGCGACTGAAGAGGATACGGCGACTACCCGATGTGATACCCCAGAGCCAACGCGTTGTCGCGGACACGCGCATCGCGCGTCATGACGGTCACCAGCTCCGGCGATTCGTCAAGCATCTCGATCGTCGCCAGGTGCACCGCGTCAAGCGTGCGAATCGGCTCCACCGGAAATCGGCCACCGACTCGGTTGAGCACACGGCGGTCGACCTCGATGACGAAGCATCGTCGCGCGAAGGTTCGCAGCCCTCGGACGGCGGCCCCTTCCTGTTCGGCAGTGAGCCTCCCGGCCGCGCGTGCACGGACAATGGCCCGCGCCGTTTCCGCAAGCGTGAGAGCAGAAGTAACCAGACGCGCGCCTGGCGGCAAGGGGCGCTTGGCCCCGGTGTCGTGTTCCAGCAACGCGGCGACAAGCGCGCTGGATTCCATGTACATGACTGTCTGAGTGACCGCTGCAGCGGTCCCGGGCCTGATGGAACGACGCCGCCGTGCAACCGGCCGTCGTGGAGACTTACGCTTCGCCACGATCGCTGTCGATCAGCGCTGCCGCCGTTCCGCGCGGCAGGCGAATGTCCGGCCAGTCTTCGAAGGGATCGCCAGCCTCTTCGGGCGCATGCAGCACGCCGGTCGCCATCAGTTCATCCCACCGACCGCCACGAGTGCGCCCCGCGCCCGATCCCGCGGGCACCAGCTCCGCTACGACGCGGCCGTGGGCGGTGACCGACACACGTTCGCCGGCTTCGACTCGCCGAATATACGCGCTCAAGTTGTCCTTCAATTCACGAATGCCGGTACTCACAACCCGAATATAGCCACATGTGGCCACGACGGGCAAGAGCAGCTGAAGTCAGGCGCCGGGGACGGTGAACCAGGCGTTGGATCCGACGCCGCCATCGTCGCGGGAATCGAGACCGATCTCCCCCTTGTGCGCGCGGATGATAACCCGGGCGATGGCGAGGCCGAGTCCGATGCCGGCTTTCTGCCGCGACTCGCCGGCCTCGACGACATGAAACGGCTCGAACACGCGTTCGCGTTCCTCGGGCGGCAGGCCGGGGCCGCGATCGAGCACTTCGACGCGGACCATCGAACCGCTTGCGTGCGTGTGGACTTCGACCTCCGCGCCGCGCGGCGAGGCGGCAATCGCATTCGACAGCAGCTGCGTGAGCGCTTGTGTCAGCCGGTCCGCGTCGGCGTGCGCGAGGAGCGTCGACATCTCGGCGCGGATCGTCACGCCATGCGCCTCGGCCATCGCACGCGCGGACTCGCACGCGCGCGTCACCACCGCGTCCATGTCCACCGGCGCCAGCGTCAACACACTTCGGCCGCTGGCCAGGTGCTCGTAGTCCAGCACCGCATCCAGCAGCGACACCACGCGGACGATGTTGCGTTCGGCAATGTCGAGCATGCGGGTGGCATCGCCGGTGAGCGGACCGAGCGAGCCGGAGGCGAGCAGCCCGAGCGCGCCGCGGACCGAGGTGAGCGGCGTGCGCAGTTCGTGGTTGAGCGTCGACAGCAGCCGCTTCCACCGCCGCTCGACATCCGCCGCAGCAGGCCCGGGCGCCGAAGTCGGCTCTTCCGGCGGGGTCATGACGCGCGGACAGTCTACTGCAGCGGTCGCCCGCGTCCCCCGGGCAGGACGACGCGCGCGGGCACTCGCGTCGCGAGGGCGCGAGTTCGTGAGTGAAACTGGCGGTCGCGAGATTGGCATGCGCGTTGAATTACGTGCGGGTGGCCGCGGCGAATCACCGGAGTGCTCTATCAGGCAGGCGCTGGCATCGTGCACTCCGGCGCTTCACTCAC
>JADZCY010000021.1 GCA_020851325.1 Acidobacteriota bacterium | reverse complement strand
TGTCGACGAGCTCTTCGTGCGGCCAGTTGTTGGTGTAGGTCACCGTCTGGCCCGGACGCTCTGTCGTGGACGCCCAACTGGTCCAGAAGAAGAACGCGGTGAGCGCGCGGCGCCGGTCGGTGTCGGGGACGGTGACCGACGACATCGCGTAGGCTTCGCGCAGCGCCGCCTGTTCCGGCGCGCCGCCGAACAGGCCGTCGAAGTGCGCGGCCGTGCGGGCAATGGCCGCGGCGCGCGCGTCCGAAATCCGCAGCGTGCCGCTTCCGGCGTCGAGAGTGTTGGTGCGCATCTCGCGGACCAGCCGCGCGCGCAGGCGGTCGGCCGCTTCGGCGTCGAGCGCGGCGAAGTTCGCGGCGCCCTCGGCCTCGGCCCACACGTCGAGCAGATTCGTCGCCTCACGGTGCAGCCAGTCGGCCGACCAGTCGGGCGCCTGATACGCGCCGTGTCCCCAGATGGATCCGAGCTGCTGGCCGCCGGTGGATTGCCACACCTGCTGGCCGGTGAGGATGTCGTCTTCGGTCGCCAGCACGGTGCCGCTGGCGGTGATCACGCGGTCGGGAAGAGGTGGTGCCTGGCGGTAGACGTCGCGGCCGAAGAATCCGAGTATGAAGAACGCGACGAACAGCGAGACACCGAAGAAAATCCAGAGACGCGTGTGCGAGAACGCGTCTTTCGAATGAGCACTCATGATGAGAAAAGCCTCGCGGGTATGACAGTCGTCAGGCACCGAGCGCCCGACGGAAGAGCACGTTGTTTTCGAGATGAATGTGTTGCATCAGCTCCTGTTCGAGCTGCTGGAGGCCGAGATACAACGCGCGCCACGTCGTGCACGCGTAGGCCGGCGGTTCCAGATCGCCGGTCAACTGCCGAACGGTCTGCAGGTCTTCGCCGTGATGCTCGTGTTCGAGTTCCATCACGTGCACCGGCGACGCGGCCAGCGCCCCCTGACCCGAGACGATGAGCGGGAACAGAATCTGCTCCTCCTTCTGCAGATGGTCGAAGACGGCGGTCTCCATCCCTTCGAGATGCGCGGCCAGGCCGCGCGGGCAGGCCGGCTTGTCGGCGTGGCGCATTTCGACCTTGCGCGCCATCACCAGCAGTTCGGGAATCTGGCGGCGCAGCCGATCGTGATACGTCGAGACGATGTGCTGGACCAGGGTGTCGAGCGGCGCCTGATCCCAGCGGACGCCGTCGCTGGCGACCGGATCTTCCGCCTCGATGGCGGCCAGGATGGAATCGGCGTCGAGGTGCCGTTCGCGGCAGACGTCGGCGAGCGGCCGGCGGCCGCCGCAGCAGAAGTCCAGACGATGGCGGTAGAAGACGCGCGCGGCGGCAGGATGCGTGACCGCGAGTTCGGCGAGAGTGGTGGACGAGTTCATAAAGCCTTCCTGCCCCACCTATGTGCAGGGCGGATGCCGATTCGTTCCTCCTTTGTTCTCAATGATTTGCGGGCGCGTGTTACTCTGGGGACAACGTCAGGCCGTTGTGAAAGGAACAACCACGTTGCCGAATGCGCAACAGTCGGGCTCGCTGGAAGTCCTGCTCGAGATTGCCCGCGACCTCACCGCGTCGCTGGCGGCAGCCGATCGCTATGCCCGGCTGATCGCCGCGGTCCGGCGGCTGATCCCCTGTGACGCCGCATGCCTGCTGCGTCTGGTCGGCGACGAACTGGTGCCGATGGCCGGCTACGGGCTCACGCACGACGCGCTGACGCGCCGCTATCGCCGGCGCGACCATCCCCGCCTCGACATCATTTTGTCGTCCACCGAGCCGGTGCGGTTTCCGCCCGACAGCCGCCTGCCGGATCCCTTCGATCATCACATCGCCGCCGCGCCGGGGCCGCTGCACAAGGTCCACGCGTGTCTCGGCTGCCCGCTCACCGACGCCGGTGAAGTGGTGGGCGCGCTCACCGCCGACGCGCTCGAGCCGCACCAGTTCGACAAGCTCGATCCGCAGGTGCTGGCGACGCTCGGCGCCCTCGCCGGCGCCGCGCTGCGCACGACGGCGCTGATCGAAGCGCTGGAACGTCGTGCCGATCATCGCGGCCGCGTCGCGCGGGATCTGCAGCGCACCGTCGCCGCCTCGCGTGGCGGCGCGCTGCTCGGCAGCAGTCCGGCGATGGCGGCGCTGCGCCGCGAACTCGCGCTCGTCGCCGCCTCGGACCTGGCGGTGCTCATCACCGGCGAAAGCGGCGTCGGCAAGGAACTGGTGGCGCACCACCTGCACGCCGCCTCCTCGCGTCGCGACGAGGCGCTGATCCACGTCAACTGCGCCGCGCTGCCGCTGGCGATTGCCGAGAGCGAACTCTTCGGCCACGTCGCCGGCGCCTTCACCGGCGCCGTGCGCGACCGCGCCGGCAAGTTCGACGTCGCCGATGGCGGCACGCTGCTGCTCGACGAGATTGGTGAACTGGCGCTCGAGATCCAGCCGAAGCTGCTGCGCGTGCTGCAGGAAGGCGAGATTCAGCGCGTCGGCGACGATCGCCCGCACCGCGTCAACGTGCGTGTCATCGCGGCCACCAATCGCGATCTCGCGCAGGAGGTGGCCGAGGGCCGCTTCCGCGTCGATCTCTACCATCGCCTCGCGGCGTTCCTCGTCCACGTCCCGCCGCTGCGCGAACGCCTGGACGATGCGCCCATCCTGGCGGCGCATTTTGCTGATGCCACGGCGCGGCGGCTTGGGCTGGCCGGCGTGCGCATCACCCCGGCGGCCCGCGCGGCGCTCTCGAGCGGCGACTGGCCCGGCAACGTCCGCGAACTGGAAAACGTCGTCATGCGCGGCGTGCTGCGTGCGTCGTTCGGTCAACCGCGCGATCACGTCATCGAGCTCGACGCGGAGCACGTCGATGTTCGGCTGGCCGCCGCCCCGCGGTCGGCCGCGGTGCCGCTGTCTCTTGGCGAAGACGCCGGCCCGCTGGCCGACCGTGTCGAACGGTTCGAACGCGAAGCCATTCGCGCCGCCGTGGACGCGCACGGCGGCAACTGGGCCGCCGCCGCCCGCGCGCTCGGCCTGCACCGCAGCAACCTCCATCACCGCGCCAGGCGATTGGGGCTCAAGACGACGCAGTAGAAGGCAGGCTTGGAGGGCTTGGAGGGCTTGCAGGGCTTGGAATGGATTGGGCTGGCGCCATTCTTCAGCTAGAATCGCGGCTGGTCATCCGTTCGGGTCATGGAACGTCGCCCCCGACATCATTCATCGGCCTTTAGCGGCTCGATTGCCGCGCTGCTCGGCGTCAAGGACGAGGTCGAACTGATCGGTCCCTCGATCCATCACCTCCGCCGCATCGGCGTCGATCGCATCACCGTTGCCGACTACAAGTCGACGGATGGCACCCTCGACATCGTCGAGACCGAAGCCCGCGCGCATCACGACGTCACGCTCGTCCACGTCGATCCGACGGTCGTCGTCGATTACGCGTCGGCGTCGAAGAACGATCTCGCGATGGTGCAGCAGACCGGTGCCGACTGGGTGTTGATCCTCGATGCCGACGAGTTCTGGCTGCCGGTGTCCGGCTCGCTGCGCGAGTGCGAAACGCTTCAGACCGCGGATGTCGTGGCCGTCGATCGCTTCAACGTCGCGGTCGGCTCGGATCAGGTATGGCCGCCGCCAGCGGATTTGCTGCCGGTGCGCTATCACCGCCTGCCGCTCTTGACGCGGCGCGTGCCGCGCTTCCGGCAGTTCGTCGAGGCGCATCCGCTCGAGCCGTTCGTCACGATCACGCCGGGGCCCAAAGTGATGGGCCGTCGCGCCGTCGCGCAAGGCATCGCGCCCGGCGGGCACGACATCATCGCCGACGCGGCGGTGGCGCGCCGCGCCGTGGCCGCGGATCTGATCGTCGCGCATGCGGCGTTCTCCACCTGGGCACGCTTCGAGCGCAAGGTGCGCAACATCCGCGACGAACTCCGTATGCACCCGCGCCTGTTCGACGGCGATTACGCGTGGCACTGGAAACGCTGGGCCGAGATGACCGCGCCCGGCGCGCTCGAAGCGGAGTTCGAACGGCAGCTGGCCACGCCGGCGCGCGCGGAGCAGTGGCGGCGACAGGGTTTCCTCCGCACGGCCGCCGATATCTTCACCGCGCGCCTCGGCCAGCGCGACAAGGCGCAGGCTTCAGACGGCCGCGCAGAGTACGCGCCCGCTGGTGTTATCTGAGAATGTCGCCGAACTTGACCGGCGGCATGCGCGCACTGGCGCGGCGATCGATGTCGCGTGGCGCCGCCACGGGCGCGCTGGTTGGCAGCGGACCGTTCTGGAACGTCACCGGTGTGCGGCTGGACTCGTCCACCGTCAACTGGAAGACATCGGGACGCGCGTAGTGACCGACGGCGTCGAAGTCGAGCCGTGCGCGCGCGATGTCGTGGAGATCGATCTCGGCGGTGAGGATCGTCTCGCCCGAGAAGTCGGGACCGGCGAGCACTTCGCCGAGCGGCCCGATGATGCAACTGCCGCCGCGTGAGATCACCGTGAGCGGATCATCACCGAACGCCGTCGGATAATCGGCGGGGTAGTCGCGCCGCCGCGCGAACTGATTTGCCGACAGCACGAAGCAGCGCCCTTCCTGGGCGATGTGGCGCATGCTCGGCAGCCATGTGGCGCGCGCGTCGGCGGTGGGCGCGCAGTAGATCTCCACGCCTTTCGCGTACATCGCCGCGCGCAGCAGCGGCATGTAGTTCTCCCAGCAGATCACCGCGCCGACGCGGCCGACGTCCGTATCCGCCACCGTGAGCGTCGATCCATCACCGAAGCCCCACACCAGTCGTTCGGAGGCGGTCGGCATCAGCTTGCGATGCTTGCCGAGATAGCGGCCATCGGATCCGAGGAAGATCACCGTGCAATACAGCGTGCCGCCGGCGCGCTCCACGACGCCGACGACGAGCGTGGTGCGATGGGCGCGCGCGAGTCCGGCCATGCGATCGACGTGCGGGCCCGGCACATCGATCGCGCTCTCCCAATAGCGGCGGAACTGTTCCCGTCCCTCCGGCGTGCGCGAACCGACGACGGCGCCGAAGTCGAGGCCGCGCGGATAGGCGGAGACGAACGCTTCGGGGAACAGCGTGAGGTGCGCGCCGCGGCGGGCGGCATCAGCGGTCAGGTCGCCGAGCTTCTGCAGGGTGCGCTCGACATCGAAGGCGACGGGTGCTGCCTGGACGACGGCAACAGTGTAGGGACCGCGAACGGGAATCGGTGCACTCACGAGGGGAAAACGTCTCCTCGGCGAGCACTATACCGCGCGCGTACGGCCGCGGACATGGACTATCGTGAGTGCGCGTGACCGTGTTTGCACACTACTTGCGGTGGTCATTCGTGGCGCTGACTTTTGTCGCCACGACGGCAGCCTGTGATCGTCCCGCGGCGCCCGCGGAGGTGTGGGACGCGGTGCCGCAGCAGATGGGCACGTGGCAGGGTCGCGACAACTACACCATCGGCATCACCAGCCAGTCGGGGAAGTTCCGCATCCGCTGGCAGGCGCGCGCGATCCCCGGCGCCGGCACCGGACACTTCCGCCTTACCGTGCACAGCGCCGTCAGCGGCCGGCCGCTCGATCAAGTGGTCGATCACGTTGGCCCTGGCGACGGCGCCGTGAACTACGAAGAGGATCCGCGGCAGTTCAACCTGATGGTCGACTCCGCCGACCTCGACTGGTCGGTGACGGTCGACGAACTCGTGCTCGTGCGCAAGAGATAGGACCGCGACGCAGAAGGA
>JADZCY010000020.1 GCA_020851325.1 Acidobacteriota bacterium | reverse complement strand
GCAGTTGCGGTAAACCCACATGGACCGGTTGCGGTCGGCATATCGAAGAAGCCTTGCGGGGTGTGCCGCCGGATGAACGCTGTCAGTGCCAGCGGCCCTCGTCGTGGTTGTCGAAACTCCTCGGCCGGAATTAGTCTGACGCAGTCGGCCGCGTCGATGGCCAGGACCGTGGCGCAGGGGCAGGCGTCTCACAGTTGCAGGTGCACCCCCTTCTCACCGAGTAAGAAGGCTCGCCGTCACTCTGGCTGCTCGGCGCCGGGATCCGCGTTTTCACGCGAATCTCAGCCTCTGCTCACCCGTTGGTGAGGACTTCGCGGTCCGCCCTCGGCCACACTGCGGGGCATGACAACTCCTCTGCTGAACAGCGTGAAGGCCGTCACGCTCGGCGTCCTCGGCCTGGCCGTTGGGGCCATGAGCATGTACGTCGGCGAGGTCGATGACGCGCCGGGGGCCGTCGTCATGGGCATGGCATTGATGGTGGGAGGCGTCGCGCTCGGGGTCAGGGCCGCGCGTCACCGCCTTCCGGTGTGGGCCGCCCGGACCGCGCTCATCGTCGCCGTCGTTACGGCGGCGTTCGCGGCGTTCCTGACGCATGGGGTCGTCGTGACAGCGCCGCTCTTCGCACAATCGCCAGAGGTGCCCGCCGTTTCCAGTGAGGCACCGGCGCCGCGGTATGCCGCGGGCGCGGACCGCGCGCGGGAGCTGGTGCGCACGGCGATGCTGGAACAGAACCTGCCCGGCGTGTCCGTGGCCGTTGGCGCCGGCGACACGCTGGTGTGGGCCGAGGGGTTTGGCTGGAGAGACGTCGGCACCCGAACGCCCGTGACGCCGCGGACGAGATTCAACATCGGCACGGCAGCGCCGTCGATCGCGGACATCGCCGCGCCGCTCGGGTTGAGCGAGACCGGCGCCGAGCCGGCGGCGGTGTGGAGTCCGGAAGCGATCGGCGAGCCCGGCGAGGACTTCCCGCCCTTCACGCTCATCCGCCACGCAATCCTGCAACCGCTGGGCCTGGCGCCCGCCGAGTATCCCCTGCCGGGCGACCGCGCGACGTTCTACGTGCCGAGATCCGACGACGATCCCCGCCGCGGACGCCGACTGATGCGCATGCGTGACCTGGCGTGCTGCGCCGACGGGCTGGCGTTCTCGTCGACCCCGTCCGATCTCGTGCGCATGGCGCTGGCGACGAGCATCGGAAGCATCAACGGCGACCTCGCGGGTGGTCGCGTCATGTCGCTGGCGCGCCACGACAGCGGCATCGTGGTCGCCGTCACGTCGAACATCGCGCACGCCGACACCGCGCCGCTCGCGCAGCGAATCGGCGACGCGTTCGCCCGACGACCGTAGCCAACAGCCGAACCGGCTTGGCGGAACCGATCGCTACTGGCTCTGGCCGCCGAGCTTCTTGAACTCCGCCAGCACCTTCTCCAACTCGTCCTGCAGATCGGCCAGGCGATCGTAGGCGTCCTTGCCGATGCGCTGATCCGCCTGGTTCACCATGCGCTGCACGTTGTTCAACTGGGTCACGAGTTGCCCGGGCATGTAGATGCCGGGCGTGTCGGCGACGCGCGCCCAGAGCGCCTGCAGGGGATGCTGATACCGCGAGGGATCCGGGTTGGTGCCCGGGGTGCCGGGCGCGACGGCTGGTACGCCGGCCTTCTTCATCGCTTCCTCGATGTTCACCTGCAACTTGCGCGCCTCGCTCACCGTGTCGCGGAGCTGCAGCTGGAAGCGCACCTGCTCGGCGATGTCCGCGTCGGCGACGCCGTCGGCGGCCACGCGCGGATCGGACTTCACCTCGAACACGCGCGTCGTCACCTGCCCGCCGGCAGTGACCTTGACGGTGTACTTCCCGGGCGGCACCATCGGCCCGCCGGGCCCGCCCTGCGGCGCATTCGGCGCCCACGGTCCCGGGTAGCGCATGTCCCAGCTCAGACGCTGCATGCCGGCTTCGGGCTTGATGCCCGGTGAACTGCCACCGCCGCGACGGAAAGCGCCGCGCATGTCCTGGCCGCCGGCATCGGTGGCGCTGGCCGGGAGCACCGCAAACGTGCGCAGCACCTCGCCGCGCGCGTCGGTGATCTCGACCTTCGTGTCCGCGGACGGCGCGTTCTGGAAGTAGAGATCGATCTGTGCGCTCGGCGGCGGATACTCGGCCTGGTCGGCCGAGCTGGGCGTCACGCTGCTGCGCAGGCGTACGGCCTCACGCGGTGCGAAGACGATCGTCGACGGCAGCGCCGCGGCCGCCTGCTCGCGATCCTCCGACGCGAACGGCCCGCCGAACGGCGCCTCGGCGCCGGGCGCGCTGGACCGCGTTCCGCCAGCCAGCGACGCCAGCTGCTGCAGCGGCGTGATGTTGTCCATGATCCACGCCGACCGCCCCATCGTCGAGATGACGAGGTCGTTGCGGTGCACGCGGAGATCGGTGATCGGCGTCACCGGCAGGTTCATCTGCAGCGACTGCCAGTTGCGGCCGGCGTTGAACGAGACGAAGAAGCCGAACTCGGTGCCGGCATAGAGCAGGCCGGGCTGCTTCGGATCTTCGCGCACGACGCGTGTCGGATAGTCGGCCGGGATGCCGTTGGCGCCGTCGGTGAGCAGCGTCCACGTCGCGCCGTAGTCGTCCGTGCGGTAGATGTACGGCTTCAGATCGTGCTCGCGCATGAAGCGATACGCGGCAACGTAGAAGCGCCCGCGCGCGTGCGGCGAATCCTCGACGGTCTGGATGCGCGCGCCGACCAGCCCCGGCGGCGTGACGTTCTTCCACGACTTGCCGTTGTCGCGCGAGACGTGGACGGGACCGTCATTGGCGCCCACCCAGATCACCCCGCGTTCGAGCCGCGACTCGACCATCGAGTAGATCGTCGAGTAGACCTCCTCGCCGGTGACGTCACGCGTGATCGGGCTGCCGGACACCACCTGATACTCCGGCTCCTTCGCCGTGAGATCGGGACTGATGATGTCCCACGACACGCCTTCGTTGGTCGAGCGGTGCAGCACGTGCGACGCCTGATAGATCACGCGCGGGTCGTGCGGCGACAGGTAGACGACGGTCTGGCGCGGGAAGCGGTATTTGATCTCGTCCGGATCGTGTCCGTACCGGTTCTGCGGATAGACCCAGTAGTGCTTCTCCTGTCCGGTGCGGACGTTGTAGCGGCCGACCTCGCCCTTGCACGCGCCCCACACTACTTCGCCGTCGGGCCGCGGCCAGATCTGTCCGGTCTCACAGCCGGAGGCCTGCTGCCACGACTGCGCCGGATGATCGAAGCCCCACGACACCGGCGGCAGGCTCGTAAGGATGAGCGTCGTGTTGTCCTGCTGCGGCATGTAGAGCCGATACGGATGCTGCTCGTCCACCGACACCATGTAGTACTCGGCCGTCGGCTGGTTCAGGATCGACGACCAGTTCTTGCCGCCATTCAGGCTGACGTTGGCGCCGCCGTCGTTCACCTGCAGGATGATGTCGGGGTTGTCGGGGTTGAACCACATGCCGTGGTTGTCGCCGTGCGGCGTCTCGACCACCGCGAACGTCTTGCCGCCGTCCACACTCTTGTGGAGGGCGAGTTCGTTCACCCACACTTCGTTCTCGTTCTTCGGATTGACGTGAGCGTAGTGGAAGTAGAACGGCCGTGCCCGCAGGCGCTGGCTGTTGTTGACGAGCGTCCACGACTCGCCGGCGTCGGTCGAGCGATAAAGACCGCCCTTCGGACCGAGCGCCTCGATCATCGCGTAGAGCACGTTGGGATTGCTGCGGGCGATGTCGATGTCGATCTTGCCGATGAGGTCGTCCGGCAGACCGGCGGTGATCTTCTTCCACGTCTCGCCGCCGTCGGTGGACTTGTAGATGCCGCCTTCCGACGCCGGGCCGCCGCTGATGATGTCCCAGCCCTTGCGGAACCCGCGATACATCGCCGCATAGACGATGTCGGGATTCCGGTAGTCGACTTCGACGTCACGCCCGCCGGTTTCGTTGTTGACGAAGAGCGTCTTCTTCCACGTCTTGCCGCCGTCGGTGGTCTTGAAGATCCCGCGCTCCTCGTTGGGCCCGAACGGTGAACCAAGGGCCGCGAGCCACACCGTGTTGTGGTCGTACGGGTGCACCTTGATGGCGCCGATCTGTCCCGAGTCCTTCAGGCCGAGGAACTGCCACGTCTTGCCGGCGTCGAGCGACTTGTAGACGCCGCGCCCGATGATCACGTTGGAGCGGATGGCGGCGCTGCCGGTGCCGACCCAGATGTGATTGGGATTGGTGGGCGCCACGTCGATCGACCCGATCGAGCCGGTGCCCATCTGGCCGTCGCTCACCGGCGCCCAGCTGATGCCGGCATCTTCGCTCTTCCAGATGCCGCCGCCGACGCCGCCCATGTAGAAGGTGTGCGGCAACTGGCGCACGCCGGAATACGCGGTGACGCGGCCGCCCCGCGTCGCGCCAACGAGCCGCCACTTGAGATCGTCGAAGGCCGAGGGCGGAACGACGATGTTGGGGTCGCTCTGCGCGCGAACCGGAAGACTCCGGTCGGAGCCGCCCGTCAGAACCAGGAGCGCGGCAAGCGCCGCGACGGACAACGCGCGTGATAGCAAGGAATTGTGACGCATGACGCTGGACCTCGTGATGGGGGCCAGTCCAGCCCGAGGCTGGACTTCGCGCCAGTATACCCGTCGGCACTCGCGCCGGAGACGACAGGGCCGCGCGCGCCCCCAGGCCGCGGCGAGCGCTCGAGCTGCGTCTCGTCAGCGTCGTGCTCCGCTGGTGGACGCCTGGTCCAACCGCCGGCAGATGTGACGACACGTCACGAAATGTATGCGCGTACGTGTTGAGTTCCATCAGCAGGACACATACACTGAACACTCGTTTAACGATGACTTTGGGGCAGATCCTCTGGAGGCCACGATGAGATCCCTGAACAAGCTGTCACTCCTCGTCGGCACGGCGGCGATTGTGGCGGCGACCTGGACGTCCACGACGCCGACGGCGGCGCAGGGCACCGGCGCTGTCGATCCCAGCCTGTACAGCGGCATGCGCTGGCGAAGCGTCGGCCCCGATCGCGGCGGCCGCGCGATTGCCACCGCCGGCAGCGACCTGCGGCCCAACGAGTACTGGTTCGGCGCCACCGGTGGCGGCGCCTGGAAGACCACCGACGGCGGCAACACGTGGGAGCCGATGACGGACGGCAAGATCACCTCGTCGTCCATCGGGTCGCTGGCGGTCTGCCAGAGCAATCCCGACGTCGTCTACATCGGCGGCGGCGAGTCGCAGTTCCGCGGCAACATCATCCAGGGCGACGGCATCTACAAGACCACCGACGGCGGCAAGACGTGGACGCACCTGCCGCAGCTGCGCGAGGTGCAGACCGTGGCGCGCCTCCGCCTGCACCCCACCAACTGCGACCTCGTGTATGCGGCGGTGTTCGGACAGGCGTACAACGATCACCCCGGACGCGGCATCTACAAATCCACCGACGGCGGGCAGACGTTCCGCAAGACGCTCTATCGCGACGAGAAGACAGCCGCCTCCGACGTTTCGATCGATCCGAAGAACCCGAGCGTGATCTACGCGGGACTCTGGGAGGCATATCGCCGCCCGTGGGGCATGTCGAGCGGCGGTCCGGGCAGCGGCCTGTTCAAGTCCACCGACGCGGGTGAGACGTGGACCGAGATCACGAAGAACAAGGGCCTGCCGGGCGGCACCTGGGGCAAGGTCGGCGTGGCGGTGTCGCCGGTGGACGGCAACCGCGTCTACGCGATCGTCGAGAACGACAAGGGCGGCCTCTTCGTTTCGGATGACGCCGGCACGTCGTGGACGCTGATCAACGACAACCGCAACATCCGCCAGCGCGCCTTCTACTACACGCGAGTCGTCGCCGACACCAAGGACAAGGACACCGTCTACATCCTCAACGTGCAGTTCTTCAAGTCGACCGACGGCGGCAAGACCACGACGACGATCGACGTGCCGCACGGCGACAACCACGACCTGTGGATCTCGACGGCGGATAACCAGCGCCTGGTGCAGTCGAACGACGGCTCCGTCAACGTGTCGCTCAACGGCGGCCGTACGTGGACGGACCAGGACATTCCGACGGGCCAGTTCTACAACGTCTTCACGACCAAGCACGTGCCCTTCCACATCTGTGGCGCCCAGCAGGACAACTCGACGGCGTGCGTCGGCAGCCAGAACCAGCCCGGAGCGGGCGAAGGCCGGCTGCCACCGATCTTCTACGCCGCCGGCGGCGGTGAGAGCGGCTACATCGCGCCAGACCCGGAAGATACGAACGTCTTCTACGCCGGCAGCTACGGCGGTTATCTGAGCCGGCTCGATCGCGGCATCGGCCAGCAGCGCGCCATCGACATCTACCCGAACAATCCGATGGGACACTCGTCGATCGACATCGCCGAGCGCTTCCAGTGGACCTTCCCGATCGTCTTCTCGCCGCTCGATCCGAACACGCTCTACGCCTCGTCGCAGCACCTGTGGCGGACGACGAACGAAGGCCAGAGCTGGGAGAAGATCAGCCCGAACCTCGCGCGCTCCACGCCCGACACGATGCAGGCGTCGGGCGGTCCGATCACGAAAGACCAGACCGGCGTGGAAACCTACGCCGTGATCTTCACCATTGCGCCGTCGCAGCAGGACATCAACACCATCTGGACCGGCTCGGATGACGGCTGGGTGCACATCACGCGCGACGGCGGCAAGAACTGGGAACGCGTGACGCCGCCGGATCTGGGCGACTACGCCCGCATCAGCATCATCGACGCCTCGGCGCACCAGAACGGCGTGGCGTATCTTGCCGCCAACCGATATCAGATGGGCGATCGCAAGCCCTACATCTACAAGACCACGGATTTCGGCAAGTCGTGGACGAAGATCGTCAACGGCATTCCCGACGACGACTTCCCGCGCGTGGTGCGCGAGGATCCGAAGCGCCGCGGCCTGCTGTACGCGGGCACCGAGCACGGCATCTACATCTCGTTCAACGACGGCGCGTCGTGGCAGTCGCTGCGCTTGAACCTGCCCGTCACGCCGGTGCACGGCGTCGTCGTGGAAGAAGAGGACCTCGTCGTCGGCACGCACGGTCGCGGCTTCTACGTGCTGGACAACATCAGCGTGCTGCGGCAGGCCACGCCTGATCTGACGAACAACAACCTGTTCATCTTCGAACCGGTCAGCCCGCTGCGTGGTCGTCACCGCTCGGTCGAGTTCGACTACTACCTGGGCAAGGAAGCGGCCGAAGTGAAGATTGACGTGCTCGACGCGCAGGGCACAGTACTGCGCTCGTTCACCGGCACGCCGCAACAGGCGGCGGCACCGGCGCGGACCGGCGGCGGCGGTTTCGGCGGGCCGCCACCGGCACGTGTGGGCACGGCCAGTGGCATGAACCGCTTCTCGTGGGACATGCGCTACGAAGGCGCGGTGGTGTTCCCGGGCATGATCATGTGGTCGGCGCAGCCGCAGCGCGGCCCGGCCGCGCCGCCCGGGAAATACACCGTGCGCATCACCGCCAACGGCGAGACGAAGACGCGCGACTTCACGCTCGGCGTCGATCCGCGCCTGATCAAGGCCGGTGTGAGCGACGCGTATCTCCAGGAACAGTTCACCTTCTCGGCCAAGGTGCGCGACGCGGTGACGGCGGCCAATTCGGCGGTCATCCAGATCCGCGGCATCCGCGAGCAGGTGAATCAGGCGATGGCCAAGGTGTCGGACCGGCGGCGGGCCGAGATCCAGAAGGTCGTTGATGGTCTGCTGAAGCCAATCGCGGGCGTGGAGGAAGAGGTCTACCAGGTGCGCAACCAGAGCGGCCAGGATCCGCTCAACTACCCGATCAAACTCAACAACAAGATCGCGGCGTTGATGGGCGTTATTGAACGCGCGGATCACCGGCCGACGGCGCAGAGCTATCAGGTGTTCGACATGCTGAACAAGGAATTGCAGGCACAGTTGGACAAGCTGAATGCGACGCTGAAGACCGAAGTGCCAAGGGTGAACGCGGCGTTCAAGCGCGAGAAGATCGCGCCCATCACCACCGAGGTGCCCATTCCGCCGCCGGGCACGCCGGCGACGCCGCGACCGCAGCTCGTGACGTACTGACGTCACGAGCATTGCCAGGCTGACGGCCCGGAAGCGGGCGACCGGCATCGGGCCGGGCGCCCGCGCCGCGCGGTACAATCGCCTTCATCGATGTCGCCGGTGTCCGTGCCGGCGCGACGCACTCGTGACGAGATTTCATGGTGGCCGACATGCGCGTTCTTGCTTCGCTCCTCATCGTCCTGTTCACGGCGGCCAGCGCGACGGCCTTCCAGGGACGTGTCGTCGACACCTCGGGCCAGCCGCTGGCCGGGGCGACCATCTCGGTGCTGGGGCGCACGGGCGATGCCCTCACCGACGCCGACGGACGATTCACCTGGCAACCGGATCCGCCGGTGCCGTTCGAGGTGCTCGTCATCCTCGCCAACGGCACGTACGTGCGTCCGGTGACGATCACCAGACTCGACGCCGACATCATCACCATCACGGTGGCGCCGCTGCTCACCGAGTCCATCACGGTGTCGGGGTCGGCGCCGTATGTCGAGGCCTCACCCGCCGCCGGGACGACGTCGCTGAGCGGCCGTGAAGTGTCGGTGCGGCAGCCTGCGAACCTGATGCAGGCGGTGGAAAACGTCGCCGGCGTCAATCAGGTGTCCGAAGGCCAGGCGGCCGTGCCGGCGGTGCGCGGCCTGGCGCGCGGACGCACGCTCATCCTCATCGACGGCGCGCGTGTCACCGCGGAGCGGCGCGTGGGACCGAGCGCGACGTTCATGGACCCGGCGATGATCGACGGCGTCGAAGTGGCCCGCGGACCGGGCTCGGTCGCTTATGGTTCCGATGCGTTCGGTGGCGTCATCTCGGTGCGCACGCGGCGCGTCGCGCCGGCCTC
>JADZCY010000019.1 GCA_020851325.1 Acidobacteriota bacterium | reverse complement strand
TCGCGGGGAGCAGCGACGCGATGACTCCAGCACCCGCCAGCAGCGCCGCCGCGCCCGCCAGCGGCCACATCCCCGGCATCTGCAGGCCGTCGATGAGTCGGCTGCCGATCGCGCCGAACACCGCGCCGCCGGCAACGCCCGCCATGATGCCGGTGCCGATAATGCGCCCGCCGTCGCCGAGCACGCCAAGCAGCAATCGGCGCGGCGTCGAGCCGACCGCCAGACGTATGCCGAATTCACGCGTCCGCGTACTCACGAGGAACGCGAGCACGCCGGCGACGCCGACCGCGGCGATGAGCATGGCGACGCCGGCGAATCCAGACAGCACGAACGCGTTGAGACGATCGGGCGCGAGCACGTCAGCACGCACGTCCGCCAGCGTCGCCGCGCGCTCCACCGGCTGATCGGCCGACAGTTCGCGGATGACGCGCGTGATCTGCGGCACCAGCGCATACGGATCCGCGGTCGTGTGCACGAACAGACGGTCGCCAACGCCGGCCTGCTGCATCGCGTGGTAGATCGTCAGCGCCGGGCCGGGGACGATGCTCTCGTCCTCGATGTCGGCGACGACGCCGATGATGCGGCATCCCTGCTGCCGGCAGAAGCCAGGACCGGAGTCAGTCCACGACAGCCGGCGGTTCACCGCGTCGCGATCCGGGAAGAGCCGCTCCGCGATGCTTTCGCTGACGATCACCACCGGCTCCCCGCCCGCGCGATCGTCGTCGGTGAAATCACGTCCGGCCACGAGCGGCACGCCGAGCACCGCGAAGAAGCGCGGCGACACCATGCGAATGCGCGCGTGTGGCGCATCCTCGCCATCAGCCGGCGTGTAGCCTTCGGCGACGAACTGGAAGCGAGGGAAGGAGCCGGCGTCGCGCCACGGCGTGAAGCTGCCCGCGGCCACACCCGTCACGCCGGGCAAATCCGAGATGCGGCGGATGGCTTCCTTTGACAACTCGACCACCGCCGCGAAGCCGGCGCCAGTGGCCGCCACCGGAATGTCGACGGCGATCACGCGGCGTGTGTCGATCCGCGTCGGCGCGGTGTGCAGCGCGACCAGCGCCGCCAGCAGCGTGGCCGCACCCGCCAGCAACACGAACGAACACGCCACCTGCATCGTCGCGAACATGCGCAGACGGCGGGTGGCCACCGCCGTCACGCGCAGGCCGTTGCCTGCAAGGCTGAAGCCGGCCGACCCTGATGACGGCAGGGACGGCAGATAGGCCAGCAGCACCGCGGCGACCATGGCCAGCGCCGCACCGGCCGCCAGCAACGAGCCGTCGACGGTGACATCGAGCGCGCGCACCGAATAGCGGGACGCGTAACGCGCAATCACTGCGACGAGCGGGCGAGCCAGCCACACGCCAAGCGCCGCACCGGCGCCGCACAGCACGAGACTTTCGGCCAGCAGCGTGCGCCGCAGTGCCGCCGGACTGGCGCCAAGCGCGGCGCGCACGGCTAATTCGCCCTGGCGACGGGCCGAACGCGCCAGGATCAGGTTGGCGACGTTCGAACAGGCGATGACGAAGACGATGCCGAAGGCGATGAAGAGTAACCACAGCACGGTCCGTGCCGGCGCCGCGAGTTGGTCGCGCAGACGCGTCACGTGAAGCGTGGTGCCCGCGCCGTCCGCATACGCCTCGGGATGGTCGCGCGTCATGGCGACGTGGATGGCGGTGAGCTCCGCGCGGGCGGCGTCAATGGACGCGTCGGGCGTCAGCCGCGCGAAGAGCTCCGTCATCCGATGCGTCCGGCTCGTCGTCATCGTCGCGCCCAGATGATGCGGACTCGTCACGACGTTGGCGATGATCTCGGTGTCGGCGGGATACGGCACCGACGGTTCGAGCACACCGACGATGGTGGCGGTGCGCGTGCCGAGCCGCAGCGTCGTGCCGATGACGTCCGGCCGCCTGTTGAGGCTCTCGGTCCAGAAACGATGAGTAAGTACCGCCGCGCCCGCTGCCTGGGGCCCATCGTCTTCCGGCGTCAGCAGACGGCCAAGCACGGGACGCAGGCCCATGACGTCGAAGAACGAGCCATCGACGACTCCGGCGCGGATGGTGCGCGGTTCGCCGCCGAGGCCGGTCATCACGAACTCCACCGTGGAGAAGTCGCCGAAGGCGCTGACGGTGGTGGCGCGCGATCGAAAGTCGTCGATCTCCGGCACCGAGAACGTGGTGTTGTCGGCGCCGATGCCCGGTGCACTCTGTCGAATGTAGATCAGCCGATCTTCACCGCGGTTGACCAGCGGCCGAAAGAGCACGCCGCGGACGACGCTGAAGATCGCGGCGTTGGCGCCGATGCCCAGCGCCAGCGTGATGACCACCGTAGCGGTGAGAACTTTCGTGCGCATCAGCGACCGCAGGCCGACGCGCATGTCGCGGCCGAATGCGCCGATCGCGTCGAACCATCGGCCGTACCAGACGCGGCGCATGTCATCCCGCACCGCCGGCACGTATCCGAACTCCGTCAGCGCGGCGCGGCGCGCGCTGGCCGGGTCCTCGCCGCGATCCACGCGCTCCTGGATGCTGATGGCGAGGTGACCGCGAATCTCCTCGTCGAGGTCGCGTTCGTCGGGTCGCATGGGACCTCCTTACTTGCCGGTGCGGCCCGGCGCCGGGTTCATGATTCGACCGATGGCGTCCACCAGTTGCGACCAGCGGTCCTGTTCGCGCCGCAACTGCGCCCGCCCGGCGGCGGTCAGCTGGTAGTAGCGCGCCCGTTGGTTGGCCTCGCTGATGCCCCACTCCGCTTTCAGCCAGCCGCGTTTCACCAGGCGGTGCAACGCCGGGTAGAGCGAGCCCGTCTCGACCTGAAGCCGGTCGTCGGACTGGCTGCGGATGGCCTGGCCGAT
>JADZCY010000018.1 GCA_020851325.1 Acidobacteriota bacterium | reverse complement strand
TCTGACGCGTCAGACGCTCGATGTCGGCGTCCACCATCATCTGCACCAGGCCCTTGAAGTCCACCGTCGGCTCCCAGCCGAGCACTTTCTTGGCCTTCGCCGGGTCGCCGATCAGGTGATCCACTTCGGCCGGACGCAGGAAGCGCGGGTCGGTGCGGACGTACTTTTCCCAGTCCAGGCCGGCGTGCGAAAACGCTTCGACCACCAGGTCCTTCACCGAGTGCGCCACGCCCATGCTGATGACGTAATCGTCCGGCGTGTCCTGCTGCAACATCAGCCACATCGCGCGGACGTAATCGCCGGCAAAGCCCCAGTCGCGATGCGCGTCGAGGTTGCCGAGGCCAAGATGATCCGCCATGCCCAGCGTGAGGCGCGCCACGCCGTCGCTGACCTTGCGGGTGACGAACTCGAGCCCGCGCCGCGGCGACTCGTGGTTGAACAGGATGCCGGCGCACGCGAACAGGTCGTAGCTTTCGCGATAGTTGACGGTGATGTAGTGGCCGAACACCTTCGACACGCCGTAGGGGCTGCGCGGATAGAACGGCGTCAGTTCCGTCTGCGGCACTTCGCGCACGCGGCCGTACATCTCGCTCGACGAGGCCTGGTAGAAGCGAATCTTCGGGTTGACGCGGCGGACCGCCTCGAGCGCGCGGGTGACGCCCTGCGAGTTGTACTCGCCGGTCAGGATCGGCTGATCCCAGGACGAGGGCACGAACGACATCGCGCCGAGGTTGTAGAACTCCTGCGGGTCCGACTGCTCCACCGCCTTGATCAGCGACAACTGATCCAGCAGGTCGGCCTGGATCATCGTCACGCGATCGCGCAGGTGTTCGATGCGCCATTCGTTGGGCGCACTGAGACGGCGCCCGATGCCGAAGACCTGGTAACCCTTATCGAGGAGCAACTCGGCGAGATACGACCCGTCCTGCCCCGTAATACCCGTAATCAGTGCGCGCTTGGACATGGCAACCCCTCACGATATCGCGAAACTCGACGGCGCGGCAACCGTGACAATTGCCACAACGATTGGGCGTGGACGGCGTAGGGCTTGGAGAACCTGGGCGCTCGAGCCGCGCACGGTCGTCACAGCGTGAAGCCGGCCGCGCGCGCATCGTCGAAGAACATGCGCACGGTGTCGAGCGAGTAATCGTCGAGGTCCTTGCCGACCAGCGCGAGCTTCTTGAGGATGTCGTTGGTGACGGTGATGATGTGGCAGCCGATGGCGTCGGCCTGAAAGACGTTCAGCAGTTCACGCGGGCTGGCCCAGATCAGTTCGGCACTCGGTTCCGCCGCCAGGATCTCCAGCGCCTGCTGCATGTGCGGCACCGGATCGCGGCCCGTATCGGCAATGCGCCCGGCGAAGACGCTGACGTTCGACGGCGCGCCGCCTTTCAGCGCGTGCGCCACATGGCGCACCTGATCGAGCGACATGATGGCGGTGACGTTCACCTTGACGCCGGCGTGCGACAAGCGGTGCACCAGGTCGTAGGCGGGTTCGCGACGCGTGTTGGTGACGGGAATCTTGACGTAGACGTGCGGTCCCCACGTCGCAATCTCGCGCGCCTGGCGTTCCATGTCGGCGAACTCGTCCGAGAACACCTCGAAGGAGATCGGCCGGTCGGGAATGGCGGCGAGCACCTGCCGCGCGAAGGCGCGATAGTCGGTGATGCCGGCCTTGTGCATCAGCGTCGGGTTGGTGGTGAAGCCCTTGATGTGCGGCTCGCGATACATGGCGAGCATGCCGTCGAGGGCGGCGCCGTCGGCGAAGATCTTCGTCCGGAGATCGGTGAGTGTCATCGGGCAGTTCTGTGCGCTTGCGCGAACGGTCGCGCGCCTATCCCGCCGCGTGTCGCTGCAGCAGCCACTCGACGGCGGCGGCAAGCGACCCGACGCGGGCGTCCGGGTCTCTGGGGGGCGCTTCATCGTAGCCGTAATCGACGAGGATTGTCACACCGCACCCGGCGGCGCGTCCGGCCTCGATGTCGCGCCAGCGGTCGCCGATCATCACGCTCGACGGCATGTCGTAGTGCGGCGCCTGCAGCAGCAGCCCCGGCCGCGGCTTCCGGCACGGGCAATCATCCGCATCGTCGTGCGGACAGACGCGGATGTCATCGAGCCCGAGCGCGTCGCGCATGCGCGCATGGATGCCGTTCACGACTTCCCACGTCGTGGTGCCGCGGGCGATGTCGGGTTGATTGGTGACGACGACGAGCGCGTAGCCGGCGGCGCGAAGCCGATCGAGCGCCTCGGGCACGCCGGGCAGAACCTCCATCGCGTCGACCGATTCCGGCGCGAACGGTTTGCCGTCGTGCACCACGGCGCGATTGATTACGCCGTCACGATCGAGGAACGCAGCCTTCGCGAGCATGGTTCGGAACATCTTCTCACTCACCGAATGACCGGCCGGGACAGGATAGTCCGCGGGACCGGCTGCACATCGGGACTGGACAGCCTCCGGGACCGCCCGCCATCAGCTCCGCTGGCTCTCCCACTTCGTCGGATTCGCCTTCAGCAGCGGATGCGAGACGAGCAGGTGCCACACCACGGCCTGGAACGCCTCGCTGTGCGGCGTCACGGTCTCCGGGTTCACGGTCGGGACGATGACGCACGCATCGGCAACGGTCGCCGTGTAGCCGCCGTCGCGACCGACGACGCCCGTGATCGTCGCGTCCGTTTCTTTGGCGAACTGCAGTGCCCGTACGAGGTTGGGGCTGATGTTCTTTTCGAGGCTGCCGCCGCCGACCGAGAACACGACAATGCCGTCCTTCGCGTTCAGGCGGCTGCCCTTCAACCACGCGATGAAGACGGTGTCCCACCCCTCGTCGTTGGTGCGCGCCGTCAGTTCGGACACGTTGTCGGTCGGCGCGTAAGCCTCGAAGCCGGCCAACTTGCGAAAGTCATTCACCGCATGGCCGCAGTTGCCGGCGCTGCCGCCGACGCCGAGAAAGAACAGGCGACCGCCACGCGAGCGAACGTCGGCCAGCGCCTGCGCCATCCGTTCGATCGCGCCGTGATCGATCTGTTCGAGGATCTGGATCGCCTCGCCGAGATGTTTTGCGGTGTAGGACATCGGGAAGCACTGTAGCAGGTGTGACACGAAGGTGCTGCACGGAGGTGCTTCACGGGGGTGCTACACGGAGGTGCTTCACGGCGGTGCTTCACGGAGGTGCTACACGGAGGTGCTTCACGAGGGTGCGGCGCGCGGGGACGGTGACGGCGGCTGGTGGCCCTTCGAGGGCGGCCGATTCTCGGCACCGACAAACGACCCGCTGGTCGGCACTCGGCCGTGTCATCTGCGTCATCTGCGCCATCTGTGCCCGTGTCTGAGCCAGACGATGCAGGCGAGTTGGCCCAAGCGCTTGTTTGCCCCAGCGGGGCGTTTGACCGGCCGGCCGAGGGGCCACCGGACGCTGTCACCGTCCCCGCGCGCTTAGTGCCGGGAGCGCAAGTGGCGCTCGGTGTCCGCGATCCCCTCTGGCGAGCCGATTTCGTAGAAGCGCTGCGACACTTCATAGCCGGCCAACTGATCGCTGGCGAGCAGGTCCTGGTAGACGCGCGCGAGGTCCAGTGGAGTGTCGGGCGGATACGGGTCGAGGGCGGAGGCGCGCAGGACGCCGAGGCCCCAGTCGATGTGGTGCATCGCCGGTGTGCGTGCGTGCTTGTCGTAGCGGACAATCTCGCCGTTCCCGAACTCGACGTTGCTCGTGTCGAAGAGGCCGTCGTTGCGATAGACGGTCATCAATCCTGCCTTACCGCTCCGCATGAACGCGTCGGCCACCGCGACGAAGTCGCATTCGAGATACGAGTCGCCATACATCACGAAGAACGCGTCACCGAGCGCCGGGCGCGCGCGGCGCAACGCGCCACCCGTGCCGAGCAGCACCGGACCATCGTGCACGTAGCTGAACGACATGCCCCAGCGCGAGCCGTCGCCCAGCGCGGCTTCGATCTGATCGCCGCGGTAGCCGACCAGCCACACCACGCGCCGCAGGCCCTGCGCGCGCAGCAGGTCCACCTGGTGTTCCGCGAACGGACGACCGGCAATCTCGACGAGCGCTTTCGGGATCGTTTCGGTGACCGGCCGCAACCGTGTCGCCAGTCCGCCGGCGAGGATCGCCACCGGCAGCGTCATGCGAGCAGGACCTTGGTGCCTTCGAAGTCGAAGCGGAAACGCACTTCCTCGAGCCCCGCCTTCG
>JADZCY010000017.1 GCA_020851325.1 Acidobacteriota bacterium | reverse complement strand
TTCATCTCCGCAACGATTGCCGGGGCGACTTCGAACAGGTCGGCGGTGACGCCGTAGTCCGCGATTTCGAAGATCGGCGCTTCGGCGTCCTTGTTGATGGCGACGATCGTCCGCGAGCCCTTCATGCCGACGAGATGCTGAATCGCGCCGGAGATGCCGACGGCCACGTACAGCTTCGGCGCCACGGTCTGGCCCGAGCTGCCGATCTGGCGTTCCATCGGCAGCCAGCCGTTGTCGCAAATCGGACGCGACGCCGCGAGTTCGGCGCCGAACGCCTGCGCCAGCTGTTCGACGATGGCGATGTTCTCCTGCGCCTTGATGCCGCGGCCCACCGCGACGATGCGTTCGGCCTGCGAGAGGTCGACGGCCTGCTTCGCTTCCTGGAACGGCGCTTCCGGCTTCTGGCGAATCGCGCCGGCGTCGATCGCCACACCGGCCGGCTTCACTGCCGCGGCGGCGCTGCCCTTCTGCACCGCGTCGGCACGGAACGCGCCGATCTGCACCGACACGAAATGCGGCGCCGGCCCGTCGAGCACGACGTCGGCGACGAGCTTGCCCTGGAACATCGGGCGCGCGTAAGCGGAGCGGCCGTTCGACTCGCGCAGCGCGACGACGTCGGTAACCAGCGCGCGATCCATCAGCGCCGCCAGCGTCGGCGCGAAGTCGCGCGTCTGGTACGTGTGTGCGAACACCACGTGCGAGGGCGACAGTGAATTGATCAGACCGGTTGCCGCCTGGACGAAGCCGTCCGGCGTGTACATCGCCAGCGCCGGGTCGTCCACGGTGAGCACACCGGCCACGGCCGCAGCCGCGAGTTCGCCAGCAACGCCGTCGACACCCTGGCCGAACACCGCCACCTGAATGGCATCGCCCCTGGCGAGTTGCTGCGCCGCCGCAATGGCTTCCCAGCTCGCGCGATTGAGCTTGCCGTCTTTCTGTTCCGCAATGACCAGAATCACAGGACCCTCGCCTCCTCACGCAGCCGGCGCACCAGTTCCTGCGCCGCTTCGGCGGGCGTCCCGCCAATCATCACCGTCTGCTTCGACTTCTGCGGCGCGTAGAGCGCCACCACCTGCTGCTTCGCCGCCAGGCCGGCCGGCGCCGCCACCTTGCGGATCTCCTTCTTCTTCGCCGCCATGATGCCCTTGAGCGTGGCGTAGCGCAGCTGGTTGATGCCGCTCTGAATGGTCAACAGCGCCGGCAGCGGCATCGTGACGTACTGGAACCAACCGCCCTCGAGTTCGCGCTTCACCTTCAGCGCGCCGTCGGCGACGCCCACTTCCATGATGATCGTGGAATGCGGCACGCCGAGCTTGGCGGCCAACGCCGGGCCGAACTGCGCGTGGCCCTGGTCGTCGGACTGCAACCCGGTGAGGATCAGGTCGAACTGCTCACCGCGCATTGCCTCGACCAGCGCCGCCGCGGCCGTGAACGCATCGGCCGCACCAAGCCCATCGTCTTCGACGTGAATGGCGCGATCGGCGCCGCGGGCCAGCGCCTCGCGGATCACCTGCTGCACGCGCGCCGGACCGGCCGAGCACACCACCACCTCGCCGCCGTGCTTCTCGCGGAGGCGCAGGCTCTCCTCGAGCGCGTAGGCGTCGGGCTCGTTCATTTCGTAACTGGCGTCCTGCTCGCGAATCCAGCTCTTCGCCTCGTTGAGGCGCGGCTGCCATTCGCGGGTCGGGACCTGCTTGATACAGACGGCAATCTTCATGGAAGTCAGAAATCGATAAGTCAGTGATGAATGCCTAAGACCTAGGACCTAAGACCTAGGACCTACTCGTGTCGTTTGAAAAGAAGGGATCCGTTGGTGCCGCCGAAGCCGAATGAATTGGACAGCGCGTAGCGCACGGTGGCGGCGCGTGCGGTGTGGGCGACGTAGTCCAGGTCGCAGCCCTCGCCCGGCGTGTCGAGATTGATCGTCGGCGGCAGCATCTGGTTGCGAATCGCCAGCGCGGTGATGCCGGCTTCGAGCCCGCCGGCGGCGCCGAGCAGGTGGCCGGTCATCGACTTGGTGGACGACATCGCCAGCGTGCGGGCGTGATCGCCGAACACGCGCTTCACGGCAAGCGTTTCCGTCGGGTCGTTGATCGGCGTCGAGGTGCCGTGCGCGTTGATGTAGTCGACGACGTTCGGTTCGACACCGGCCGACTCGAGCGCCGCCCGCATCACGCGGTAGGCGCCGTCGCCGTCTTCCGGCTGGCCGGTCATGTGATACGCGTCGGCCGACATGCCATAGCCGACCATCTCGGCGTAGATCGGCGCGCCGCGCTCGATGGCGCGTTCGCGCTCCTCGAGAATCAGCACGCCGGCGCCTTCGCCGAGCACGAAGCCATCGCGATCCTTGTCGAACGGACGGCTGGCCCGCGCCGGGTCGTCGTTGCGCTGCGACAACGCGCGCATCGCGGCGAAGCCGCCCACGCCCATCGCGCACACCGCCGCTTCCGAGCCGCCGGCAATCATCGCGTCGGCGGCGCCGCGCTTGATGATCTCGTAGGCATCGCCGATGGCATGCGCCGACGCCGTGCAGGCGGTGCAGGTGGCCGAGTTGGGTCCCTTGGCGCCGAAGCGAATCGACACCTGGCCGGAGGCCAGGTTGATGATCGCGGCGGGGATGAAGAACGGAGAAATGCGGCGGGGACCGCCCTCGAGAAAGGCGCGATGCTCTTTCTCGATCGTCGTGAAGCCGCCGATACCCGAGGCGATGAACACGCCGACGCGCGGCGCGTTCTCCGGTGTAATGACCAGTCGCGAATCTTCCATCGCGAACTGCGACGCCGCCACGGCGTACTGGATGAAGATGTCCATCTTCTTGACATCCTTCTTGTCCACGAACGCCAGCGGGTCGAAACCTCTCACCTCCGCGGCAAAGCGCGTGCTGAACGCGCTGGCATCGAACTTGGTGATGGGTCCCGCCCCGCTCTGGCCTGCCAGCAGACCGTTCCAGGTGGCCTCGGTTCCGATGCCGAGCGACGACACCAGGCCGATGCCCGTAACCACAACTCGCCTGCTCATGTGCCTCCGTCGCCGGACTCCCGGCGGCGTCCTACTTCTTCTTGGAGTGGGACTCGATGTACTGCACGGCTTCCTTGACGCGCGTGATCTTCTCCGCTTCCTCGTCAGGGATCTCGATGCCGAACTCTTCCTCGAACGCCATCACGAGCTCGACGGTGTCGAGCGAGTCGGCGCCCAGGTCCTCGACGAACGAGGCATCTGGCGTGACTTCTTCCTCGTCGACGCCCAGCTGCTCCACGATGATGCTCTTTACCTTGTCGGCAACGGCCACAGGAATCCTCCCTTGACGGCGTCCGGCACGGACGCCCAGCTCACATGTACATCCCGCCGTTGACGGCGAGAACCTGCCCAGTAATATACGACGCCTCGTCGGATGCGAGGAAACGAACCGCGGCGGCGATGTCGGCCGGCGTGCCCATCCGCCCCAGCGGGATCTGCGACGACCAGTCGGCTTTGGCGTTCTCGGTGATCGCTTTCGTCATGTCGGTTTCGACGAGTCCCGGCGCCACGACATTCACCGTGACGTTGCGCGACGCAACCTCGCGCGCCAGCGCCTTGCAGAACCCGATCAGGCCGGCCTTCGACGCCGCGTAGTTGGCCTGCCCGGCGTTGCCCATCTGCCCGACCACCGAACTGATGGCGATGATGCGGCCGGACCGCTGGCGGATCATCGGCTTCAGCACCGCCTGCGACAGCGTGAACGCCGCCGTCAGGTTGGTCTGCAGCACGTCGTCCCAGTCGGCGCGCTTCATGCGCAGCATGAGTTGATCTCGCGTCACGCCGGCGTTGTTCACCAGGATGTCGATGCGGCCATGCCGCGCCAGCACGTCGGCGACGAGCGCGTCCACACCGGCCGCGTCGGTCACGTCCAGTCCACGCGCTTCGGCCTGACCGCCAGCGGCGACGATCGCCGCCGCGGTGGCCGCCGCGTTCTCACCGCGCGCCACGCACACCACGGTGGCGCCGGCGCCGGCCAACTGCTCGGCGATCGCCCGGCCGATGCCGCGCGACGCCCCGGTGACGATGGCGATCCTGCCGGTCATCGATGTCGTCATGCGTGCACCAGCACGGCGTCGAGCGCCGCCAGATCGTCCGGCGTCTGCACGCTGAGCGCCGTCGCGTCGCGCGCGATCTTCCGCACCAGCCCGGTCAGCACCGTGCCCGGCCCGACCTCGATGAACGTCGTCACGCCCGCGGCCGCGAGCGCCGCAATGGAATCTTCCCAGCGCACGGGGCTCGACACCTGGGCAATGAGCGCATCGATCGCGGAGGCCGCGTCGGTGCGCATGCGCGCGTCGACGTTGGCCACCACCGGGATGCGCGGCGTCGATGCCGGCACGGCGCGGAGTTCCGGTTCCAGGCGTTCCTGCGCCGGCCGCATCAGCGCGCAGTGGAAGGGCGCGCTCACTTTCAGCGGAATCACGCGGCGCGCGCCACGCGCCTTCGCGGCCTCGCCTGCGCGCGCGACTGCCGCCGTGCTCCCGGCGATCACAATCTGGCCGCCGCCATTGAGGTTTGCCGGACTCACCACGTCGCCCTGCGCCGCCTCGGCGCACGCGTCGATCACCGCGGCTTCGTCGAGGCCGAGAATCGCCGCCATCGCACCCGTGCCGACGGGCACGGCGTCCTGCATGTAGCGCCCGCGATTGCGCACCAGACGCACGGCGTCGGCGAAGTCGAGCGTGCCGGCGGCCACGTGCGCGGAGTACTCACCGAGCGAGTGACCGGCGACGAACGCCGGCCGCACGCCGCGCGCTTCGAGCAGGCGCCACGCCGCGATGCTGGTGGCCAGGATGGCCGGCTGCGTATGTTCGGTGAGCGTCAGCGTTTCCGCGGGCCCGTCGAAGATGATGCGGCTCAGCGCGGTGTCGAGGGCGCGATCGGCCTCGTCGAACACGGCACGGCACGCCGGATCGGCCTCGGCCAACGCCTTGCCCATGCCGACGCTCTGCGAACCCTGCCCTGGAAAGATGCACGCAATCACGATGGTTCCGTCCGTCCCGCCGCCTGCATGTCGGCCTGCATCCGCTGCCACTTGCCATCGCCGGCCAGCCGCGCCGCCTGCGCAACCGCGTTGCGGATGGCCTTCACCGACGACCGCCCATGCCCGACGATGACGACGCCGTTGGCGCCGAGCAGCGGCGCCCCACCGTATTCGGAGTAGTCCACGCGCTTGCGGAACCGGCGGAACGCGCGCCGCGACAACAGGAAGCCCATCTGGCTCGAAAACGTACTTCGCAGCTCTTCGCGGAGCAACGTCTCGGCCATCTCCACCACCCCTTCGCTCAGCTTCAACGCCACGTTGCCGGTGAACCCGTCGGCGACCACGACATCCGCTTCGCCGGCAAAGATGCCGCGCGGCTCGACGTTCCCGACAAAGTGCAGCGGCAGCGTCTTCAGCAGCCGATGGGCATCGCGCGTCAGCTCATTCCCTTTCGAGGCTTCCTCGCCGATGGACAGCAACCCGACGCGCGGCTTCGCAATACCGAACCCGGCCCGCGCGTAGGCGTCGCCCATGACGGCAAACTGCGCCAGATGCTGCGGCCGGCATTCCACGGTGGCGCCGGCATCGAGGAGCACCGCCATCCCGCGCACCGTCGGCACCACAGGGGCCAATGCCGGTCGATCCACACCCGGCGCCAGGCCGAGCACCGCATGCGCGGCAACCACCGCGGCTCCGGTATGACCAGCCGTGACGAGCGCCGCCGCCTGACCGTCGCGGACGAGCGCGGCCGCCACCATCACCGACGAGCGCGGCTTGCGCCTGAGCGCCATTGCCGCGGATTCGTCCATGCCGACCACGTCCGGCGCATCGATGACGCCGACGTCGAGCGCCCGCGCATCGGGATGGCGAATCAGCTCGGCCCGGATCTGATCGGCGCGGCCGACGAGGTCGATACCGAGTCCGAGATACCGGGCCGCTGCCAGGGCCCCATCCACCGGTCGCCTGGGCGCAAAATCGCCGCCCATCGCGTCCACCGCGATGCGCATGGCGTGGACGCCGGGCTACTCTTCGCTGACCGACCGCACCTGGCGGGCGCGGTAGTGGCCGCAGTACGCGCAGACGCGATGCGCCGCCTTGGGCTCGCCGCACTGCGGGCAGCGCCCGGCGGTGGTGGCCGTCAGGGCGTCGTGGGTGCGGCGCTTGCGGCCGCGGGTCTTGGAGTGTCGGCGTTTTGGATTAGGCATCGTCGTGCTTTCGGTCGGTAATCAGGTCTTTCAAACCAGCCAGCCGTGGGTCGTCCCAGTGTGGCTGGCACTGGCAGGTTTCGACATTCAGGTTCACCCCGCACTGCCCGCACAGCCCCTTGCACGTCTCGCGACAGAGGGGCTTCATCGGCAGCGCCAGGTAGAACTGCTCGCGCATCAGGGTGCCGAGGTCGATCTCTTCGTCCCGATAGAACGTCATCGAGACATCGTCATCGTCCACCGCCGACTCGTCCTCGTCATCCGACGCGGCTTCCGCGGCGGTGCCCTGCGGCCAATAGCGGAGGTCGAACGCGGCGTTCACCGGCAGCGTGAACGGTTCCAGGCAGCGGCTGCACGCCAGTTCCAGCGTCGTGGTGACCGTACCGACCAACCGGAACCGATCGTGGTCCTTGTGGATGGTAAAGCCCAGCGACACCGGCGCGACGACGCGGTAGTCCTCGTCGTCTGTGGCGAAGGCCGACGGCTCGTACTGGCGCAGGAACGCCGTTTCCGGCTGCCGAATGTGCGAAAGATCCAGCCGCATCAAAACGGTGATTATAGCATGCGATCGTCGTCCGACACGGTGACCCAGGGCTTCGGGATGTACAACTGCTCGAACAAGTTAACGGCATACCGGTCGGTCATGCCGGCCAGGAAGTCCTGGGCCGCCCGGTCCAGTCCCTCGGTCGCGAGCGTCCGGGGGTCGAGGAAGCGCTCCGGGGTGGCGCGCACCTTCTCCCACAGCCCGCCCAGGATGCCGTGGGCCTTGGAGAACTCGGCCGTGGCGACCGGGTTCTCGTAGACCGCCTCGAACATGAACGAACGCAGGGCCAGCATCGCCTCGAGGACGTCGCCGCTCATCCGGACCTCGGACAGGTCCCCGGTGAGGGTCTGCTCCACCACGTCCGTGACCAGGCGGCCGATGCGCTCCGACGGGTTGCCGCCGAGCACGGCGACGGCGTCCTGCGGCAGCGAGGATTCCTGAATCACCCCAGCCCGGATGGCATCGTCGATGTCGTGGTTGACGTAGGCGACGATGTCGGCGACGCGGGCGATCTGGCCTTCCACCGTGCTGGCGCGCTGTTCCGGCGAGGCGCCCACCGGCAGGCCGTTCTTGCCCTTGGAGTGCCGGGCAATGCCGTCGCGCACCTCCCACGTGAGGTTCAATCCCTCGTGGTCGTGCTCCAGCACGTCGACGATGCGGAGGCTCTGTTCGTAATGATTGAAGCCGCCGGGGACGAGGCTGCTCAGCACGCGTTCGCCGGCATGACCAAACGGCGTGTGGCCAAGGTCGTGGCCGAGCGCGATGGCTTCGGTCAGTTCCTCGTTGAGGCGCAGCACCTTGGCGATGGTGCGGGCAATCTGCGACACCTCGAGGGTGTGCGTGAGGCGTGTGCGGTAGTGGTCGCCCTGCGGCGAAAAGAACACCTGCGTCTTGTGCTTGAGCCGCCGGAACGCCTTGGTGTGGATGATGCGATCGCGATCGCGCTGGAAGGCCGGGCGCACCGGGTCCTCGGTCTCGGGACGGACGCGTCCGCGCGTGTCGCCACTGCGCGCCGCCTGCGGCGCCAGCGTCTGGCGCTCGCGCGCTTCCAGTTGTTCACGAATCGTCACACGATCTCCTTCAGGAAACTGCTGCCGTGCGGCAAGGGCGGCAGGCCGAAGACATCGGCCAGGGTCTGCCCGAGATCGGCAAAGGTGCTTCTGGTGCCCAGCGCGGTGCCGGCCTTCACCTTCGGTCCCGTCACCAGCAGCGGCACGTGTTCGCGCGAGTGATCGGTGCTGGGCGTGGCCGGGTCGTTGCCGTGGTCCGCGGTGATGAAGAGGATGTCGTCCGTTCGCAGGCGCGGCAACAGTCCCGACAGCCGCTGATCGAAGCGTTCGAGGTTACGCGCGTAGCCGGCGACGTCGTTGCGATGGCCGTACTGCGTGTCGAAGTCCACGAGGTTGACGAAGATCAGTCCCGCGTCCTGCGTCTCGAGCCGCGCTTCGAGCACGTCCACGCCGTGCGCATCGCTCCTGGTCGCATGCATTTCCGAGCAGCCGCGCCCCGCGAACAAGTCGCCAATCTTGCCGATGGCGGTAACGTGATGGCCGTGCGCCACGAGACGATCGAGCAGCGTCTCCGCCGTCGGCGGCATCGCGTAGTCGTGACGATTGGCAGTACGCGTGAACGCGCCAGGCGCGCCGACGAACGGACGCGCAATCACGCGGCCGATGCCCAGGCCTTCGACCGTCAGCGCGTAAGCAATCTCGCACCACTCGTACAGTTGCGGCACCGGCACCACGTCCTCGTGCGCGGCAATCTGGAACACGCTGTCGGCGGAGGTGTAGACGATAGGGCGGCCCGTCTCCATGTGCGCCGGGCCAAGGTCGTCGATGATCGCGGTGCCGGAGGCGACGACGTTGCCGAGCACGGGGCGTCCGATACGTGCCTCGAACGCGGCGATGACGTCGGGCGGGAAGCCGTGCGGGAACGTCGGGAACGCGCGCTCGAGCACCACGCCCATCAGTTCCCAGTGTCCGGTCACCGAGTCCTTCCCCGCCGATCGTTCCGCCATCAGGCCGAACGCCGCGGCAGGTTGTGCCGGACATCCCACCCCACGCAGCGGCACGGCGCAGCCGAGCCCGAGCGCGACCAGCGTCGGAATCGCCAGCGCTTCGACGGCGGCAATATGACCGAGCGTGTGGCTCCCCTGATCGCCGTAGACGCCGGCGTCCGGCAGTTCGCCGGCGCCGACACTATCCAGCACGATGACGACGGCGCGACGGAACACGCGCGTCAGGGATGATGCGACGAGAAGTAGTTGGGAACGCTCCGCGGCGTGCGGATGGTGGCGATGGCGTGTTTGAACACGAGGTGGTCCATGCCGTTGTGATCGACGACCACCGCGAAGCGATCGAAGTTCTTGATCTTCGCCTCGAACTCGCGGCCGTCGAGCAGGTGCACGACGACAGCCAGCTTTTCGCGACGCGCGTAGTTGAGGAAGACGTCCTGAATGTTCGGGGCGCCTGTTTTCGTATCAGCCATCGCGGCGTCGCTCCTTAGCCGTGCCGGGACCCTGATCAGCCAGCCACTGGAAGACGCGGGCCTGCACGTCCGGCGACTCACCGGGTCCATCGAACCACTGTAGGTTAGGCTCTTTGCGGAACCAGATCAACTGCCGCCGCGCGTAGCGGCGATTCTCCTGTGCAATCAGCGCCCGTGTCGCCGCCTCGTCACGGACGCCGTGCAGGTGTTCCAGTGCCTGGCGGTAGACCAGCCCGGTGAACGGCCGCGCGGTCTCCGGCACGCCGGCAGCCAGGTGCGCCCGCATTTCGTCCAGCAAACCGGCCTCGAACTGCTGGTCCACACGGCGCCGCAGCCGGTCGGCCAGGCTGTCGGGCGGCAGCCGCAGCGCCACGGCCCGCACCACGACGTCAGGCGCCAGGGGCGAGCGGGTGTCGGCGAAATGCGCCGTCAGCGGCTTGCCGGTCTGGAAGTACACCTCGAGGGCGCGGACGATGCGCTTCTGATCGCGCGGCAGGATGCGCACTGCTGATGGCGCATCCACGCGCGCCAGCAGGCGGTGCAGGCGCTCGACGCCGTAGCGCGCGGCCAGGCCGTCCAGACGTGCGCGCAGCACCGGGTCCTTGCCGGCGCCGGGAAACAGGCCACGCGTCAGGGCACGGAAGTAGAACCCCGTGCCGCCAACGAGGATCGGCACACGCCCGCGCGCCTGGACCTCGCTCACCACGCGTGCGGCGTCGCGCGCGAAGTCGGCGGCGTTGTAGTCCGCCGTCGGCGGTACCAGATCGATCAGGTGATGTGGAATGCCGCGACGTTCGGCCACGGGCACCTTGTCGGTGCCGATGTCGAAGCCCTGGAACACGGCGGTCGAATCGCAGTTGAGGATTTCGCCGCCCAGCCGTTCTGCCAGCGCGAGGCCGAGCGCGCTCTTGCCGGTCGCGGTAGGACCGAGCACTGCCAGCAGCACCCGCACGACGCGCTACTGCCCTTGCGGGGTGCGCCCGTCTGGCGATTCGTTGTAGAAGAACGTGACGGTGAAGAACGCCTTGTCGTCGGGATACTCCGGCGGCAGCGGCGCCGTCGGGTTCGACGCCAGCAGCGCGTTGCGCGCCGCGAGGTTGAAGCTCTCGACGCCGGACGGACCGATCACGGTGACGTCGGTGATGGCGCCGTTCCGGTGCACGTTGAAGGTGATGACGACGCGTCCGCGCAGCGACATCGCCGCGTAGGGCACGAACCAGTTGCGCTTCACCTGCGCCACGAAGCGGCGGATCCACGGCCCGAACTCGACGCCCTTGGTATCGAACTGAATCGCCGGCCCGAATTCCTGCGTGCCACCACGCTGGTTGTCGAACGACTCGGAGTCCACGTAGCGCTGCAGATTGCGCAACGCATCGCCGAGTTGTCCCCCGGGCGGCGGCGTCGCCGGACGCGGCGGCTGCTGCATGGCCTGGCGACCGTCGCGCGCCGAATTTTCCGGCGTCGGCATCGGCGGCGTCTCGACGGAAGGCGGGGCCTCCGGTGCCGGCGTCTCGCCCGGTCCGCGGCCACGCGCGCGTTCCTCCGGACGGGCCTCGACGCGCTCGCTGGAATTGCCGCGCGCGAACGGCAGCGGGTTGTCGCTGGCGGGCGGCCGCTCGACGCTGCGCGACCGGCGGTCCATGTCGGACATCTCGGCGCGCTCCGGCGCCCGTTCGGCGCGCGTATCGACGAGCGGTTCGACGAAGACGAAGCGCGGTTCCTCGGGCTTCGGCTGCGGCTGCTGCAGCGACACGACGTCGGATTCGTCGGCTGGTTGCGGGAACGAGATGAACTGCGGGAGGTAGAGGAGCGCCGCGATGAGGACCGCGTGCACAAGCAGCGACACCCCGACGCCGTCGCGCAGGTTGATGGCGCGGCCTACGGGTTCGACGTCGGCGTAACGATCGTCGAAGTCGAAGTACATCAGTAAGTTACGACAGTATCACAGGCCGGCGCCGGCCTCGGGCTTCTTCGCACTATACAGATAGACGATGCCGAGCGACAGCGGCCGGGCTTTGACCTGTGAAAATCCCGTGGCGGTCAGTATGCGCGCGAACGCGTCGCCCCACGGAAAGCTGCCGACCGACTGCGGCAGATAGTCGTAGGCCGCGGTGTGCTTCGACACCGCACGGCCGATGCGCGGCAGCACGTGGTTGAAGTACCAGAGGTAGAGCGGGCGGACGGCGGGAAACACGGGAAGCCCGAACTCGAGAATGGCCAGACGCCCGCCGGGTTTGAGCGCCCGCCACAACTCAGCGCAGGCCACCTCGGGTTGCTGGACGTTGCGGATGCCGAACGCGATGGTCACGGCATCCACCGACGCCGCCTGCACGGGCAACGACATGGCATCGCCGCGGACGAGTTGCACGCGGTCCGACAGGCCCTTGTCGCGCAGCTTGGTGACGCCGTGCGCCAGCATCGCGCCGGCGAAGTCGACGCCGACGACGCGGGCCGCGCCGCGTGTGGCGCGCGCGCCGGCCATGGCCACGTCGGCGGTGCCGGTGCAGACGTCGAGCAGCCGTTCGCGGCCGGTCAGTTCCAGCGACGCAATCGCGCGCCGCCGCCAGTAGCGATCGAGACCGGCCGACAGCACCGTGTTGAGCAGGTCGTAACGCCCGGCGATGGCGTCGAACATGCCCGAGATCTTGGCCGGCGACTTGTCAACCGACATAGAGCGCCAACGCCGTGACGAGGAAGTACACGATGCCCACGTACCCGTTCATGTCGAACGCCTTCTTCACCTGCGACAGATCCGTCGCGCTGACGAGCGACTGCTCGTAGGCGAGCAGCAGCGCGACCAGCCCGACGCCGGCCTGGTAGACGGGACCGAGATCCGCCACGACGCCGAGCGCCGCCATGCAGACGATCGTCGCCACGTGCATGGCGCGTGAGATGAGCAGCGCGCGCGCCACACCGAAGCGCACCGGAATCGATCGCAGTCCGTGCGCGCGATCGAACTCGAGATCCTGACACGCGTAGAGCACGTCGAAGCCGCCCACCCACAGGCCGATGGCCAGCCCCAGCAGCCACGGTTCCCAGCCGCCACGTCCACCCGCGGCCAGCCAGCCGCCGACCGGGGCCACCGCCATCGCCAGGCCGAGAAACGCCTGTGTGTAGTTGGTGAAGCGCTTCGCCAGCGAGTACCAGAAGACAATCGCCAGTGCTACGGGTGACAGCACGGCGCACAGCCAGTTGATCTGCGCCGCGATGAAGACGAACAGCGCCGACGACACACCAACAAAGACGGTCGCCTCGCGCGCCGACATCGCGCCGCGCGGGATCTCGCGATTCGCCGTGCGCGGGTTCAGCGCGTCGAAGCGCGCGTCGACGAGGCGATTGAACCCCATCGCGGAGCTCCTCGCCGCCACCATCGCCGCGACGATCCACCCCACTTGCGCCCACGTCACCGGCGTCGTGCGCGCCGCCAGCAGCGCTCCGGTCAACGCGAACGGCAGCGCGAAGACGGAGTGGCTGAAGCGCACGAACGAGAAATAGGTAGTGATGCGAGACAGGGACATTGACGGTGAGATCGGGACCCGAGACTTACGCGATCGTATCGCGAGATTGCGATGCCCACGAAATCCGTTCGCGCTCGACACCCGACACCAGCCACGCCTCGACATCGTCAGTGGATGAGGGCAACGACACGGCGACGATGTCAGCGCGCTTGCCGGGCGTGAGCGATCCGCACTCCGCGTCGAGACCAAGCGCGTGGGCGCCGGTGAGCGTCGCGCTCTCGAGGAGTCGCGCCGCCGGCACGCCTGGGGCGAGCTGCCGCATGGCCTTCAGCTCCGCGAACAGGTTCAGGTCGCCGACGCTCGCCAGGCTGTCGGTCCCGATGGCGACATCGACGCCGGACGCATAGAAGCGCGCGATGGGTGGATCGCCGACGCCAACCCAGACGTTGCTCCTCGGACATGTCACCAGCGTTGCCTGGCGCGCGCGCAGCACCGCGAGTTCATCGTCGGTCAATTGCACGCCGTGCACGGCCAGCACGTTCCGCCGCCAGAAGCCGAGGCCGTCGATATAGTGTCCCGGTCCCACGGCGGGCGGCGTCCAGTCGTCGCGCCAGACGCGCAGGTCGCGGAGTAACTGCGCCCACTCCCCCGTTCCATCGCGCAGCAGCGCCAACTCCTCCGCGGACTCTCCCACGTGCACGGTCGTCGGCATACCACGCGCCGCCGCTTCGTCCCGCACATCACCGAAGAGTTCCGGAGAGACCGAGTACGGCGCGTGTGCGGCCACGGCAATGCGCAAGTTCGTTTGTCGCTGTGCGGCCTGCTCGCGCACGTCGCGCGTGCGTTCGACCATGGAGTGATCCACTTCGCGAAAGCCAATCAGTTCGTGGAACACCCAGCCGTGCAGCCCACTGCCAGCGGCGATGTCAACGACTCCAAGACCGTTGCTGACGTCGGCGACGACATTCGTGCCGGTCGCGCGCATCTCGGCCACGGCATCGGCCGCCGCGGCGCGGACCCGCGCGCCGTGATCAGGCTGCTGCGCCGCTGCACCGCGCACCGCAAACAGTTGCCGCACCCACTGCGTGAAGGCATCAGCCGGCGGCACCAGGCCGCGCATCCACGACAGTTCGATGTGCGTGTGCGCGTTGACGAGACCGGGCAGGAGCGCGACGTTGCCGAGATCGCGGATCGGCGTAGAGCGATCGTCCGGCACCGGCGGCGCGTCGACGGCCACGATGCGGCCGTCGTTGACGGTCACGCGGCCGTTGCGGATCGGCGGCCGGTCGACAGGGACGACCCAGGCCGCGGACAGCGTGATCATGCCACCGGCGATTGCGGCTGCGAGCGCTGGCGCTTGCCGGCCGCACTGCGGGCGGGATAGTTGACCAGTTCGGCCGGCACGGAGGTATCGCCGGCGGCGCGCGCGGTGGCCAGTTCGAGCTGACGCGGCACCTCGCGCTCACGGAACATCGGGCCACCAAGGATGTCGTAGTGCATCGTCCGCCGCATCGGCGTGAAGCCGGCGTCCTCGACGTTGCGCACGATCTCGACTTCGTCCATGCAGTACGACGCGCCGGCCGCGCGCACGACGTTCTCTTCGATCATGACGCTGCCCATGTCGTTGGCGCCGAACGCCAGACTGAGCTGCCCCACCTTGCCACCCTGGGTGACCCACGACGCCTGCAGGTTCGAGAAGTTGTCGAGCACCAGCCGCGCCACGGCGAGCGTGCGCAGGTACTCGATACCCGTGGCCTCGTGACCGCCGCGCTCGGTGTGATCCGGCTGGTAGCTCCAGGTGATGAAGGCGGTGAAGCCGCCGGTCTCATCCTGCAGATCGCGCAGGCGCAGCATGTGCTCGAGCCGTTCCTCGTCTGTCTCCACCGTGCCGTACATCATCGTCGCGGTGGTGCGAAGCCCGGCGCGGTGCGCGTGGCGCATGACGTCCAGCCATTCGTCCGCCGACGCCTTGCCGAAGCAGTTGAGCAGCTTGCGCACGCGGTCCACGAGAATCTCGGCGCCACCGCCGGGAATGCTGTCGAGCCCGGCATCGATGAGGCGCGCGATCACCTCCGGCACCGACAGCTTCGACATGCGCGACAGGTGCAGCACTTCCGGCGGCGACAGCGCATGCAGCTTGAACGACGGATAGCGCTGCTTCACGGCGCGGAACAGGTCCTCGTACCACTGCAGCGGCAGATCAGGGTTGTGCCCGCCCTGCAGCAGCAACTGCACGCCGCCGAGCGCGATGGTCTCGTCGATCTTGCGGAAGATCTCGTCGAAGCCGAGGACGTAACCCTCACCATGACCGACCGGCCGATAGAACGCGCAGAAGTTGCAGCGCGCCACGCAGACGTTCGTGTAGTTGACGTTGCGGTCGATGATGTAGGTGACGACCCCTTCGGGGTGCAGGCGCTGCCGCACGAGGTCGGCCATGCGGCCGAGCCACCACGTCGGCGCCGATCGATAGAGATACAGCGCCTCGTCGGCGGTGATGCGGCCGCCGCCTTCGATGCGCGCCTGCAAGACGTCGAGTGAGTAGCTCATGGCAGAAACCGCAGCGGACGATGGGCCGGAGCGAGGCCGAGGTCCACGGCCAGGTGATGAAACCGGGCCAGGCCGGCACGTTCACGTTCGCCGAGGCCGAAGTCGAGAGTATCACGCAGATAGGCGAGGCTCCGCGCTTCGCGGTCGGCGTCGCCCTCCGATACCTCGCGGGCAATCACGTCGAGCGCGGCCACACCGGCGTCGCGCGACGCCTGCACCGCCGCCACGTGCTCGCGGCTGATGACGCCAGACCGACCGGTCCACATCGCGAACACGAACGGCAGGCCGGTGTACGCCTGCCACGCCTCGCCGAGATCGATCTTCTCGGCCCCGGCGGCATCCGCATCAATCTCGAGCGCCGGGTCGCCGATCACGAGCGCCGCATCGGCCGTGGCCAGCATGCGATCGATGTCGGGGTCCGCCGGCGTGAACACTGGCGCGATGCCCCAGTGGCGCTCGCACAGGATCCGCGTCAACGCCGCGGAGGTGCGTGAACTGGTGTCGAGCGCCAGCGTGCGCACACGCTCGATCGGCACCTTCGTGAACACCGCCACCGAGTCGACGCGTCCGTCGGCCGCGATCGACACGTCCGGCACCACGGCATAGTCGTCCCGCAGATACTCGATCGCCGGCACGAGCCCGAGGTCGACGCGTCCCTCGTGCAGCAGCGTCGCGCACACCGACGGCACGTCGAAACGCAGGTCGAACAGGTCCGGCTGCTGCCGCATGCCGTAGACGAGCGGCCGCGTGTTCAGGTACGACACCGCGCCGACGCGGGCGCGGGTCATCGCGATTCGGCCGGGTCCACCGGCGTCAGCCCGGCCGCCTGGATATTTCGCCGGACGTCTTCGATGCTGGTGCGCCTCGTGCCAAGCGCCGGATCGTCGATCGGCGACACGCGGTCCAGGTGATTGGCGCCGAAGGTCAACGCCACCTGGGCCAGCTTTGGGCCATATTGCTGCCAGCTCACCTGGATGACGCGCACCGACGGCAGCGCCAGACGCGCCAATCCGACCAGGCGCACGTCGCTGTAGCCGGTCGTCGGCGTCGTCACCGACTGCTCGATCGACAGCGGCGCCACCGCCCGCGCCGGTACGGCGGCCGCGAACGTCCGCAGGTGCCGCACGATTTCCGTCCGCCCGCTCTCCACCGCCTGGCGCACGGTGATCGCATCGACGCCGAGGCCCGATGCCACTACCAGACCCGCATCGTCTACCGAGACCGTGTCCACCGGCACCGACGCGATGGCGTCCAGTCCCGCCGCCTTGAGCGCGCCGAGCACCGCCGGCAGCGAGTCGTAGTCGCGCGCCAGCAGGTCGTCGAGACCGAAGCCGATGAGTGGACGCGTGGAGAGCGCCCGCGCCGTGCGCACGCGTTCGATCAACTCCTCGAGCGTCTCGGGCAGTATCGTCAGCGCCAGCGCATCGGCACTCGCAAGGGCAGCGTCGCGTTGCCCCTCGGACAGTCCCGGTGCGTCGAGGTCCAGCACGCGCCTGTACGTCACGCCCTCGCCCACCCGCGCCCGCCGCACATCGTCGGCCAGCATGCCGAGCGACAGCACGTCGGCGGAATCCGCTTCGAGCAGTTCGGCCTCGGTGAGCACTTCGCCGGCCAGCGCGCGCGTCGCAATGGCCGTGTTGATGTCGATCTTGATCATGCGTGTCCCATTCGCGCCACGATCTCCGTGGCCAGTACCAGCGCGGCGCGGCCCTGCTCGCCGGTGACGCCGGGGGCCCGGCGCTCGCGCACGGCCTGCACGAAATCCATCAGCTCGCGCTTGAGCGGTTCGTCGCGCTGCACGTCGAGCTTGCCGCCGTCGATCTTCGGCATCGCCCCCGGCTGCGGCACCAGCCGCCACACTTCCACTTCCTGCGCCTTGTAGTCGATGGACAGGTAGGTGTTCTGCTGGAAGAAGCGGATCTTGCGCGTCTGATCCCGCGAGATGCGGCTGGCCGTCAGGTTGGCGATGCAGCCGTTGGCAAACGTCAACCGCGCGTTGGCGATATCGACCCGCGGCGTCAGCACCGGCACGCCGACGGCGTCGATCGCCGTCACCTCGCTGCCGACCAGTTCCAGCACGAGACCGATGTCGTGAATCATCAGATCGAAGACGACGTCGATGTCGAGGCTGCGCTCGGGAAAGGTGCCGAGACGATGGACCTCGATGAAGCGCGGCGCCGTGATGTGCGACCGCGCCGCCTGCACGGCGGGATTGAAATGCTCGATGTGTCCCACCGCGAGCACCACGCCGGCGTCTCGTGCCGCCTTCAGCAGTGCGTCCGCTTCGGTCAGCGAGCGGGTCATCGGCTTCTCGACCAGCACATGAATGCCGGCGGTCATCAACGGCAGCGCGACGGCGGCGTGCGCCTCGGTCGGCACTGCAACAGTGACGGCGTCAACCTGACCAATCAGGTTCTCGACGCTGGCGACGACGCGCGTGTTGTGCGCTGCCGCCACCTCGGCGGCGCGCGACGTGTCGGCATCGACGACACCAACCAGCGACACGTCAGGCAGCGAGGCCATCACGCGCGCGTGGTGCCGGCCCAGATGGCCGACGCCAATCACGCCGACACGCAGCGGCTGGCTCATGCCGTCACCTTCGGCGCGGCGCGACCGACGATGGCAATGCCGGATTCATTGGCGGCTGCGATCATCGCCGGCTTCTCGAACATCAGCGTCCGGCCGGCATCGAGCGACAACAGCCGCGCCCCGGCGACGCGCATCACCTGAATGGTGGCAATGCCCACCACCGGCACGTCGAAGCGCATGTCCTGTCCCGGCTTGGCCACCTTCACGATGGCGACGCCGTCGCCGGCGAGGTCTCCGGCGCGCGAGATCGCGGCGTCCGTGCCCTCCATCGCCTCGACCGCCACCACCGCCTGGTGCTTGACGGCAATCGTCTGGCCGATGTCGAGCCCGGCGATCACGTCGGCCATGCGATAACCGAACTCCAGATCCTTCTGCTCGTCCGCCGACGGCGCGCGCTCGGTCATCACGCCTTCGCTCGCCAGCATCGGCCGCAGCAGTTCCGTCGAGTCGATCAGGTCGATGCCGTGGTCCTTCAGCACGTCGGCCGCGGCGGCGATGAGCGCGTCGGTGTTCTTCGACTTGAGACGCATCAACACCGACAACGCCGTCATGTCGGGAACGATGCCGCCGAAGATCTTGGTGTGCTTGACCTGACCGGCCATCACCGCGCGCGTGGCGCCGCCGGCCTTCAGGATCCTGATCCAGCCGCCGAGTTGACCGAGCGAGATCCACTCCACCGTGGCCGGAGGACCGGGCGTGGCCGCGGCCTTCTCGATGTCGCGATCGCACTCCTCGCGGATGGCGACGACGGTGACCTCGTAGCCCATGGCGCGTGCCGCGTCGAGCACGAGGAACGGAAACCGGCCGTTGCCGGCAATCAGCCCCAGCGTCATGCAGTCACTCGTCCGCGGCATCGTCCGATCGACGGCCGCCGCGACGCAGGATGACGCCGCGTGTGGCGGTGCGGATGAACTCGACGAGGTAGCCGACCTCGTCGCAGGCGAGCGTCGGATCCTGTTCGATCTGTTGCAGCGCCTGCGTCGTGTTGAGCTTCGACTGCAGCAGGTAGCGATAGGCGCGCTTCAACTGGCCGACCCGCGCTTCGGTGAAGCCGCGGCGGATGAGACCAATCTTGTTGACGCCGTAGACACGGGCGCGATTGCCGACCGACTTGGCGAACGGCAGCGCGTCCTTGGTGACCACCGAGTAGCCGCCGATGAAGGCGTGGCGGCCGACACGACAGAACTGGTGCACGCCGGAGTAGGCGCTGATGGTCGCGTAGTCCTCGACGGTGACATGACCGCCCAGCGTCGCGGCGTTGCCGAAGATCGTGTGATGGCCGATGTGGCAGTCGTGGGCGACGTGCGCGTAGGCCATGAACAGGTTGTCGTCGCCAATCTCCGTCTGGCCGCCGCCGCCGGCAGTGCCGCGGTTGATGGTGACGAACTCGCGGAAGATGTTGCGCGCGCCGATGACCAGCCGCGTGTCCTCGCCGCGGTACTTCAGATCCTGCGGCGGCAGGCCGATCGAGGCAAACGGGAAGATCTCGGTCTCGTTGCCGATCGTCGTGTTGCCGTCGATGACGCAGGAGGCGCCGATGCGGCAGTGCTCGCCGATGGTGACCTTCGGTCCAACGACTGCGTGCGGGCCAACGATGGTGCCGGCGCCGACGCGCGCGGAAGGATGCACACGCGCGGTCTGGTCGATGTCCGTGCCGTCGGGACGGACGGCGATGAGGAGTTCCGCCTCGGCGACCGTCTGGTCATCGACCAGCGCCAGCCCATCGACGTGGACGAGCGGACCGATGCGACGACCAATGGTGACCTCGAGCCGCAGGCGATCGCCGGGCACCACCTGACGGCGGAACTTGGCGCGATTGACGCCGCGCAGCGAGACATGGCCGGCCGGACGGCCGCTCCGCTCCTCGATGATGAGGAGCGTCGCCACCTGGGCGAGCGCCTCGATGGTGAGGACAGCGGGCAGGAGCGGCGTTCCCGGGTAATGGCCCTGGAAGAACTCCTCGTTGACGGTGACGTTCTTGACGGCGACCATGCGCCGCCCCGGCTCGTGCTCGTCGATGCGATCGACGAGCAGCGAGGGATAGCGGTCGCGCAGGCGGTCGAGAACGCGCGGGATGCCGGCGGGCGTCACTGGGCCGGAGGCTTGGTGCCGGCCGGCTTGGCGTCGAGCTTCTTGATGACGTCGCCGGAGATGTCGAGGGCCGTGTCGGCCCAGACGAGGCCGGCGTCAGGACCATTGAAGATGAAGTGCAGCCCCTTTTCGCGGCCGATCTCCTGCAGCACCGGTTCGAGACGCACCTGGAATTCCTGCTGCAACTGCTGCTGCAGTTCCTGCACCTCGCCCTGGGCGTCCTCGGTGAAGCGCTGGATCTCCTGCTGGAGACGCGCCACCTGCTTCTGCAGTTCGCCGGCCGCCGTCGCGCTGAGCAGGCTGGCTTCCTTCTCGAGACGCTGCTGCGCCGTCTGCAGTTGCTTGTTCTTCTCGTTGAGCTCGGCTGCCTTCTTCTGCTGCAGCGCCTGGATGCGACCCGTCGCCGTCTTGCCTTCGGCCGACTCGTTGGCGATCCGCTGCAACACGACGAACGCGACCTTGGAGCCCTCGGGGAACGGACGCGGTGGCTCAGGAGCTGGAGCCGGCGCCTGCGGCGCGGCGGGCTTGGCGGTGGACGGAGCCGGCGCGGGCGTCTGCGCCAGCGCCAGCGCCGGCGTCGCAGCCATCAGAGTGAGGGTGCCGATCACGGCAAAACCTTTCATTCCAGTCAATCCTTTCATGATCCTTCGGGTGCAATGACCAACCCGGCATCTTATACTACTTCGTATGTCCCGCTTGTTCCGTTCGCTCGCGCTCGTCGCGATCCTTGCCGTCGCGCCAGCCTGTGGCGACGATGCCGCCGACAGCCCGACCACGCCGACGCCCCCGGTGATCACCGAAACCTTTGCCGGCACGGTTGGCGTCAACGGTGCGGCGACGCATACGTTCACGGCCTCCACCTCCGGCAGCATCACCGCGACGCTGACCGCCATCGGTCCTGATTCGGCCATCGTCTCGGGGCTCGCCCTCGGAGAGTGGAACGGCACCGGCTGCACCGAACGCATCTCGAACGACTCCGCCGTGCAGACCTCGGTGCTCTACGGCAACGTCGCGCAGACCGGCGCGCTGTGCGTCCGCATCCGCGACGTCGGGCGATTCATCGAACCCGTCTCCTACGAGATCGTCGTCACGCATCCCTGAGCGCGGCTGCCCCGCGGGAGCGCGGCGCGCTAGAACGTTGACCCCACGGCGAAGCGGAACTGGAAGAGCCGTGCCGGCTGCAGTCGGTTGGTGTAGATGCCGCCGCGCTGCGGGTTCACCGCGAAGATCAACCGGAACGGCACGTTCAGCACCGGCATGAAGAAGCGGATTTCCGCGCCCGTGGACGTCTTGAACGCGCTGCGCTCGCCGATGATGCGCGTGATTGGTTCCGGCGCGTCGCGGTCCGTCAGATTGGTGCTGGTCAGGAACGGGTCGGTCAGGATCGGCGGCGCGATGGCCGGAATGACCTCGGTGATGTCTTCCTTGAACGCGAACGACTGCCCGCGCTCGCGGATCTGCCCGGCGTCGTAGAACAGAATCAGGCGCACCGGCCCGGCGATCGAGATCATGTACTCGGCGTTGAAGAGCAGGCTCTTGTTGCCGCCGAGCACCAGGCCCGTGCGCAGGTCGCGCGGGCCGATCGAGCGGATGTCGAAGCCGCGGACGCTGTATTCACCGCCGAGGAACAGCGACTCGTAGATCGGCAGCGCCACCGTGTCGCCGTAGGGACGGATGTACTCGATCTGTCCGCGCACGCCGAGGGTGGTGCGCGGCGTCATCCGCCACAACTGCACCGCCTCGAGGCGCGGCTTGATGAAGTAGGTGTTGCCGCCCGGACCGGCGAAGTCGAAGCTGGCGGTGACGCGCCGGCCCATGTTCGGGAAGATCGGGTTGTCGATCGTGTTGTGGATGAAGCTCGGCACGACCTTGCTGATGGTGCGGCGGCCGCCGGCGCCGAGCAGCAGCGAGTCGGCGAGGAACGGGTTCTGCGCAATCAGCTGCGGGTTGTTGTAGAAGGGGTTCAGTTCCGTCACCCGCACGCGCTCGTAGCTGTAGGTGAAGAACATGCGCGAGAAGTTCGCCAGCGGGAAGCCGGTCGACAAATTGCCGCCGATCGATTCCTGCGTGAACTGATCGATGTACCGCAGCGTGCGCTTGTAGATGTCGAAGCCGCCGGTGATGGCGCGGTCGAACAGGAACGGCTCGGTGAAGGCGAGCTGGTAGTTCTCGGCGCGCGACCCGACCTGCGCCGACACCGTGAGCGACTCGCCGCGGCCGAGGAAGTTGGCCGTCTGGAACGACAACTGGCCGAAGAAGCCCTCGAACTGCGACACGCCGGCGCCGAAGGTCAACTGGTTGCGGTTCTGTTCTTCGAGCTTGAGCGTGACGTCGACTTCGCTCTTCGAGTTCGGCGTCTTCTGCACGTCGACGCCCTGGCCGCCCTGCTCTTCGAGGTTCTTGAAGTAGCCGAGCTGATTGAGGCGGCGGACGCTGAACTTCAGCGCCTCGGTGTTGAAGACGTTGCCTTCGACGATCCGCATTTCGCGGCGGATGACGTTGTCGCGCGTCGTGGTGTTACCGGTGAACGTGAGGCGATTGACGAAATAGCGCTCGCCTTCCGTGAGGCGCATCGTCACGTTGACGGTAGGCTCGGCGGGGCCGGCGATGGGGCCTTCGGCCGCTTCCTGGAACCCGAGGTCGGGATAGCCGGTGAACTCGAAGTAGCCGCCGGCGCCGTACGCCTCGCGCGACTTGATCAGGCCGTCGCGGATGCGCTTCTCGCTGTACCAGTCGCCCGGCTTCAGCTTGTAGAGCGGCCGCAGGTAATCCGAGCGGATGACGTCGTTGCCGTCGAATTCGAACGTGCCGACCTTGTAGCGCGGACCTTCGTCCACCGGGATGTCGAGCTGCACCCAGCGCGTCTGCTTGTCGGGGCTGTCGGTCAGCACCTTCAGTTCCGGCTGGCCGACGCGCGCCTGCACGTAGCCGCGGTTCCGGTAGTACTGGATGATGTGGTCGGCGTCTTCCTCGAACTTGGCTTCCTGATACTTGCCGCGGCCGGTGAGCCACGACAGGAACCACTGTTCCTTGGTCGACTTCATCTGTCGCTTGAGCGTGCCGTCCCCGACCTCGACGTTGCCCTCGAAGTTGATGGCCCGCACTTTCACCTGCGGGCCTTCCTGGATGTCGAAGACCACCTTGACCAGCTTCGGGCCGCCGGGCAGCGGCTCCACCGAGGAATTGACCTCGGCGAACTCGTAGCCCTTCTCGGCCATGAGGTCGGCCACCAGCCCCTTCACGCGCCGGACGACGCCCTCGTCGAGAAACGAGTCGAGGCGCAGCGAGATGCCGGCCTCCTTCATTTTCTCGTCGACCTTGGTGCGCTCGATCTTCGTCGACCCGGTGTAGTCGACGATCTTCACGCGCGGGCGCTCTTCCATGTGGTAGATGAGCCGCTTCCCCACCACGCCGTTGGTGTAGGGGTCGTCGTTCACCTCGATCCACAAGTTGTCGAGGAAGTTGGTCGCCCACAGGCGCTTGAAGTCGTCGAGGACGAGGCGCTCGGTGTCGTCGGCGTAAGGCACCCACACGCCGTCGGTGGGCCGGCTGGCCTGCGTCTGGATGTAGTAGAGGTAGGTCTGCGGCTCGATCAGCGATTCGTTGACAGGGTGGAATCGAAGCTCGATGGAGCGAATGACCGGCGCCGACCCATCCGGCGGCAGACGCACGGGGGCGGCTGGCTGGGCGGCCGGCGCCTGTGGCGCGGCCTGGAAGGCCATGCCACGTCCGGCCTCGGCCGACGCGCCAGGCGGCGCGGGCTGCGCCGCCGCGACGAGGGGAAAGAGGGCACACAGGCCCACGATTACTGGAAACCGCAAGAACACACCTATCGGGCGCTGGCTCAAACCAGAGATTGTACCGTCATTCAGACGTTGGCCGTCAGTCGACGGCCGGCGGCGACGGGGGCACCCGCCGGCCGGTAGGTCAGCTGGCCGGCCTCCAGGTAGACCTCGATCTCGCCACCCTGCAGGTGACCGCGGATGAGCTCCTCGGCCAGTGGATCCTCGACGTAGCGCTGGATGGCGCGGCGCAGCGGCCGCGCGCCGTACGACCGGTCCTTGCAGGTCACCTCGATGATCCAGTCGCTGACCTCGGGCGACAGGATGACCTTCATCTTGCGGTCGAGCAGGTTGACGTTGAGCTGCTCGACCAGCAACGACAGGATCTGCCGCAGGTCCTCGTCGGTGAGCGCCTCGAAGACGATCAGTTCGTCGACGCGGTTGATGAACTCGGGGTTGAAGGTGCGCTTGACCTCGCCGAGCACCATCTCCTGCACGCCCTTCTGCTGATCGGCGGTGTCGGTCTGGAAGCCCATCGACGCCTTCTTCTGGATGAAGCGGGCGCCGATGTTCGACGTCATGATCAGGATGGCGTTCTTGAAGTTGACGCGGTTGCCGAGGCCGTCGGTGAGGTGGCCGTCTTCGAACACCTGCAGCAGGATGTTGAAGATGTCGGGATGCGCCTTCTCGATTTCGTCGAGCAGCACCACCGAGTACGGATTGCGCTTCACCTTCTCGGTGAGCTGACCGCCCTCTTCGTGACCGACGTAGCCCGGCGGCGAGCCGATCAGCTTCGACACCGAGTGCTTTTCCATGTACTCGGACATGTCGAAGCGGATGAGCGCCGCTTCGCTGCCGAAGAGGAACTGCGCCAGCGCCCGTGCCAGTTCGGTCTTACCGACGCCGGTGGGGCCGAGGAACATGAAGCTGCCGACCGGGCGGTTCGGGTTCTTGAGGCCGGCGCGTGAACGGCGGATGGCGCGCGACACCGCGGAGATGGCGCGCTCCTGGCTGATGACGCGGCGGTGCAGTTCCGCCTCCATCCGCAGCAGCTTGTCGCTCTCGTCCTGGTTGATCGACGCCAGCGGCACGCCGGTCCACTTCGACACCACTTCGTCGATCTCGGCCCGCGACACCACGACGCGGCGGGCACTGGAGCGCACGTCGAACTTCTCGCGCACCAGTTGCAGGTTCTCGCGCGCGTTCTGCTCCTGCTCGCGATAGAACTGCGCCTTGTCGAATTCCTTCTGCGACACCGCGCTTTCCATCTGCTCGACGGCGACGCGGATGCTCTTGTTGATCTCGCCGAACTCCTCGCTGTAGCCCGCCTCGCGCAGCTTGGCGCGGGCGCCGGCTTCGTCCACCAGATCGATGGCCTTGTCGGGCAGGAAGCGATCCGTGATGTAGCGGCTGGACTGGTACACCGCGGCCTCGATCGCCTCGCGCGTGTACTCGACGTGGTGGAACTGCTCGTAGCGATCCTTGATCCCCATCAGGATCTGGATCGTTTCGCTTTCCGACGGCGGATCGACCTTGATCGCCTGGAAGCGGCGCTCGAGCGAGCGGTCCTTCTCGATGTATTTGCGATACTCGGCCGGGGTCGTCGCCCCGATGCAGCGGATCTCGCCGCGCGACAGCGCCGGTTTCAGGATGTTGGCGGCGTCGAGCGAGCCTTCCGCCGAGCCCGCACCGACCAGCGTGTGCAGCTCGTCGATGAAGACGATGATGTTCGGGTTCTCGGTCAGTTCCTTCATGATCGCCTTGAGGCGTTCTTCGAACTGACCGCGATACTTCGTCCCGGCGACGATGAGCGAGATGTCGAGCGCCAGCAGGCGCTTGTCGGCGAGGAAGTGCGGCACGTCGCCGTAGACGATCTTCTGCGCCAGGCCTTCGACAATCGCCGTCTTGCCGACGCCGGGCTCGCCGATCAGCACGGCGTTGTTCTTCGTCCGGCGGCAGAGCACCTGCTGCACACGTTCGATCTCGTAGTCGCGGCCCACCAGCGGATCGAGCTGGTTCTTCATCGCCGTCTCGGTGAGGTCGCGGCTGAACTCGGCCAGCAGCGGCGTCTCCTTCACCCGCGTCAACGTCGTCTTTTCGTTGAGCAGCTGGACGATGTCCTCGCGGACCTGGTGCAGGCGCATGCCCTTCTCCATGAGGATGGAGGCGGCGACGGAGCGCTCTTCACGGAGGATGCCGAGGAGCAGGTGTTCGGTGCCGATGTAGTTGTGCAGCAGGCGGTCCGCTTCTTCGGCGGCGTACTGCAGCACGCGCTTGGTTTCGGCGCTGAAGGGGATTTCGACGGAGGTGGACACCTTTTCCCGGAAGACCGTACGGCCTTCGATGTCCTTGCGGATGCTTTCGAGGGACAGGTGGGAGCGCGCGAAGATGCGGCTGGTGAGGCCCTTGCCTTCGCGAATCAGGCCGAGCAGCAGGTGCTCGGTTTCAATGGAAATGCTCCCGAGCTGGCTCGCTTCGTACCTGGCGAAGAAAAGCACTCGCCGTGCTCGTTCGGTGTAGCGTTCGAACATCCGACGCCGCAGCCCCCTTTCACCGCATTATACGGCACCGCTGCTCGCTCCCGACCACCACACTTGCCGTAAGTTGAAGATTGAGCGGGACTTCGGAGAATTGGATCAGCGGCGTCAGCGGACCGCGGCCTGCACCGCGGCCTTGAATCCCTCGCGAATGCGACCCGGGTTGGCCGGTGAACTCTGGGTCATCAGGACGATCGCCGTTCCGCTGACGGGATCGTTCCAGAAGATCGTGCCGGCGGTGCCATCCCAGCCATATTCGCCACCCGCGGGCACGACGGACACATTCGCCAGGCCCCAGCCCATGCCACCGCCGCGTGTGGCGAGTTGCGCGGGCGTCAGGCCGTTCTGCACGATCTCGCGCGCGGTCTCCGCTTTCAGCAGGCGCACGCCGTCGAGTTCGCCGCCGTTCAGCAGCATCTGCGCGAAGCGCAGGAAGTCGGGCACGGTGGACACCAGGCCGACCGCGCCCTCGAGCAAAGCCGGTCGTTCGGTGAACGGCACGGTTTCGATTTCCACCGGCTCGAGCCCGCCGGCGGCATTCGTGTAGACCGTGGCCAGCCTCGCGCGCGCGTCCGCCGGCACCCAGAACCGTGTGGCGGACATCTTCAGCGGCGTGAGCACCTCACGCGACAGGAACGCGTCGAAGGGCTGCTTCGTCCACACCTCGATCAGACGGCCGAGCACGGTGGTGGCTTCGCTGTACCGAAAGCGCGTGCCCGGATCCTCCATCAACGGCGCCTGGACGATCTTGGTGATGAACTGCGGCAGCGTGTCGGCGCGCGAGCGTACCGCCCGCGTGCGATACAGCTCCGAGGTGCGATGGCTCAGTCCTGAGGTGTGCAACAGCAGGTCGCGCACGGTGATCGGCCGCGACGGAGCCCGCAGCGTTTCGCCTTCGCTGACGCGCACGTCCGCGAACTGCGGCAGGTACTGCTGCACCGGGTCGTCCAGGCGGAACGCGCCGCGCTCGTGCAGCATCATCACCGCCACGGCCGTGATGGGTTTGGTCATCGAGTAGATGCGGAACAGCGTGTCGGCGCGCATCGGCGTGCGCGTGGCGAGATCCTGTACGCCAACGGCTTCGAAATAACCGAGCGTGCCGCGTCTGGACACGGCCGCGACGGCCCCGGCAACGGTGCCTTCGTCGACGAAACGCCGCAGCAGCGCGGTGGCCGCCGTCAGACGCTCGGGGTCGAGGTTGGCACGCACCGGATCCACGGGCGGCATGTCGGCGCGCGGGGCTGGTGCCTGCGCGCGGAGTCCGTCATGAAGCGCCATCGCCAGTGTCATCACGCCCGCCATCGCCAGCAGCGCCTTGAGCATGCGGGATTGTGGCACGTTGCAACGGATCTGCAGCCGCGATAGTGTCTCGGCATGATCACCGTTGGATTCATCGGCCTCGGCCTCATGGGCAAGCCCATGGCGCTCAACCTTCGCAAGCACGGCTTCCCCGTCATCGTGCACAGCCGCAGCCGTCCGCCGGTGGACGCGTTGGTGGCGGCCGGCGCCGTCGCCGCCGAATCCCCTGCCGATGTCGCACGACAGGCGCGCGTGATCATCACGATGCTGCCGGATGGCCCTGATGTCGCCTCGGTACTCGAAGGCGAGCGTGGCGTGTTCTCCACCATGCAACCGGGCACGGTGATCGTCGACTCGTCCACGATTGCGCCGGCGACGGCACGGCGACTGGCCGAGGCCACCGCCGCGCACGGCGGGACGTTCCTCGACGGGCCCGTCAGCGGCGGCGAGATTGGCGCCATCGACGGCACGCTCACTTTCATGGTGGGCGGCGACGCGGCGGCGCTCGCGGAAGTCACGCCGGTGCTGTCGGTCATGGGCAAACCGGAGCGCATCGTCCACGTCGGCGAGTCCGGCGCCGGACAGATCTGCAAGGCCTGCAACCAGATCGTCCTCGGCGGCACGATGTCGGTGGTCGCCGAAGCGATCGCCCTGGCGCGGAAGAACGGCGTCGATCCGATGAAGGTGCGCGCGGCGCTGATGGGCGGCTTCGCGCAGAGCCGCGTGCTGGAGGTGCACGGCGAGCGCATGATCACCGGTAATTACAAGCCGGGGTTCAAGGGCAAGTTGTTCAGGAAGGATTTCGGCATCGCGCTGGCGGCACTTGCCGAGGCCGGCGTGCCGGCGCCTGCGTCCGCTGTGGTCGCGCAGCTCGTGCAGACGCAGGTGTCACAGGGACACGGCGAAGACGACTACTCCGCCATCGGCGACATCATCTTCAAGCTCGCCGGCTTGTAGGTCCCGCTCCGCCGCCGGCTTGGACGCGCAGGCCCGAGGCGCGTCCAAGCCTTCCAAGCCTCGAGCCATCCAGGCTCTTTCCTTCGCCGCGCGTGCGTCTTCGTGATCCTCGTGTACTTCGTGTCTCGTCAGACACCAACCGGCGACAGCCGCCCGGACTCGAGGCGCAGGATGCGATCGCATCGTTCGGCCAGGCGCGGGTTGTGCGTGGCGATGATGGCCGTGAGGCCGAACTCGTGATGCATCTCGCGCAGCAGTTCGTGCAGTTGATCCGCCGTGCCTTCGTCGAGCGCACCGGTGGGTTCGTCGGCCAGCAGCAGCGCCGGCTGCGTCACCAAAGCGCGCGCCACGGCGACGCGTTGCTGCTCGCCACCGGACAGCATGCCCGGCCGGTGATCGAGGCGGTCGCCGAGCCCGACGCGCTTCAGCAGTCGTTCCGCGGCCGGTCGCGCCTGGGCCGACGTCTGCCGCGCGATGCGCAGCGGCATCTCGGCATTCTCGAGCGCCGAGAACTCCGGCAGCAGGTGATGGAACTGGAACACGAAACCGACATGACGATTGCGGAACGCCACCATGTCCGCCGCCGCAATGCTCGTCACGTCGTGATCGCCAACGACGATGCGGCCGGCGTCGGGGCGGTCGAGCCCGCCCAGCACGTGCAGCAGCGTGCTCTTCCCCACGCCTGACGCGCCCATCACGGCCACCATCTCGCCGCGTTCGACGTCGAGATCGAGTCCGCGCAGGATCTCCAGGTGCCGCCCAGCGACGGGGTACGACTTCGACAGGCCGCGGACTTCGACGAACGCCACGATCAGTCGAACCTCAAGGCCTGCGCCGGATCGAGGCGCGCTGCCTGGCGTGACGGGTACAGCGTCGCGACAAAGCACACCACCACCGCGCCGATCACGACGACCGCGGCATCCCACGGCTGCAGCTTGAACGGCAAGTACGTCACCTGGTAGACGTCGCTCGGGATGCTGATCAGGCGATAGCGATCGAGAATCGTCGAGATGATGGCGCCGAGCGTAGCGCCGGTGATCGTGCCGACGATGCCGATGATCATGCCCTGCATCAGGAAGATCAGCATGATGCTCCGCGACGAAGCACCCATCGTCTTCAGGATGGCGATGTCGCGCGTCTTCTCCATCACCAGCAGCACCAGCGAGGCGACGATGTTGAGCGCCGCCACCATGACGATGAGGCCGATGCCGATGCCCATGGCAATCTTCTCGAGCCACAGCGCCGAGTAGAGCGACTGGTTCATGTCGGACCAGTCCGAGGTGACGTAGTCCGAACCGAGTTCGTCCTGGATGCGATCGGCAATCGCCGGCGCGTCGTAGATGTCGGTGACGCGGATCTCGATGTGATCCGGTTGCTGCTGCCCGGTGAGGATATAGGCCGTTTCGAGATCGACGAACCCATACGAGTGATCGAACTCGAACAGGCCGAGACGGAAGGTGCCGGCGATGGTGACGCGGCGCTGGCGAGGCATGAAGCCCATGGGCGACAAGGAGCCTTGCGGCGTGACCAGCGTGATGGTGTCGCCCAGGAACGACCCGAGGCTGCCGCTGAGATCCCGGCCGATGAGGATGCTGGCGAAGTGCTCGTCGTCTGCGGCACGCAGGTCGGCGATGGTGCCATCGGTCATCGCCCGGCCGATGTCGGTGACGGTGGCTTCCAGGTCGGGGTCGATGCCCTTCACCGTGATGAAGCCGTCACCACGTGCGCCGGTGACCAGCGCCTTGCCGATCAGCGCCGGCGCCGCGCCGGCGACACCCGCGATGCCTTTCAGCCGCTCGACCTCGGCGCGATAATCGGTGATGCCGCTCGGCTTGAACACGTAGACGTGCGCCGAGGACCCGAGGATGCGATCGCGCAGTTCGTTCTGCAGGCCGGTCATCAGCGCCAGCGCAATCACCAGCGCCATCACGCCGACAGTGACGCCGATGGTCGAGACCAGCGAGATCACCGAGATGAACACCTGCCGGCGCTTGGCCAGCAGGTAGCGCAGCGCGATCTGCAGCTCGAACGGCATGGTCACTCGCGCGGCCGCATCAACGGGAAGAGAATGACGTCGCGGATCGACGGCGAGTTGGAGAGGATCATCACCAGGCGGTCGATGCCGATGCCTTCGCCGCCGGCCGGCGGCATGCCGTACTCGAGCGCGCGCACGTAGTCCTCGTCCATCGCATGCGCCTCGTCGTCGCCGCGGGCGCGATCCGCCAGCTGTTCTTCGAACCGGCGGCGCTGCTCCACCGGATCGTTCAGCTCGCTGAAGGCGTTGGCCACTTCGAAGCCGCCGATGTAGAGCTCGAATCGCTCCACGGTGTCCGGATCGTCAGGCCGCTGCTTCGACAGCGGCGATACCTCGGTCGGGAAGTCGTAGATGAACGTCGGCTGGATGAGCTGCTCTTCCCACAGTGCTTCGAAGATTGCCGTGGCCACCTTGCCGGCGCCCACGCCCGGCTGGACGTCGATGTCGAGCTTGCGGGCAATGGCACGCGCCGAATCCAGGCTGCGCAGTTCCTCGACGGTGACCTCCACACCGAGCCGCCGCGACGCTTCCTCCGCCGCCGCGTGACGCAGCGACAGTCGCCGGAAGGGCGCCTGCAGATCGATCTGATGCTCGCCGAACGGCACGACCTCGGCGCCGACAGCGGCGCGCGCGACGAACGACAGCAACTGCTCGGTGAACCGCATCAGTTCCTGGTAGTCCACGTAGGCCCAGTAGAACTCGAGCATCGTGAACTCGGGATTGTGCTGTGTCGAGACGCCTTCGTTGCGGAAGTTGCGGTTGATCTCGAACACGCGCTCGATGCCGCCGACGGTGAGCCGCTTCAGGTACAGCTCCGGCGCGATGCGCAGGAACAGCTTCATGTCGAGCGCGTTGTGATGCGTCACGAACGGCCGCGCCAGCGCGCCGCCGGCAATCGGCTGCATCATCGGCGTCTCGACTTCGAGGAAGCCGTGGCTGGTGAGGAACTCGCGCACCGCGGTCACCGTGCGGCTGCGAATCTCGAACACACGCCGCACGTCCGGATTCACCGCGAGGTCGAGGTAACGCTGGCGGTAGCGGATCTCGATGTCCTGCAGGCCGTGCCACTTCTCGGGCAGCGGGATGAAGCACTTGGCGAGAAACTGCAGGCTCGTCGCCCACACCGACAACTCATTGGTCTTGGTCCGGAACAGGCGACCGGACACACCAATCTGATCGCCGAAGTCCAGCAGGCGCGACATCGCGTAGTCGCGTTCGGGCAGCGAGTCCTGCCGCACGTACACCTGAATGCGTGAACGGCCGTCGGACAGCACGAAGAACGAGGCCTTGCCGAAGTTGCGGATGCTGATGATGCGGCCGGCGACGACGGTGTCCACCCGCGAGGACTCGAGGGCCGCCGCTTCACTCTGGCCGTGCGCGTCGACAAGCGCCGTCACCGAATGCGTGGTCGCGCAGCGATTCGGATACGGCGCATAGCCGAGCGCCATGATGGCCTCGAGGTTGGCGCGCCGTTGCGCGATCTGGGCTTCTTCGTTACTCGACACGCGACTCGATCTCCTCCGGCCAGCAGCCGGTTCTACTCGACGACTTTCCCTTCGTCCTTCAGCGTCTTCAACACGCCGTCGAGGACGCCGTTGACGAAGCGGGCGGCATCCTCGCCGCTGAACGCGCGCGCCAGTTCGATGGCCTCGTTGATCACCACGCGCGGCGGCGTTGCCGGCAGCGCCAGCCATTCGTGGACCGCCATGCGCAGTACCAGGCGGTCCAGCGCCGCCATGCGCTCGACGCGCCAGTGACGCGCCGCCTGGCCGATGCGCTCATCGAGCGCCGCGCGATCCGTATACACGCCGCGCGCCAGCGCTTCGGCAAACTCGTGATCGCCCTCGGCCAGATCCGCTGCCTCGGGCGTGCCGACGTGCGACAGCACACCAAGCGCCTCGGACACCGTCAGTCCACCCACCTCGCACTCGTAGAGCACCTGCAGCGCCGCCGCGCGGGCGCGCCGGCGACCCGCCCAGCGCGGATCGAGCCCACCCTCGTCGGTCATGCGCGGACTCCGCTCAGCATGGCGCGCAGCCGCGCCATCTCGATCGTCGCTTCCGCGGCTTCGCGTCCCTTGTTGCCGGGCCCGGCCACCGCGCGCTCGAGTGCCTCTTCCGCCGAGTTGGTGGTCAACACGCCGAACGCCATCGGCACACCGGTCTTCGATTGCGCCGCCATGATGCCGTGCGCGCACGCCGACGAGATGTATTCGAAGTGCGGCGTCGCGCCCTTGATCAAACAGCCAAGGCAGACCACGCCGTCGATGCGTCCGGTGGCGGCGACGGCTTCGGCGGCAAACGGAATCTCGAAGGCGCCAGGGACGTGAAGCACCTCGACATCCGCGTCGCCCAAGCCGGCCTCGTTCAACGCTTCGCGCGCGCCGGTCAGCAGGCGGCCGGTGACGAAGTCGTTGAAGCGCGCCACGACAATGGCAATGCGCACGCTAGCGGCCCGTCCAGTTGGCCTGCCGCTTCGCCAGAAACGCCGACGTCCCCTCGCGGCCGTCGTCGGTGACGGCGATGGCGCCGAAGAGCGCGGTTTCCAGGTACTGCGCCTGCGACAGCGGCATGTCGAGACCGTTGTTCACGGCCTGAATGATGTAGCGCGCCGCCAGCGGAGCCTTGGTGGCCAGCGACGCCGCGAAGGTTCGCGCCGTCGTCATCAACTCCGCCGCCGGCACCACTTTGTTGACCAGGCCGATTTCATACGCGCGGGGCGCCGACACCATGTCGCCGGTCAGCAGGATCTCGAGTGCGCGTCCACGGCCGACCAGACGGGGCAAACGCTGGCTGCCGCCGTAACCAGGAATGAAGCCGAGGTTGATCTCCGGCTGCCCCATCCGGGCCGTGTCGGCGGCAATCCGCAGCGTGCACGCCATCGCGAGTTCGCAACCACCGCCGAGCGCGAAGCCGTTGATCGCAGCAATCACCGGCTTGCCGAGCGTTTCGATCAGATCGAAGACGCGTTGACCGAGACCTGCGTGTTCCTTGCCCTGCGACGAAGTGAGCGTGGCGAGCTCGTTGATGTCGGCGCCGGCGACAAACGCCTTTTCTCCGGCGCCGGTGATGACGATGGCGCGAACGGTGTCGTCGGCCTGCAGCGCCTGGAGCGCGGCCTGCAACTCGGTAAGTGTGGCCGTGTTGAGGGCGTTCAGCACCTTCGGGCGGTTGATGGTGAGGATGGCGACCGCGTCGGCACGCTCGATCAGCAGGTTGTCAAAGGTCATGGTGAGCGTCTGATTTTACTCCACGCCCACGCGGCGCCGAGGGCCAGCGCGGCGCCAATGGCGTCGGAGCGCACGTCGAGTGGATCCGGCGAACGCAGGGGCACGAACGACTGGTGGAACTCGTCCGATACGCCATAGAGGACGGTGATGACCCACGCCGCCACGATCACGCCTCGCGTGACGCGCGACAGCGAGGCATGGCTGAGTGCGCGCAGGATCAGCAGCGCCAGCACGCCAAAGGCCACGCCGTGCTGCATCCAGTCGGCGCCGAGCGGCCATGGCAGCCACGAGGCCGCCGGCAGCACCGACCGTCCCGAGAGCCAGAAGATGGTCGCCATGCAGGCCACGACCGGGCCCCAGAGAAAAGCGATGCGCATCGAAGGAGCCGCTACAGCGGCAGCGGATACATCAACCAGCCGAGCACGAAGCCGGCGGCGAGAAAGGCGGCGAAGTACTGCAGGCCCAGCCGCACCTGTTCAGCCGGCGTGTCACGGCCGATAACGGCAAAGACGAGCGAAACGAAGAGCGCGAAGAGGGCCAGCAGGCCGGCGTGGGAAGTCATGCGGCTACTTCCGCCCCATCCGGACGTCGTAGGCGTCGAGCGCGACCAGCATGTTCAACAGGCCAGCGACGATCAGAAAGGCGTTGCCATATTCGTAGGCGACGTCGGTGACCACGCCCTGGCCCAGCCCCAGCATCGAGGCGACGAAGTACGGGACGCCGGTGGCCAAGGTGGCCAGCGCCGCCAGGCCGACCAGCGGCTGGGTGAAGTCGAACGGGAACAGGCGCCCCTTCAGCATCAGCCCAATCACGAACATGGCCGGGATGGCGATGAAGAAAATGACGCCCTTCTGCACACGGGTCTGGATGAGGTGGCCGGCGCCCGGCACGAGCCAGGACAGCAGCCAGATGGCTATGGGAGGCAAGAGGCAAGTTTACATGGCGATCGGCAATTCCGCCTCCCGCCTCGCGTCTCCCGCCTCCCGTTTTCGAGCCGCTTGTGAAACCCGGAACTTGCGCGCCGGGGCCGGCGTCCAATACCGTTAGACTTCCGAACACTGTTCAATCCTCACGAAATGGGTATCAAGGAACGCCACGACCGCGAGCGCCACGCCGTGCGCCAGTCCATCCTCGACGCGGCGCGTGAGCTTTTCGTCACCGAAGGCTATCGCAACGTTTCCATCCGCAAGATCGCCGAACGGATTGAATACAGCCCCGCCGCCATCTACAGCTACTTCGCCGGCAAGGACGAGATCTATTTCTCGCTGGCCGAAGACGGCTTCCGGCTTCTCCACGCCACGCTGCTGGCGACGCCGTCCTCCGGATCCCCGCTCGAGCAGGTGCGCGGCGACTGGCTGACGTTCTACCGCTTCTCGCGCGAGCAGTCCGCCTATTTCGAACTGATGTTCGTCGATCGTTCGGTGCCCCAGATCACCGAAGGCTGGCAGGGCCTCGAACTGGTCACCGCGCTGATGGGCGACGCCACCGCCCGCCTCCAGGCGGCGATCGACGCCGGTGAGCTGCCGGCCGACCTCAACCCGCTGGCGGCGATGCACGTGCTGTGGGCGGCGCTCACCGGCCCGTCGGTGCTGGCGCTGTGCGATCGCCTGTCTCCCGATGAAGATCGCGACCTGCTGGCGCGCGATGTTCTCGACGCCGTGCTGGCCGGGCTGAAGGCCGGCAGCGGAACCACGTTCGTTCCTGACGAGTGCCGTATTGATCCGGACGCCGCCGCGTCCGCCGGAGAGTCCCCCGATGAAGCGTAGTGCCCTGGTCCTGTCCATCCTCCTGCTGTCCGCCGCCGTCTTCAGCGCCTGCTCGACGCCGTCGGCGAGTTCGACGCCGGCCGACACCGCCACCACGCCGGTCGTCGTCGATGTGCCGACCGTCACCGCGACCGAAGGGCCGATCGAGTCGACACTCGAGATCTCCGGCACGCTGGCGCCGCGCACGCGCGTGCCGGTGATGCCGCGTGTGCCGGGGACGCTGGAGCGCGTGCTGGTCGATCTCGGGGACGCCGTCAGCGCCGGTCAGACGATTGCGACGATCGATCGCCGCGAGATCGACGCGCAGGTGGACGCCGCGACGGCCGCCATTGCCGTCGGCAAGGCCGCGGTCGAAACCGCCGAAGCCGCGCTGGCCAACGCCGTGCTCGAACGCGATCGCGCCCAGGGACTCTTCGACAAGGGCGCGCTGCCGCGGCAGCGACTCGAAGCGGCGCAGACGGCACACCGCGCCGCGGTGGCGCAGCGGGATCTCGCCACGGCGACGATGGCGCAGGCCGAGGCGTCGGCCCGCCGCGCCCGCGAGACGCAGCGCGACACCACCATCACCTCGCCGCTCACCGGCGTCATCGTCGAACGCAACTACGACGCCGGCGCCATGCCGGGCGACAAGCCGATCGTCGTCGTCGCGGATCTGCGGCAGATGAAGCTCGAAGCCGGCGTGTCGGAAATGGACGCCGGCCGGCTGCACACCGGCATGAAGGCGCGCGTCGAGGTTCAGGCCAAACCGGGCCAGACCTTCGACGGCGAACTCGCCAACATCGCGCCCGAAGTGGACGAACGCAACCGTCACTTCCGCATCGAACTGCGCCTGCCCAACGACAAGCGCGAACTGCTCTCGGGTATGTACGCCACGGCGCGCATCGTCGAACGCCAGCAGGCGACGGCGCTACTGGTGCCGCGCGACGCGATTGCCACGCGCGACGGCGCCCGCATTGCGCTGCGCGTGCAGGGCGACACCGTGCAGCCGGTCACGATTACCGAAGGCCTCAGCGACGGCACGCGCGTGCAGATCCTCTCGGGTCTTGCCGCCGGCGACGTCCTGGTGTCGGACGCGCGCCGCCAGTTCACCACCGGTACGAAGGTTCGTCCGGTCCCCGTTCGTTAACGAGACGACTGCTTCGCCGCACGCACCATGTGGATATCCGATACCTCCATCAAGCGGCCCGTCTTCGCCACCATGGTCATCACCAGCTTCGTGGTGCTGGGCCTGGTCTCGATGACGCGCCTCGGGATCGACCTCTTTCCCGAAGTGAGTCTCCCCTTCGTCAACGTCGCCGTGGTGTATCCCGGCGCCGCGCCGGAGGAAGTGGAGACGCTCGTCACCAAGCCGATTGAGGATGCCGTCGCCGGCATCAACGGCGTGAAGCGGGTGGTCTCGACGTCCACCGAAGGTTTCGCGCGCATCGGAGTGGAGTTCCGCCTCGAGGTGGACGCGCAGGCGGCCACGGCGGAAGTGCGTGAGAAGGTGGCCGCCACGCGCGGACGGCTGCCACAGCAGATCGAAGACCCGATGATCGAACGCTTCGACGTCGCGGCGCTGCCGATCATGGTGTTTGCCGTCGGCTCGTCGCAGCCGAGTGACGTGACGCGCCGGCAGGTGGAAGACGACCTCAAGCCGCTGCTCGAGCAGGTGGAAGGCGTCGCCGCGGTGCAGGTGAACGGCGGCGAAGTGCGCGAGATTCAGATCAACCTCGACCCGCGCCGGCTCGAAGCGCTGAACATGCCGATTGCCGAGGTCACCGCGCGGCTCTCCGCCGAGAACCTCGACGTGCCCGGCGGCCAGGTGAAGCGCGACGGCCGTGCCGTGTCGCTCCGCACCAAGGGCGAGTTCCGCACCGCCGACGAGATCGGCAACGTCATCATTCGCTCCACCGGCGGCTCGACGGTCCGCGTTCGCGACGTCGGCACAGTGGTGGACGGCTACGAAGAGCGCACCTCGACGACGCGCCTGAACGGCACCGACGCGGTGAGCTTTGCCGTGCGCAAGCAGTCCGGCGCCAACACCGCCGCCATCGCGACGAAGATCGAAGAAACGCTGGCCCGCGTGCAGGGCTCGTTCCCGCAGCTCCAGATCAGCCAGGTGCACAGCGACGCCGACGGCATCCGCGAGAACGTGCGCGAGGTCCGCGGCCACATCATCTTCGGCGGCGTCATGGCCGTGCTGATCATCTTCATCTTCATGCGCGACTGGCGCTCGACGCTGATCTCGGCGCTGGCGCTGCCGACCTCGGTGATCGCCACGTTCTTCTTCATGTATGTCGTCGGCTTCACCATCAACATGATGACGCTGATGGCGCTGTCGCTGGTCATCGGCATCCTCATCGACGACGCGGTGGTGGTGCGCGAGAACATCTATCGCCACATGGAGCACGGCGCCGATCCGGTGACGGCGGCGCGCGAAGGCACCGCGGAAATTGGCCTGGCGGTGATGGCCACCACCTTCACCATCCTCGCCGTCTTCCTCCCCGTCGGCTTCATGACCGGCATCGTCGGACAGTTCTTCAAGTCGTTCGCGCTGACCATCGCGTTCGCGGTGGCGATGTCGCTGCTGGTGGCGTTCACGCTCGACCCGATGCTGTCGTCGCGCTTCGTGCGGTTCGTGCCGCCCGAGGAGCGCACGCGCACGCGGATGGGGCGCCTGCTCGAGCGCTGGGGCGAGTTCTACGATCGTCTGGACCGCCGCTACCACGGCATCCTGGCGTGGAGCATCCGCCACCCCTGGGCGGTGATCGTGCTGGCCACCGTCGTGTTCCTCGGCAGCCTCTCGACGCTCGGCGTCATGGGCACGGAGTTCGTCCCGGTGGAAGACCGCGGCGAGTTCGTCGTCAACATCGAAGCGCCGCCCGGCACGTCGTTCGAACAGTCGATCACCTACACCGAGGAGATCGAACGGCTGGTGCAGCAGGAACCCGAAGTGCGGCAGATCTTCTCGACGGTCGGCGTCGATGCCGATCCGCTGCGCTCCAACCTCCGCGTCAGGACGACGAAGAAGTTCGAGCGCGAGCGCGGCCTGCAGGCGATCAAGACCGACATGCGCCAGCGCCTGGCGGCGGTGCCGCTGCTCCGCAGCACGGTGGCCGACCCCGAGTTCATGCAGGGCGCGCCGTCGGAAGCGCCGCTGAACGTCTACATCCGCGGCGACGACATGGAGGCGCTGCAACGGCTGAACGACGAACTCGTCGCGAAGATCCGCGCCGTGCCCGGTGCGGTGGATGTCGACAGCTCGCTCGAGAGCGGCCAGCCCGAGATGGTGGCCGAAGTGAATCGCGCCTTCGCCGCCGACATGGGCTTCGATGTCGCGGCCGTCGCCTCGCAGTTGCGCGGCATGGTCGAGGGCGTCGTGCCGACGCGTCTCCGCGAAGCCGACAAGGAGTACGACATTCGCGTCCGCCTGGCGCCGGAGTTCCGCAACGACTTCCAGGCTCTCGCCCGCACGCCGCTCTACTCGCCCACCGGCTCGGTGGTCCGCGCCGGCGACATCGTGCGCATGGAACCGGGTGTCGGCCCGACGAACATCCAGCGCGAAGCGCGGCGCCGCCAGGCGAAGATTGGCATCGAACTCGAGAATCGCGCCCTCGGTGACGTCACCAGCGATGTGGCCGCAGTGATGGCGGGCGTCCAGATGCCGCCGAACTTCGAATGGGGCTTTGCCGGCGACGTCGAACTGATGGAGGAATCGGCGGCAGCCATGGGCCTGGCGCTGCTGCTGGCGGTCGCGTTTATCTACATCGTGCTGGCGTCGCAGTTCGAGTCGTTCCTCGAGCCGCTGCTCATCATGCTCTCGCTGCCGCTCGCCATCGTCGGCGCGCTGCTGGCGATCCTCATGACCGGCAACAACCTCGGCATGCCGGCGATGATCGGTATGGTGATGCTGATGGGCCTGGTGACGAAGAACGCCATCCTGCTCATCGACCTGACGAACCAGTACGTGCGTGAAGGCAAGAGCATCGAAGAAGCGATCCTCGAGGCCGGCCCGATCCGCCTGCGGCCGATCATGATGACGACGCTGGCGATGATCCTTGGCATGCTGCCGTCAGCGATGGGACGCGGCGAAGGCGGCGAGTTCCGTGCGCCGATCTCGATCGCGACGATCGGCGGTCTCATCACCTCGACGGCGCTGACGCTCGTCGTCGTGCCGGTGGCGTACCTGCTGCTGGCGCGCCTCGTCGAGCGCGTGCGGACGTGGCGGGAGCAGTCCACCGCCGGTCTGCACCCGGCGGCGCGGATCGCGGGTGTGCTGCTGGTGCTGACGCTGGTCGGCTGGTTCCTCGCTTCGTCGTCGGCCTTTGCGCAGACGCCGACGTTGTCGCTCTCCGCCACTGGCGCCGCGGTCGCGAGCGCGACGACTCCGGCAGGCACGGGCACCGCGGCCCTGCAGCCTGGCGGCGCCTTGTCACTCACGTTCGACCAGGCGCTTCAACATGCGCTGACGGCGAACGAAGGCCTGAAGGTGGTGCAGGAGCGCGTGCGCGAAAGCCAGGCGCGCGTCAGAGAGGCGCGGACGAATTACCTGCCGCAGGTGAACCTGAGTTATCTCTACACGCCGGCGCAGCGGTTCCCGCAGATTCGCATTCCGGCTGGCCTCTTCGGGCCGGAAGAGACAACGTTCCAGGCCAACTTCCAGCGGCAGAACATCCTCGGCCTGGACATCTCGCAACCGCTCTACACCGGCGGCCGTCTGCAGAACGCGCACGCGATTCAGGAGTCGGCGCTCGACGCGTCACGCCTGGATCTCGACCGCTCGCGTCAGGACCTCCAGTATCGCGTCGTCGAAGTGTTCTACAACGCGCTGCTGCGCCAGCAGGGCGTCGGCGTCGCTGACGAACAGATCCGCCTGGCCGAGACCCAGTTGAACCTCGCGAAGGTGCGCTACGACGCCGGCACGGTGGCGCGTCTCGACGTGCTGCAGGCGGAGGTGCAACTGGCGAACGCCAAGGCGCGACGCATTCAGGCGCAGGCGGAGGTCGATGCCGCGGTGCAGGCCGTGCGCACCGTGCTGTCGCTGCCGCAGCGGCAGGTGCTGAACCTGGTCGGCACGCTCGACGAGGGCCGCGAGATTCCCTCGCTCGAAGCGCTGGAACTGGCCCTTCCCCGCCGTCCGGATCTTCAGGCGTTCAACGCTCGACGCGAACAGGCGGAGTTCTCGTCACGGCTCGCTGGCGGCGAATGGAAGCCCAGTCTCGCCTTCCGCGGCAACATCCAGTACCAGGACGACGAGTTCTCGCGTGTGATTCGCAACGAAACGCAGAACTACACCTTTGGCCTGGCGCTGCAGATGCCGCTGATGGCCTCACCGGGCGCAGCGGCGCGGCGCACCGCGGCGCAGGCGCAGATGCGGCAGGCCGAGCACGGCCTCAACGCGTCAACGGATCAGGCGCGACTGGAACTCGAAACCGCGTGGACGACGCTGCAGTCGGCGGCGGAGGTGGTGTCGATGCAGCAGAAGGCGCTGGAACTGGCGCGCGAAAGCGTCCAGATTGCGCAGGTGTCGTACGAAAGCGGCGTCATCACGTCGGCCGAACTGAACGACGCGCAGGTGCGTCTGCTCGAGACCGAGTGGAACATGCTCCAGGCCAAGTTCGCGCGCATCGTCGCCGCCGCTCGTGCGAAGGTGGCTGCCGGAGTTGAGTAGGCAATCGCCTACAGCGGTCCGAAACTCTTCTCGTACCGCGCCTTGAACTCGTCCCACGTGTACGAGTGCGAGGTGCCGCCGAGGTGTTCGAGCGCGTAGGTGGCGGCGACGCTGCCGAGACGGGCGCACGTCGTGTAGTCGGCGCCCATCGCCAAACCCTTCATGAAGCCGCCGCGATAGGCGTCGCCGACGCCGGTCGGGTCCTCGATGCGGTCCGGGGTGACGGCCGGGACGTTCGTTGAGCTCTCGCGCGTGAGGACGGTGCAGCCGTTCTCTCCGCGCGTGATCACCAGCAACTGTACCTTGGCCAGCACGTCGGCTTCGCTCATACCGGTCTTCTGGCGGATCAGCTCGAACTCGTAGTCGTTGCAGATCACCATGAAGGCGCCGTCGATGCCGTCAACGAGCTGGCTCGCTTCCATGCGCGCGCACTGCTGGCCCGGGTCCCAGATGTAGCGGAGGCCCATCGTGCTGCACTCCTCCGCGTACTGCACCATCGCGCCCGGATCGTTCGGCGAAATGATGACGATGGTGTCCTTGTCCAGACCGGGCAGACCGCGGAACGAGAGCTCGGCGGCGTTGGCCATGGCGCCGGTGTAGAACGACGCGATCTGGTTGTTGTGCTCGTCGGTGCTGCAGAAGAACGACGCGCAGAACTTGCCGTCCACCGTCTTCACCAGTCCCGTGTCGATGCCGGCGGCTTCCAGCCACGCGCGGTAATCGGCGAAGTCCTGTCCCGCCGTCGCCATCAGTCGCGGCGTCTCGCCAAGCAGCGCCAGCGTGTAGGCGATGTTCGGCGCGCAGCCGCCGCGGCGCTTGTCCATCGAATCGACGAGGAAGCTGAGCGACACGCGATTCAGATGGTCCGGCAGGAAGTGCTCGGTGAAGCGGCCGGGAAACGACATCAGGTAATCGAACGCGATGGAGCCGGTGACGATGAGTGACATAGAGGTTGGTAGCAGATGGCAGGAAGCAGATAGCAGGTAGCGGGCGCGTCAGGACACGTACTTGCCGATGAGTGGCGCGAGATCCTTCTTGACCTGCGCCGGGATGGCGTCGGGCCTGGTGATGATGGCCGTCTTCAGCGCCGAGTGCGCGGGCACGCGTTGGGTGACGTCGAGACGCTCGACGGTTCCGGCAATCACCTGCTGCGCCATCTTCGCGTTCTCGGTGAGGTTGGCGATGATCATCTCAACCGTCACCGAGTCATGATCCGGATGCCAGCAGTCGTAGTCAGTCACCAGCGCCATCGTCGAGTAGGCGATCTCGGCCTCGAGCGCGAGCTTGGCTTCCTGGAGGTTGGTCATGCCGATGATGTCGGCGCCCCAGGCGCGATAGAGCTTCGATTCAGCGAGCGTCGAGAACTGCGGCCCTTCCATGCAGACGTAGGTGCCGCCCTCGTGGACGCGGGCGCCGGCCTCGCGCGCCACAGACGCCGCCAGCGCCGACAGCGGCGCGCACAGCGGATGCGCAAAGCCAACATGCGCGACGATGCCGTTGCCGAAGAAGGTGCTGATGCGGCCGCGCGTGCGATCGATGAACTGATCGGGGAAGACGAGATCGAGCGGCCGATACTGCTCCTGCAGCGAGCCGACCGCACTGGCCGACAGGATCCAGTCGACGCCGAGATGCTTGAAGCCGAAGATGTTGGCGCGGAAGTTCAGCTCCGACGGCGAGATGCGATGCCCGGCGCCATGTCGCGCCAGAAAGGCGACGCGCTTGCCGCGCAGCGTGCCAACGACATACGGACCCGACGGCGCGCCAAACGGCGTCTCGACAATCCGTTCCTCGCGTTCGGTGAGTTCGGCCATGTCATACAGGCCCGAACCGCCAATGATGCCAATCTGCACGGACATGACTGGATTTCCTCGTGACGCTACAGCACGCGCTCGACGCGGCGGCGGCCATCCTGTTCGCGGATGCGGCCGGCGGCCATCGACGGTTCGTGCTCGAAGAACAACAGATACCCACGCTCCACCGCCTCGCGCGCGAAGGCGCGCTTGAAGGCCAGCGTGTCCATGGGATACAGGTCGTAGCCCATCACCCACGGATCTGGAATGTGCGCCGCGGTGGGATACATGTCGGCGGTGAACACCGCCGTCTCGCCGCGTGATTCGATCATCACCACCTGGTGATGCGCGGTGTGCCCGCCGCTGCGACGGAACTTCACACCCGGCATGATCTCCGCATCGTCGTCCACGAGCGTGAGCACGCCGGCTTCCTGCAACGGAACGAAGTTCTCCTGCAGGTAGCTGGCGCGATTGCGCTCGTGCGGATGCGTCGCGTCGTCCCATTCCTGCCGGTGCGCGATGTAGCGCGCCTTCGGGAACCGCGGCACCAGGCGACCACTCTCGTCGCGGGCCGTGAAGCCACCGACGTGATCGAAATGCAGATGGCTGGCAAGGACGATCTCGATGTCGGCGGCGGTGAGGCCGGCATCGGCCAGGGCGTGATCGAGGTGGTAGGCGCGCTCGAGGCCGTAGATGTCGGCGCTCTTCGCGTCCATCTTGTCGCCGCAACCGGCGTCGATGATCATCGTCTGCTGACCTCGGACGATCAACGGACGCATGCCGAGCGGGATGCGGCCACGGTCGTCCGGCGGCAGGCGCGTTTCCCACAGCGTGCGCGGCACCACGCCGAACATGGCGCCGCCATCGAGCTGGAAGAAGCCGTCGGAGAGCGAGATCAGTTCGAGATCACCCAGACGATGCGTAACAGGACCGGTGAAGCGATCGACACGCGGGCGCGGCTGCTTCAGTTCCACCAGCACGCCGTGCGCCGAGGCCGGATGAATGAAGGCAACGCGCGCGCCCTCCGCACCGGGCCGGGCGACGCGATCGATCAGATGAACGCCGCGGGCTTCGAGGTGTGCGAGGGCCGCGTCGATGTCTTCCACACGCAGCGCCACGTGATGCAATCCGGCCCCGCGCTTCTCGACGAACTTCGCAATGGCCGACTCGGGCGCGGTGGCCTCGAGCAGTTCCAGTGACGACGGTCCCATGTGCAGGAACGTCGCCCGCACTTTCTGGCTGGCTACGTCCTCGGTGTCGTCGACGTGCAGGCCGAGGACGTCGCGAAAGAATGCCAGCGACGCGCCGAGATCACCGACGGCAATGCCGACGTGATCGAGCCACGCCTTCATGAACGGCAGCCGCTCCGCGGCAGGGAATGACGGACGTTCACTACGCGGCCAGCAGTTGCCGCGCGATCACCAGGCGCTGCACCTCGCTCGTGCCTTCGCCGATGGTCGTCAGCTTGACGTCGCGGAAGAACTTCTCCGCCGCGTAGTCCTTGACGAAGCCGTAGCCGCCAAGCGTCTGCACGGCATCCTCGGAGGCGCGCACGGCAATCTCGCTCGAATACAGCTTGGCCATCGCCGACTCCACCGTCATGCGGCGGCCCTGATCCTTCAGCCACGCGGCACGATACGTCAGCAGGCGCGCCGCTTCGACACGGGCGGCGTTGTCCACGAGCTTCCAGCGAATGGACTGGAACGTGCCGATGGCGCGGCCGAACTGCTTGCGTTCGGCGGCGTAGTCGCGTGCGGTTTCGTAGGCGCCCTGCGCGAGGCCAACGGCGAGTGCGGCGATGCCGATGCGGCCGGCGTCGAGCACTTGCAGGGTCTGGATGAACCCCTGCCCTTCCTCACCAATCAACTGGCTGGCCGGAATGCGGCAGTTCTGGAAGATCACCTCGGTGGTCTCGCTGGCGCGCATGCCCAGCTTGTCTTCCTTTTTGCCGCCGATGAACCCGTCGGTGCCGCGTTCGACGATGAAGGCCGAGATGCCCTTGGCGCCGCGGGCCTTGTCGGTGACGGCCATGACGACCATCGTGTCGGCCGAGCGGCCGTGCGTGATGAACGCTTTCGAGCCGTTCAGCACCCAGTGATCGCCGTCACGTACCGCGGTGGTGCGCATGGCCGCCGCGTCGCTGCCGGAACCCGGCTCGGTGAGGCCCCATGCGGCGAGGTGCTTGCCCTTCGCGAGCGGCACCAGGTACTGCTGCTTCTGCGCCTCGCTGCCGTACATCGCGATGTGCGCGGCGCCGAGGCCGTTGTGCGCGGCCACCGAGAGCGAGATGCTCGGATCGACGCGCGCCAGTTCCTCGATGCAGATGCAGTAGTCGACGGCGCTCATCGCCGAGCCGCCGTAGCTCTCCGGAAACTGGATGCCCATCAGGCCGACGTCGGCCAGCTTCGGCAGCAGTTCATGGGGGAAATGCTGCGCGTTGTCCCACTCCATCACGTTGGGCCGGAGTTCCTGTTCCGCGAACTCGCGGATGCTCCGGCGCAACAGCACCTGTTCTTCGGAGAGCTGAAAGTCCATGTCTGCTCAAGCGTATCAGTAGAAGACCGTGACGCGGAAGCTCCCCGAGTTGTCGGCCAGGTAGTCGTCGTTGATGCCCAGATACAGACGGCCGCTGTTGCGCACGCGAATCGCGCCCTGTTCGTTGCCGATGAAGAAGACGTCGTTGCCGATGCGGCCGATGAGCGCCGCGGCGGGACGATTGGGCAGCGGCCGGCCGGCGTTGAACGGCGAGTTGTTCTCGCCCTGTGGCCCATCGCGGCGATCCCTGCCCCAGCGCACCTGTCCCGACGCCGACACGTAGATCGTCTGGCCGGCGCGGACATCGATGCCGGTGTCGCTCCAGTCCGTGGTGGCCGACACGCTCGACTGCCGCTCGCGCATGCCGTTCGGGCGGCCGTTGTCGTTGTTGTTCCAGCCGCCGGATCCGCCGCCGCCGTTGTTCCAGTTGTTGCCGGAGCCGTTGCGATCGAACTCGATGCGATCGATCTCGTCGCGATCGACGCGAATGGTGCGACGGCCACCGAAGTTGCGCTGCTCCTCGAACTCGACCGTGTCGCCACGCACGGCAATCAGATCGCCCTGGATGCGCTGGCCATTGCGCAGGATGAGCGTGTCGGCGGCCAGCGTGATCGGCAGCGTGAGGGTCAGTGAGATCGTGGCCAGCCAGCGGCGTGATGCAGTCATGGTCGTCCTCCAGTGGCGTCGGATCGCGTGACCATCGCCGGTCACTCGTGCGATCATACGTCCGTGCTGACCCAACTGTGCATTGCTCGTACCAGCCGGTTGGCGGCGCTCATCCTCCTCGCGCTTGCCATCTCCGTCCGTCCCGCCGCGGCCGACATCACGGCCTTTCTCGGCGTGACACCAACGCCTGACACCCGCGCCGTCCGCGGCCTCTCCGGCGGCGCCGGTCTGCTGATCGTCGCCTTCGAGTTCGAATACGCGCGCGTCGGCGAAGATGAAACCGACGCGCTGCCCGGCTTGACCACGTGGTCGGGCAACGTGCTGCTGCAAACCCCGGCGGATGTCGGCGGCGTGCAGCTCTATGGCACCGTTGGCGCTGGCCTCTATCGCGAATCGCTGCTCGATGA
>JADZCY010000016.1 GCA_020851325.1 Acidobacteriota bacterium | reverse complement strand
GCGTTCCGCCTGGCGCTGGCGCCGATGACCAACGACTTCGTCGCGCTGCTCAAGGACTCGTCGCTCGTCTCGGTCCTCACCGTCGTCGAACTGACGAAGCAGACGCAGATCTTCGCGACGAACGTCGGCAGCTGGTTCGTGCCGGGCCTGTTGTGCGCCGCACTGTATCTGGCCATGTCGCTGCCGCTTTCGCATCTGGCGCGGCGACTGGAACGGCGATGGAAGGCGGCGGCATGACACCGGTGCTGCAGGTCCGCGGCCTGTGTTTGTCGCGTGGCACGCGTGCCATCCTGAGCGGCGTCGATCTCGCGGCCGGTGCAGGCGAGATCGTCGCGTTGATGGGCCTGTCAGGTTCCGGCAAGACGACGATCCTGCGCGTGCTGGCCGGGCTCGAACGCGCCGACGCGGGTGAAGTGACCGCGCCGAAGTCCGGCATGGTGTTCCAGTTCCATTTCCTCTTCGAACATCTGTCGGCGCTGGACAACGTCTGCCTCGCGCCCGTGCACGCGCACCGCGTGACGCGCGCGGCGGCAGAATCACGCGCGCGTCATCTGCTCGATCAACTCGGTGTCGGTCACCGAGCCACGGCGCTGCCGCGCGAGTTGTCCGGCGGAGAAGCGCAACGCGTTGCCATTGCCCGCGCCCTCGCCGTCGATCCGCCGCTGCTGCTGATGGACGAACCGACCGCGTCGCTCGATCCGGCACGCCGCAACGAACTGGGTGATGTGCTGAAGGCGCTCGCCGGCGAAGGACGCACGCTGCTCCTGACCTCGCATGATGACGACTTCGTGCGTGATGTTGCCACCCGCGTGGTGGTGCTGGCGGACGGCCGCGTGGTGGAGTCCGGCGTGCCGGCGCAGGTGCTCACCGACCCGCAGCACGAAGCGACACGCCGGCTGCTGCAGGTCGAGAGGGACGCACTACGCACGTCGCGGCCGCGCTGAAAGTGGAGCGGCGAGCATCACGGTTGCCCGCACCTGCCCGGACTGACCGTCTACGCGTTGCGGTGCGCCCGCGCCCACCGGTCGGGCGATCGTCAGCCAAATGGATACAATGGGCGAGAGGTTACGCGCCGTACCGTGTCTGCTCCGACCGCCCGTCCACGCCTCAGCGAACGCTTCGCCGGCCTGCATCGTCTGATTGGCAACACGCCGCTCGTCGCCGTCGACCTGCTCTATCGCGGCGAGCCGCGCGTCATCTACGCCAAGCAGGAATCGCTCAACCTCACCGGCAGCATCAAGGACCGCATGGCGCTCTTCATCATGGAGGAGGCCTACCGGAGCGGTGTGCTCTCACCCGGCGCCCGCATCGCTGAAGCCACCAGCGGCAACACCGGTATTTCGTTCGCCGCCATCGGGCGTGCGCTCGGGCATCCGGTCACCATCTTCATGCCCGACTGGATGAGCGCCGAACGCATGGCCATCATCGCCAGCTTCGGCGCCGAGATCGTGCCGGTGAGCGCCGCGCAGGGCGGCTTCCTCGGCAGCATTCGACTGTCCGAGGAACTGGCCGCGAGCGATCCCCACGTGTTCCTGCCGTGTCAGTTCGCCAACCCGGCCAACGTCGAAGCGCACATGCGCACTACCGGGCCGGAGATCGTGTCGCAGTTGGCCGGGGCGGGCCTGGCGCCCGACGCGTTCGTTGCCGGCGTCGGCACTGGCGGCACGGTGATGGGCGTCGGTGCATTCCTCAAGGCGCGCAACGCCACCACGCGCGTGCACCCGCTCGAACCGGCCGAATCGCCGACCCTGTCCACCGGGCACAAGGTGGGCCGACACCGCATCCAGGGGATTTCCGACGAGTTCATTCCGGCGATCGTGAAACTCGATCGGCTCGACGCCGTGGTGAATGCGCAGGACGGCGATGCCATCCTGATGGCGCAGAAGCTTGCGCACTGCGGCCTCGCACTCGGCATCTCGTCAGGCGCGAACTTCGTCGGCGCGCTGAAGGTGCAGAACGCCATCGGCGCGCGCGCCACCGTTGTCACGATCTTCTGCGACAGCAACAAGAAGTATCTGAGCACGGACCTGCTGCGCGACGAACCGCTACGCGAGGGCTACCTGTCGCCGGATGTGGAGCTGCTCGGCTTCCGCGCCCTTGGCCGCACATGTGCCGCGTGTGTGGACAGCAACCGGCCGCAAATCGACTGAAGCCGCGGGCAGTCACCGCAATTGGCGAAGGATGGTGGGCCGCGATGGGATCGAACCATCGACCCTCTGCTTAAAAGGCAGGTGCTCTACCACTGAGCTAGCGGCCCGACAGCGGCATTGTACAGCCACATACACGGAGGGCTGGCATTGGCGATTGCCGAATCGGCGGATTGGCGATTGTTGATGAAGCGCGATTTGAGGATCGGCGATTCATCTGCGCATCTGCGGCCTTGCCGTCATCTGTGCTGTCTGTGCCATCTGCGGCCTGTGCCATCTGTGGCCTGTGGCCCTGCGGCCTGTGTCATCTGCGGCGCGTGTGGCACAATACACACCGGTCTGTTGCCCGTGGATACCGAGCCGTCGCCCGTCATCCTCGTCGTCGAAGACGACACCGCCGTCCGCCTGCCGCTGGTGAAGTTCCTGCAGATG
>JADZCY010000015.1 GCA_020851325.1 Acidobacteriota bacterium | reverse complement strand
GGACCGACACCGGATGCAGTCGTGCCTCCGGGAACGGACTGATCATGCTGACTCAGTATAGGCGCAGCCGGTAGAGCACGTTGTTGAGCGGGCCGTGCGCGTCGGGATCGTTCACCGGTTCGAACCCCGCGTCACGGAAGAGGCGCACCCAGCCCGGCACGTCGCGGAAGGTGAGACGGCCGTGCCGGTCGCCGCCCATCATCCTCTTCAGGCGATTGACGGTGCGGACGATGGCGAAGCCGGCGCCGCCGTGAGGATTGGCTTCGCGGACGAGGAGCGTGCCGCCAGGCCTCAGCGCGGCGGCCACCGTCTTCAACAACGCCCACTGCTGCTCCGGCGACAGCAAGTGCAGCACGTCGAAGATGAGCACGGCATCACACGCCGGCAGCGGGGCCGTCGTGGCGTCGGCTTCGAGGATGGTGGCCTCGTTCCCCAACGCCTCTCGCGCCTGCTGCGCCACCGCCGCGCGCACTTCGACGCCGATCAGGTGCTCGAAGCGCGGCAGTGACGCCTCGGCCGCGGTCTCGCAGCGTGCTTCAGCGAGCAACGCGAGCATCAACCCTTGACTGCAGCCGATGTCCACCAGCGTGCCGCCGGAGGCCAGCACGTCCTCGCACAGCGTCTGCGCGTAGATGGGATCCGAACGCAGCTTGGCATTGGCGAACTGCCACGTCGTCATCGAGCCGCGCGCGTAGCGCGTGCCGGCGCGGTCCGCCAGTCGATCGAAGGCGGGGTACTCCGAGCCGCGACTGAGCGAGAGCCACGTCAGCAGCGCGGTCAGCAGGCCCAGCCCGGCGCCGACGACAACGGCGCCGACGACGATATCCGCCGCGTGCTGCCCCGGCGAGATCGAACGCAGCGCATCGCGCGTGAGCGGCAGACCGTCCCCGCGCCGCAACCACGCGCCCACCTGCCAGGCGACGAGCAACTGCAGCACCGATCCCCACGCGCGGCTGGAGCGCGTGGCCAGCGTGAGTTCGTCAGCCGGCAGTCCCGTGATTCTCGCGATGCGCTCCGCCAGCGGGGGGCGCAGGGCGAACAGCGGCAGGCTGCTGCACCACACGCCGACCCCGATGGCGATGGCGCGACGTGCACTCACGCTACGGCGCGCTATAGGGCGGCACGCGCTTCTTCGTCGCCTGCTCGAACGCGTACGCCAGTTCGATCAGTCGCGGCTCGCTGCACGCCGTTCCCGAGAAGCTGACGCCGTACGGCGCCGGCCGGGCGTTGAAGCCGTCCGGCAGCGGCCCGCCGTTCGGCGCGTTCGGCACCGTCGCGAACGGCACGATCACCGTCGGATAGCCCGGCTTGGCGGCAATGCCGGCACCGCTGGCGCCGGGGAAGAGCAGCGCGTCGAGGTTGTGCGCCTTCAGCGCCTCGTCGATGCCGTGCGTCGCGCCGAGGTAGATGTCCTTCTTGCGATCGGCTTCCCACTTCGCGCGATCGCGCTCGAGGTCCACATCGTCCGAGACGTCGAGCTGCGCCTGCTGATACTTGATGGCGCCCATGTTGGCGTGCGCGCGGTTCCACTCGCGCAGTTCGGTCAGCGTCTTCACCGGCGCCTTGTCGCCGAGCGTGGCGAGGTAGGCGTTGAAGTCGCGCTTCATGCCGTACTTGAGCGCCGACGAGCAGTTGGCGTCCTTGCCGTGCACATCGTTGGGACCGGCGCAGGTGCCCCAGATCAGGAAGTTGTTTGCCGGATCCTTGTCGACGATGCTGGGGATCTCGACGTCGATGACTTCGGCGCCGGCCTGTTTGAGGGCGGCGATGGCTTCGTCCATCGCCTTCTTCTGATCGGGATTGAGGCCGCCGCGCGTTTCCGGTTTCGCTCCGCCCACCGACGGCAGCGTGACCTGATCGTAGAAGTTCGCGCGCGGGATGCCGATGCGCGCGCCCTTCAGCGCGTCCGCCTTCAGGTGCACGGTGTAGTCACGATTCGGCGGCGCCTGGCAGACGGTTGTCGCCGGGTCGTTCGGGTCCGGCGCCGGGCTTTCGAGCGCGCCGAGCAGAATTGCCGCGTCGGCCACCGTTCGCGCCATCGGGCCGGCGGTGTCCTGATCCGCGGTGATGGGAATGACGCCGTAGCGGCTGATGCGGCCGACGGTGGGCTTGATGCCGACGAGCATGTTCTGGTTCGACGGGCTGAGGATCGAGCCCGAGGTCTCGGTGCCGACGTTCGCCGACCAGAAGTTCGCCGCCGTGCCGGTGCCGGAACTGGAGCCGCCGGTGCCGAGCACGGGACGTCCATCGTCGAAGCGTGTCGGTCCGCCGCCACCAGGGCCGCCGCCGGGCCCACCGGCCGGACCGCGATTGGCCGTGGCCACTGCAGGACCGCGTGGATCGCGGCGCGGATCGTACGGGTTGAAGCCGTAGCCCTTCAGCGCGTTGTAGTTACCCGGCATCCCGGCCGCCACCCAGTTCGCCAGCTCGCTCAGCATCGTCTTGGCGATGATGATGGCGCCGGCGTCGATGAGGTTCTTCGTCAGCGTTGCGTCGTAGGGCGGGATCATGCCGTCGAAGGCGAGCGCGCCGCCGGTGGTGGGCATGAAGCTGGTGTTGATGTTGTCCTTGAGCGCGATGGGGATGCCGTGCAGTGGCCCGCGGATCTGTCCGGCCGCGCGTTCGCGGTCGCGTTCGTCGGCCAGCTCGAGCGCTTTCGGGTTGACCGCGATGACGGCGTTGATGCCGTCCTCGTACATCGCGATGCGCGACAGATACTGCGTCACGATTTCGCGGGACGAGGTGCGTCCGTCACGCATCGCCGCCTGGAGCTCCGGGATGCTGACTTCGACGACAGAGAACGGCGCCCGCGGCGCAGTGGAGGTGGGCGTGGGCGCAGGGCTGCAGGCGGCAAGCCCTCCGAGCAGCAGGACGAACGCGGACCAGCGAGGCACGGGCATCGGCATCTCCAGAAATGGGAAGCGAGAATGATAGCGCTGAAAGGTGCTGAGGGGTGGTGAAGGGTGCTGACAGGTGCGAACGGCGCGGCAGAGCCTGCCTCGCCGTAGCGCGCCAGCGCGAAGGCGGGCGGGAGGCCCTTCGACTTCGCTCAGGGCACGCGGGAGGCGGAAGCACGCCGGGACATCCTCGCTTTCGGGACGGCAGGGACCATCGGGATGGCAACGCGCTCGGGAGTGAAGGCCCTCAGTTCCGCTGCGCGTAGACTGATGGTCATGCGGACGAATGAGCTGGGGCAGCCGATTGGAGATGCGCTCCCGCACTGGGACGCGCCGGCGTGGCCGCCGCACCAGGCGATGACCGGGCGGTTCTGCGCGCTGCGGCCGTTGCGGGTGGACGATGCGGCGGGGTTGTGGGAGGCGTTTGCGGAAGACGTCGACGGGCGCGGGTGGACGTACTTGTGGCAGGGGCCGTACGAGCGGTTCGAGGACTTCGCGGCGTGGGTCGCGACCTCTGCCGCCAGCCAGGATCCGCAGTTCTACACGCTGCTCACCGCCGCCGATCTTCGGGATGTCGGCGCCGACGCCACTCGCGTGGCCGGGGTGGCGTCGTACCTGCGCATCGCACCGGCGGCAGGCACCATCGAGGTCGGTCACATCCACTTCGCGCCGCGGTTGCAGCAGACGCCGGCGGCGACCGAAGCGATGTTCCAGATGATGCAGCGCGTCTTCGCGCTCGGGTATCGCCGCTACGAGTGGAAGTGCGATGCCCTCAACGAGCCGTCACGCCGCGCCGCCCAGCGCTTCGGCTTCTCGTACGAAGGCATCTTCCGTCAGGCGCTGGTCTACAAGCACCGCAACCGCGACACCGCGTGGTATGCCTGCATCGACCGCGAGTGGCCGGCGCTGCAGGCGGCCTACGAAACGTGGCTGTCGCCCGACAACTTCGACGACCAGGGCCGCCAGCGCGTCTCGCTCGCGACCCTCACCCATCCAATCCTCGCCGCGCGAGGCTGAGCCCGGGTCTGTGGTGCCCCACGCGCCAGATTCACTGAACGAACCGTGAGCGATCGGGGGCGTGGCACGCGGCGTAGAATGGCTGGTGAGGCGATGATGAACGACGAGGGGCGCATCGAGCGACGTCCGAGTGTTGCCGGCGGAGAAGCCGTGTTCAAGGGCACGAGAGTGACGCTTCGAACCGTGTTGGCGAGCCTGGCTGAAGGCGCGACCACCGCCGAGATCCTGGCGGACTTCCCGACGCTCACCGAAGCCGATGTCCGCGCCGCCATCGTGTTTGCCGCCGCCTCGGCGCAGGAGGACCTGCCTGTATCGGCGGCACACGTCCGGTGAAGATAAAGCTGGACGAGAACCTGCCCGCTGCTCTGGTGCCACTTCTTGAGTCCCTTGGGCACGAGGTCGATACCGTGCCGGCCGAGGGCATCGGCGGTGAGGACGACGATGTGGTGTGGCGTGCGGCACAGGCGGAAGGCCGATTCCTGGTGACTCAGGATCTCGACTTCTCGGACGCGCGTAAGTACACGCCTGGAACCCATCACGGTCTGCTGCTGGTCCGGCTTCCGCAGCCTGGCAGGCTCGCGCTCCAGGAAAGAATCGTGAGCCTCTTTCGTACTGAACCCGTCGAGACATGGTGTCGTTGCCTGGTGACGGCGACGATCAGGAAGGTGCGGGTCAGGAGGCCGGCCTGAGTCGGGTAGAACGGGCGGTTTCGCTTCCCCCGCCAGCACGCGTCATCGCCCGCGCAGACAGCGGTCGCGCCGTGCGCTGCAATCTGGCCTCGCCGCCAGGCTCTGTGCCAAATCAGTGAGCTCTGTCCGACAATACGAACGGCGGCGGCTCACAATCCTGCGTGATTCCGTTTCGCCTCTCTCTCGACCGAGGTCGGGGTACGCATGGCGCTGGGCCTGACCGGGGCGTGGGCTCTTGGCCGCGCGCTCGACGCCTTCCTGTTCCGTGTCTCGGGCGCCGACCCCGTCAGCTTCGCCGCCGCCATCGCGGTGGCCGCACTGGCGGCGACGCTGCTGCCGGCGGTCAGAGCCGCGAAAGTGTCACCGGCGGCGGCGCTGCGGTGATGCGCCGCTCGGGCGGATCGAGGGCCGGTTGAATCGAGGCCGCGGCGGCGCCACATCGTTCGCCGCGCGGTGCAGGCGACGCACGGCCTGATGGAAATCGCGTGGCAGCGGCGCCTCGACGGCAATGCGCTGACCGGTCAGCGGATGCGGAAAGGCCAGACGCCATGCGTGCAGGAGCGGACGATCGCCGGGCCTGGCGCTGTCGCGCGCGCGGCCGTAGACGC
>JADZCY010000014.1 GCA_020851325.1 Acidobacteriota bacterium | reverse complement strand
GGAAGCGCTTGGCGAGGGGCCGCATCGCCGGCTGCAGCACGCCATCGACGCGATACTTCACATCCACCGCATCGTCCTGCGTCTCGATGTGGATGTCGGACGCGCGGCGCTGGATGGCCGTGAAGATCGTGCGGTGCACCAGCTTGATGATCGGGCTGTCGTCGCTGGTGAGCCGCTCGAGGCTGAGGTTCTCTTCGCCGTTCTCGTCCTCGCGCAGCACCTGGAGCTGGAACTCCTCGGTGGCTTCGTCGAGCAGACGCTGCGAGCTCTCGCTCTTCTTGAGGATCGACTCGATGGCACTGCGCGAGCCGACCATCACCTTCACCGGCGTCCCGAGCAGCACGCTCAGCTCGTCGATCATCGGCAGGTCCGTCGGATCCGAGACGACGATGACCAGCGACTTGCCTTCGCGCCGGCTCGGCACGAAGCCGTAGCGCAGCATCAGGTCGGCCGGGATCGACCGGAAGAGTTCCTGATCGATGCGGAACTCGTTCATGTCGAGGAAGTCGAGCCGATAGCGCTCGGCCAGCCGGCGCGCCTGCTGCGTCTCCTCGCTGCGCGCCGCGGCGACCGCGGCGCTTTCGACCGGTTCCTCGATCAGGACTTCCGGATCGAGTTCCGTCGTGTCCATCTGGTTGGTGGCGTCCATCAGCGCCCCCCTCCGAGCACCGACGTGAGCTGGAAGATCGGCATGTAGAGCGCCAGCACCACGGCGGCAATGACGATGCCCATGATGACGAGCAGCGCCGGTTCGATGAGCGTGACGAAGCGCCCCACGGCGGTTTCAATCTCTTCGTCGTAGAAGTCGGCGAGGCTGTTCAGCATCTCCTGCAGTGCGCCGGTGGACTCGCCCACTTCGATCATCTTGATGGCAACGTCGGGCACGGTCCGCCGCTCGAGCAGCGTCGCCGCAAAGCCCTGCCCTTCACGCACCTTCTGCGCGACGATGCCGAGTTCGGCGCCGAGATAGCGATTGCCGGTGGAGCGCGCCGCGATGTCGAGCGCGTTCACCAGCGGGATGCCGCCACCGAGCAGCGTCGCCAGCGTGCGCGCCAGTTGCGAGGTCGCGAACTTGTGCATCGCCGGACCCACGGTGGGCACGCGCAGCAGCCAGCGATCCAGACGCGCCTGCTGGCCCGGCTGGCGGATCCACGCCATGAAGCTGAGGCTGCCAATCACCGCCACCGCGATCAGCAGCCACGCCTGCGTGCGCACCACGTCGGACACGCCGATGATCACGCGCGTCGACAACGGCAGTTCCGATCCGAAGCTGGCGTAGAAATCCGAGAAGGTCGGCACCACCTTGATCGCGATGATGCCCACGAGGACGATGGCCAGGGCGACGAGGATGGCCGGATAAACCAGCGCCGAGATCGTCTTGGACCGGACGGTGTCGATGACCTTCGAATAGGCGACGAAGCGCCGCAGCACGGCGTCGAGATTGCCGGACCGCTCGCCGGCCATGAGCGAGGCGGTATAGACGCTGGGGAACATCTCGCCGTGCGCCGTGAAGGCGTCCGACAGCGCCGTGCCCGCGCGCACCTTCTCGTGCACGTCGTCCAGCACGGCCTTGAACACCGGGTTGGCCAGGCGGACGCGCAGGATGTCCAGCGACTGCACCAGCGGCATGCCGGCCTTCAGCAGCGTCGCCAGTTCCTGGTTGAAGACGAGGAACTCGTGGCGCGGAATGGTGTTCTTGCGCCCCGGCAGCGCGAGTCCGGCAAAGGCGCCGCGCGTCCGGAGTGACAGGACGTGCAGTCCCTTGTCCTCCAGTTCGCGGCGAAGGGCGGCTTCGTTGTGGGCGACGTAGACGCCCTCGATGATCTCGCCGGAGGGCGTGCCGAGACGGCAGCGAAACTCCATCGCTAGCCCCTCACCTCGCGCCCGTTGAACATGCTCTCAGCACGGTTAAAAGATTGTCCCGCAAGATGTTAACCCGAAAACGCTCACATTCCCGCGCCGACGCGCCGGAGGATGCGCGTCACGTAGCTGCGTGTCTCGGCAAACGGCGGCAGGCCGTTGTAGCGCCGCACCGCGCCCTCGCCGGCGTTGTAGGCCGCCAGGGCCATAGTCAGGTCGAAACGGCCGAGCAGGCTCTTCAGGTGGCGGACGCCGGCATCGATGTTCGCCAGCGGGTCGTACGGATCGCGCACCTTGTACTGCCGCGCGGTGTCCGGCATGAGCTGCATCAGACCCTTCGCGCCCTTGGGAGACCGGGCGCGCGGCTGGTAGTTGGATTCCGCTTCGATCACCGCATGCACCAGCCGGACGTCCACGCCGTGCGTCGCCGCGGCGTTGGCGATGAGCGCGCCGAACGGCTTGGCCGCCAATGTCTCGAGGCCCGGGAGGTCCGGCATGCCGGGCGTCTGGACCGGCGCGGCCGAGGCGTCGACCGCTTCGACCGGCCATGCCACTTCGTCCGGATCGACGCGGTCCACCAGGCGGCTGGCAATGGTGCCCTCGCCGCCGCCACGAAACTGCACAACCAGCGCCTCGCCCTCTACCCGGGCCGAGGCAACCGACATCGTCCGTCCGGTCTTGAAGACGACAATGTCGGCAAAGGCCGGCAGGGGTAGCAGCGTCAGGATGAGGGCCAGCCGGGCGATGCCGGCATGGCGGGCAGGCGGCGCGGGGCGGCCGGAACGGCGCGCGTCAGTCACGTGTGCAAACTCCTCCACAAGGATCGACGCTGGACCGCCGGCCGCGGCCGGGGCTTACTGGACGAACGCGTGGAATACCCGCACGCCCAG
>JADZCY010000013.1 GCA_020851325.1 Acidobacteriota bacterium | reverse complement strand
TGGAGGAACTGGTGACGCGCCCGATCGAGCAGGCGGTCAGCGCCGTCGCCGGTCTGGAGCGCGTCGAGTCCACCTCGTCGGAAGGCAATGCCAACGTCCGCCTCAACTTCGTCTGGGGCACCGACCTCGCCGAGGCGGCCGACGACGTCCGCACCCGTATCGACCGCGTCCGCGGCCGCATGCCGGAAGACGCGGACCCACCCACCATCTTCAAGTTCGACTCGAACTCGATGCCGATCATGGGTATCGGCGTCGAAGGCGACTACGACGCCGTGACGCTGCGTGAACTGGCGCAGAACGACCTGTCGCCGCGCCTCGAGCGCGTCCCCGGCGTCGCCTCGGTGACCATCGACGGCGGCCTCCGCCGGCAGATTCGCATCGATCTGTCGCGCGAGAAGATCACGGCGCTCAACCTGTCGCCGGACCGGGTCGTGCAGATCCTCCGCACCGAGAACCAGAACATCCCGCTCGGCGAAGTGAACGACGCGACGCGCACGCTGCTGCTGCGCAGCCCGGGCCAGTTCGCCAACCTCGAAGAGATCCGCAACCTCGTCGTGCTGACGCGCGAGGGCGTGCCGGTCTACATGAAGGACATCGCCGATGTCCGCGACGCCACCGAGGACCGGCGGTCGATCACGCGCATCAACGGCAAGCCCGGCATCCGCATGCGCGTCACCAAGCAGTCCGGCACCAACACCGTGCAGATCGCACAGGGCGTGCGGGCCGAGATCGAACGCATCAACCGCGACGTCACCGGCATGCGCCTCCAGGTGCTCGACGACCAGTCGGTGTACATCGAGCGCGCCATCCACAGCGTGCAGGAGCACGCGATGATCGGCAGCCTGCTGGTCATCACCATCATCTTCCTGTTCCTGCGCGACCTGAAGTCGACGCTGATCATCTGCACGTCGATCCCGATCTCGGTGATCGGCACCTTCGCCCTGCTCTACTTCGGCGGCTACACGCTCAACACGCTGACCTTCGGCGGTCTGGCGCTCGGCATCGGCATGATCGTGGACGCGGCGATCGTCGTGCTCGAGAACACCTATCGCCACCTCGAGATGGGCAAGGACCGCATGACGGCCGCGCTCGACGGGTCCGAGGAAGTGTGGTCGGCCATTCTCGCCTCGACGCTGACGCACATCGCGGTGTTCGTGCCGATGCTCTTCCTGACCGGCGTGTCGAGCATCATGTTCGGCCAGCTGGCGGCGGTGGTCTCGTTCTCGCTGGCGATGTCGCTGCTGGTGGCGGTCACCATCGTCCCGGTGCTCTGCTCGCGCCTGCTCGATGCGCCGACGCACGGCCAGCACAAGCCCGGCATTCTCGGCGCGCTGAGCGGCGGCGTCGATCGCTTCCTCAACGGGCTCGACGCGTTCTACGCCCGCTCGCTGCACCTGGCCCTGCAGCATCGGCCCACCGTCTTCGCCGTCGGCTTCGGCCTCTTCATCCTGGCCGTGATGCTGCTGCCGCGCATCGGCTTCGAGTTCCAGCCGACGACCGACGAAGGCGAGGTGACCGTCGATGCCGAACTGGCGGTGGGCACGCGCATCGAAACCACCGAAGCCGCGCTGATCGAACTCGAGAACCGCATCCGCGCCAACGTGCCCGAAGCGACGATGCTGATCACGCAGGCCGGTGGCGGCGGTGGTTTCGGCAACTCGTCGACGCACCGCGGCAGCGTCCAAGTGCGCCTGACGTCCAAGACGGAACGCACGCGGTCGAACGAACAGATCTCGATGGAACTGCGCCGCCAGTTGTCCGGCATCCCCGGCGTCGTCGTGCGCGCCCGCGCCTCCGGCGGACAGAACATGCGCGGCATGGGCAACCAGGGCGGCGGCCGCCTGGCGGTCGAGGTGATGGGGCACGACCTCGACACGTCGCGCCGCATTTCGCAGGACGTCAAGACGCTGCTCGACTCCACGCCGGGTGTCGCCGACTCGCGCATGCAGCGCGAAGAAGGCCGGCCCGAACTCGCCGTGCGCGTCGACCGCGACAAGGCGGCGCTGCTCGGCATGACGGTCACCGGCGTCGCCAACACCATCCGCACCAACGTTGCCGGTACGCAGGCTGCCATGTTCCGCGAAGCCGGCAACGAGTACCCGATCATCGTGCGCCTCCGCGAAGAGGACCGCGGCGAGGTGGCCTCCATCGGTGACGTGCTGCTGAGCACGCCGGCCGGTCAGGTGCTGCCGGCGAAGAACGTCATGGTGATCGATCGCGACACCGGCCCGGTGTCGATCGAGCGCAAGAACCAGGAGCGTATCCAGCGCGTCAGCGCCGAGACGGAAGTGACGCTCAGCGAGGCCGTCGCCAACGTGCAGGCACGGCTCGACGAAGTCGACGTGCCGAAGGACTTCGCCGTCGGCTTCGGCAGCGAGGTCGAGGAACAGGAGAAGTCGTTCCGCGAACTCCAGCTCGTGCTGATCCTCGCCATCGTCCTCGTCTACACGGTGATGGCGTCGCAGTACGAGTCGCTGCGCGACCCGTTCATCATCATCTTCTCGATTCCGCTGGCCGCCATCGGCGTCGTCGGCATGCTGCTGCTCACCGGCACGGCGTTCAGCATGCAGGCCTACATCGGCGTCATCATGCTGGCCGGTATCGTCGTCACCAACGCCATCCTGCTGGTGGACTACACCAACACGCTGCGCGAGCGCGACAAGATGCCGCTGCGCCAGGCCGTCGAGCTCGCCGGCCAGCACCGTCTGCGGCCGATTCTGATGACGGCACTGTGCACGGCGCTCGGCCTGGTGCCGATGGCTCTCGGCATCGGCGAAGGCGCCGAACTCCAGGCGCCGCTCGCCCGCGTCGTCATCGGCGGTCTCATGACCTCGACGATGATCACGCTGGTGTTCGTGCCGGCGATGTATACGTTGTTCGAGGAAGGCGTCGGCGGCCTGTTCAAGCGGAAGGCCGCGGCAGACGTCGAAGCAGCGCACTGATCGTCGACCCGGTCACCGGGTCGACCCACTCACCGGCCACCTCCGCGAGCGGCGCCAGCACGAACCGCCGTTCGCGGAATCGCGGATGGGGCACATCCAGCCCCGCTTCATTCCGCACGACATCCCCATACAGAATCAGATCGAGATCGAGCGTCCGCGCCGCGTAGCGGTACGGACGCGTGCGTCCGAAGGCGCGTTCGATGTCGAGGAGCGCGTCGAGCAGCGCGCGCGGGTCGAGCGAGGTCGAGCCGACGGCGACGGCATTCAGGAACGCGCCTTGTTCGTCGGGGACGCCTTCGGGCGCGGTTTCGATGATGGACGAGAGGCGAAGGTCGGGCAGGAGCGCGCGCAGCCGGTCAATGGCGAACTCGAGCGCGGCGTGGCGGTCGCCGAGGTTGGAGCCGAGCGCAATGGCGACCCGGCGCCGGCGGGCCGGACTCACGAATCGTGACCTGACCCCAAACCGGCTGGGACTCACGAATCGTGACCTGACCCCAACGGGACTACTCCATCCAGCGGGTGTCGGCGACGATGCCGCGGCGATCGTTGATGGCGAGGTGCGAGCCGATGAGGTCGTCGCGGCCGCTGGCCGCCTGCTCCATCAGCCGCTTGTGTTCGAGCATCTCGCC
>JADZCY010000012.1 GCA_020851325.1 Acidobacteriota bacterium | reverse complement strand
GTGATCTGATGGCTGCGGCCGATGCCCAGCTTGCCGTCGATGGCGAACGTGCGGTTGTAGTCGACGTTGTCGCCCTCGGCGTTGCGCCGCACGAGATCGCCGGTGCCCTGACGGTTGACGAACAACCCGCCGATGGCCGTCCGGTTCGGCAGCTCGCGCATCAACCGGATGACGCCGAAGTTGTTGCCCGGCGTATCGAAGGCGCCGACTTCCTTGGTCTGCATGTTGAGCAGGCCGACGTTCCACAAGCCGACCTTGCCCGACACCCGGCCGCCGCCATAGAGCGGAATGGCCTGGCCTGAGTTCGACAGGCCGATGCGACGGCTGAAGAACAGATCGACTTCGCCCGGATTCCCCACCGAGAAGAAGCCGGCGTTCTCGAGGAAGAACGGGCGCTTCTCGGGGAAGAACAGGTTGAAGCGATCGAGGTTCACCTGCTGATCGTCGACCTCGACCTGCGCGAAGTCGGTGTTGTAGGTCGCGTCGAGCGTCAGGCTTGGCGTCAGGTTGTACTTGGCGTCGGCGCCGACCTCGCCGAGGGCCACGCCGTCCACCGGCCGCACGCCGGTCTTGTTGAACTGCCCCAGCATGTAGGGGATGACCTTGAAGTTGCGGAACACCGGCGGCTCGATGTTGGCAATCGTGCCGGCCAGCGAGACGCGGTTGATGTTGAACTGCCGCGGGATCTGCGCCCAGAACGCCTGCTCGTTCTTGCGGCGGATGTTGCGCTGGAAGTTGACGCCCCACGACTGCTCGCTGCCCTCGGGATAGCGCAGCGTCTTGAAGGGAATGGCGAACTCCGCCATCCAGCCGATCTCCGTGGTTTTGGCGCGGACTTCCCACGCGCCGTCCCAGTTGAGGTTGAAGCCGCCGCCGGAGCCCGACATCTGCGCCGTCGACAGGCCGCCGCCGCCGACGCCCTCGTTGGTCACCTGGCCGTCGTACTCGATGCCGGCCGGATTGGTGCCGAAGACAAACCCGTTCTGCCGATCGCGGAACGTGTCGAAGATCATGCGGAAGCTGTCGGTGTTGTCGAGCGAGGTGTCGCGGCGCGAGTCGGCGACGATGATGCCGGAGGGGTCGCGGTCGTAACAGACGACACCGATGTAGAGCATGTCGCGCGTGAAGATCATGCGCACTTCGGTGTTCTCGGACACCGGCTGCCCTTCGCTCGGCTGATACTGCACGAAGTTGCCGATGACGGGCGCTGCCGCCCACACCGGGTCATCGAGGATCTCGCCATCGAGGGCCGGTCCTTCCGGCACGCGCACCGCTTGTGCCGACGGCCGATCGACGCTGCCGCTCGGCGGCGCCATCTGAAGAGACTGTGCCGTTCCGGGGCCGGCAGCGGTCACGACGAGCAGAGTGGACCGCAGCAGGGCGGCGACAGACACACGAGGCACGACAACTCTCCTGGCAGACTGGAACGGCGGGTACTGGCCGAAAAATTGCCGGTCATGGTACTACAAGGAAGAGGATGGCCCCCATGACTCCACAGCATTTCGACGTGCAACGGGATTCGGACCTCGCCCTGCCCGCGACGTGGTACCGCGCCACCGGGAGCGCCCCCGAACCGGCGGTGCTGATCCTGGCGCACGGCGCCGGGGCTGGCCGGTCGAGCCCGTTCATGGTGGCGTATGGCAACGGCCTGGCGTCACTCGGCGTCGATGTCGTGACGTTCGACTTTCCCTACATGGCCCGGCAGCGCCGCCTGCCCGACCGCGCGCCCGTGCTCGAGGATGCGTTCCGCGCCGTGGTTGGCGCGGTGGGAACGCGAGAGGATTTCATCCGCCACCGCCTGCTGATCGGCGGCAAGTCGATGGGCGGCCGCATGGCAACGCATCTGGCCGCCGCACCGGACCGTTGGCCTGACAATGTCGCGCCGCTGGCCGGCGTCGTCGCGCTCGGGTATCCGCTGGTGCCGCCCGGGCGCCGCGCCGGCGACCGCGTGACGCACCTGGCCGCCATCACGGTGCCGACGCTGATCGTGCAGGGCACGCGGGACGTCTTTGGCGACCCCGACGAGGTGCGTGCCGCGTTGAAGGAGGCCGGTGCCGGCGCGGCGTTCACGGTGCAGGAGGTCTCGGGCGGTGACCATTCCTTCGGCGTGCTGAAGTCATCGGGGCGGGAGCCCGGGGCGGTGCAGGCCGACACGCAGGCGGGGATTGCCCGGTGGATTCGGGCCTTGCACTGAGCCGAAATCGTGAACCATGATTCATGAATCATGGTTCACACCAAGGCCTCCCCCGCCCGAATCGCCCGCGTCGTCCGTCTGCAGGCCCGCGAAGATCGCATCATCGAGGCCGCCACGGGGGTGGTGGCCGAACACGGCTGGCAGGGCGCTCAGATGGCGCTGATCGCCAACCGCGCCGGCGTCGCCACCGGGTCGGTCTACCGCCACTTCACATCGAAGGCCGATCTCTATGCGCGCGTGCTGGCGACGGTCTCCGAACGCGAGATTGCCGCCGTCGACGTCATCGCCCGGGCCGATCGCCCGGCCACCGACCGGCTGCGCGACGGGATCCGCGCGTTCATGCAGCGCGCGCTGCACCGCCGCCAACTGGCCTATGCGTTGATTGCCGAACCCTGCGAGCCGGAGATCGATCGGGCGCGGATCGAGTACCGCGTCGCCCTGGCCCGCGTGTGCGAACGCCTGATCGCCGACGGCGTCATGCGCGGCGAGTTCCGCGTCGCCTCGCCGGCCGTGGCGGCCTCGTGCGTCACCGGCGCGATGATGGAGGCGCTGGTCGGTCCGCTGGCGCCGCAGGCGCAGCCGCAGTCGGCGCAGGCCGAAGCGCTCGTCACGGAAACCGCTCGCCTCTGCGTCGCGATGGTGACAACGTGATGCCGCGTCTCACCCCTCAGCTCGCCGAAGGAACTGTCCATCCGGCCGCCGATCCGACCGAGACCGGCGCGATCGGGGCGTCGTTCGATCAGTTGGACGCTGAGAAGAAGCGCACTGAGAGGTTAGGGTTCGTTGGCGTCGGCGCCGTCGGGCAGACGCTGGCCGCGGCGTGTCGTCAAGCCGGCTATTCCGTATCGATGGCTCACGCGCGCGCCGCACACGACGACGTCGTCGTCGATCGCGTTGCCGTGTGGCCGTCCGCGCAAGCCTGCGTCGACGCGTCGGACATCGTCTTTCTGACGGTGCCGGACGAGGCGATCGCCACCGTGTGCGCGCGTCTGAGCTGGCGCTCCGACGTCGTGGCGGTGCATTGCTCCGGCGCCACCGAACTTCGCGCGCTCGATGCCGCGCGCGAGGCCGGCGCTGATGTGGCTGGCTTTCATCCCCTGCAGATGTTCGCCAATCCCGAGGTGGCCCTCGCCGGCCTGGCCGGGTGCACCGTCGGCATCGAGGCCTCCGGCGACAGCCGTCGCACGCTCGACGACCTCGCCGCCGCCATCGGGTTGGTGCCGTTGCACGTGCCGGCCGGGGCACGCGCGCGGTATCACGCGTCGGCGTATTACGTTGGTCCGTTCGCGATCGCGCTGTGGCAGGAGGCCGCGGCCATCTGGCGCTCGTTCGGCGCCACCGAGCAGGAGGCGCTGGCGGCGTTGACGCCGCTCCTCCGCGGCACGCTGGCGGCGGCGCAGGACCGCGGACTCGCCGGCGGCATGGGCGGCTGCGTGGCGCGGGGCGATGTCGCCACCGTCCGCACGCATCTGGCGGCGTTGGCGCCGCTCGGTCCGGACGTCGAGGATCTGTACCGTCAACTCGCCCGCCGCACGCTGCCGCTCGCCCTCGCCCGTGGATCGCTCACGACCGACAAGGCCGCCGTCATTCGCGCCGTGCTGGACGACGACGCCGCGCGCGCCGTCGGTCCGCACGATGACGGACCGGTTGGCAGCGACGGCAGCGTCCGCCGGTGAGCGCGAAGCCGAGAGCGAACGGTCCCGGAAGCGAACGTCGGCCGCCCCGAGAAGGATTCGGTCCCGATGACGACGCAGTCCCGACGCCATCACGTCCTGGCACGCGGGCAGCGCGTCGCCGCCGCCGTCAGTACTTCTGGTGAAGCTGCACCGGCTCGCGCCGCTTGCTCGCCCGCAGGTTGATCATCTCGACGAACACCGAGAACGCCATCGCGAAGTAGATGTAGCCCTTCGGGATGTGATGGTCGAGGCCCTCGGCAACGAGCGATACGCCGATCAGCAGCAGGAAGCTGAGCGCCAGCACCTTCACCGTCGGATGCGCGTTGACGAACTCGCTGATCGCGCCGGCCGACACCATCATGATGCCCACCGCGATCATCACCGCCAGCACCATCACCGAGAGTTGATCGGCCATGCCGACGGCGGTGATCACCGAGTCGAGCGAGAACACGATATCGAGCAGCATGATCTGCCCGATGACGGCGCCGAACGATGGCGCCGCCACGGCGGCGTGGTGCCCGTCGACGCCTTCGAGCTTCTCGTGAATCTCGCGCGTCGCCTTGGCGAGCAGGAACAGGCCGCCGCTCAGCAGGATCAGATCACGGCCGGAGATCTCCTGGCCGAGCACGGTGAAGAGGGGCGCGGTGAGGCGGACGATCCACGCCAGGGAGAACAGCAGCAGCACACGCATCACCATCGCCGCCAGCAGACCGACACGACGGGCGCGCGCCTGCTGATCGAGCGGCAGCTTGCCGGCGAGGATCGAAATGAAGATGACGTTGTCGACGCCCAGCACGATCTCGAGGACCGTGAGCGTCACCAACGCGATCAACGCGTCAGCGGTGAGCAGGCTTTCCATGAGTTATCTCCGCGGCTTGTGGGGACAGGTCGACGCGTTGACGCAGCTATCGGGCAGGCGCAGCCGTTCGACCGGCCGCCCCTGCTCCAGGTGCGAGCCGACGATCTCGTCGACATCGGCCGGCGTCACCTGCCCGTACCACACGGCGTCGGGATAGACGACGACCACGGAGCCGTGCTCGCACTGATCGAGGCAGCCGGACTTGTTGGCGCGGACGGCGCGGTTGAGACCGCGATCGGCGAGCGCCTTCTTGAACGCCTTCTGCAGCGCCTCGCCGCCGGCTGGCGCGCACGACCCGCGCGGATGGTCGGCGGGCCGCTCGTTGGTGCAGATGAACAGATGCCGCGTGAAGGGCGCCACGAACGGCTAGGCGAGGTGAAGTTCGGGACGCCCGTCGAGTCCGCCCCAGGTTTCGGGATCCTGCCAGAGCAGCGTCCAGAAATAGCGCGCGACGTCGGCCTTCGGATACGCCTGCGACAGCGTGGCGACGGCCTTGTCCAGCGTCTCGGCGTCGGGCGCCTTCGGCTCTTCGTCCTTGATGAGGCCGTCTTCGTGGGCCATGCCGAGCGCGTCGAGGAACGCGCCCATCATCGGCCGCTGGTGTTCGAGGTGATAGGCCACCAGCAGGCGCGCCGCCAGCAGGTCGGAGACCTGGGCCATGTTCGCCAGATGCCGCGCCTTCTTGTCGACGCCGAGCGTGACGACGCTCTTGGGACGGAACTTGATCTGACGGGCGATCAGGGCAACGGCTTCGGCCTGCTCAAGAGCCGCCTGCTCGTCGTGCCAGAACGCCGCGGCCGCAGCCGTCCGCTGCTCCACCGGCATCGAGCGCCACAGCTTGGCGGGGCGCATTCCTTCCAACGCTTGCGACATATGCCAGAACCATAACACGGAGGTGCGCCACGACCGTGCTCACGGAGGTGCGGACGGGGGTGCGGCACGAAGGTGCGAGTCTGGTACACTCCGTCGTTATGTCGGGACAACCCAACTTTTTCGAGGAAGTCAACAAGAGCTTCGACGAAGCGGCGAAGTTCACCGAGTACCCCGCCGGGTTGCTCGATCAGATCCGCTGCTGCAACAGCGTCTACCGCTTCGACTTTCCACTGCGGCGCCAGAACGGCACGATCGAAGTCATCCACGCCTGGCGGGCGGAACACAGCCATCACAAGATGCCGGTGAAGGGCGGCATCCGCTACAGCTCCGGTGTCTATGAAGAAGAAGTGATGGCGCTGGCGGCACTCATGACCTACAAGTGCGCCATCGTCGACGTGCCGTTCGGCGGCGCCAAGGGCGGCATCAAGATCGAGCCGCGTGATTACTCGGTCGAGGAGCTCGAGCGCATCACGCGACGCTATACGCACGAACTCGTGAAGAAGGGCTTCATCGGTCCCGGCATCGACGTGCCGGCGCCCGACTACGGCACCGGCGAGCGCGAGATGGCGTGGATTGCCGACACCTACGCCGCGCTCAATCCTGGACAACTCGACGCCATGGGCTGTGTCACCGGCAAACCGGTGACGCAGGGCGGCGTCAACGGCCGCCGCGAGGCGACAGGCCGCGGGCTCTACTTCGCGCTGCGCGAAGCCTGCGCGCATGGGGAACTGATGAAGGGCATCGGTCTCTCACCGGGTCTCGAAGGCAAGCGCGTCGTCGTGCAGGGCCTGGGCAACGTGGGCTTTCACGCCGCCAAGTTCTGCCGCGAGGGCGGCGCCACGCTGATCGCCATCGCCGAACGTGAAGGCGCGATCTTCAGCGAGAGCGGTCTCGACGAGAACGCGGTGTTCCAGCACCGCAAGCAGACCGGATCGATCCTCGACTTCCCCGGCGCGAAGAATCTCGCGTCCACCGCCGCCGCGCTCGAACTCGAGTGCGACGTGCTGCTGCCGGCCGCGCTCGAAGGCGTCTTCACCGCCGAGAACGCGCCGCGCATCAAGGCGCGCATCATCCTCGAAGGCGCCAATGGTCCGACGACGCCGGAAGCCGATCCGATCTTCCGCGAGAAGGGCATCCTCGTCATCCCTGACATCTACTGCAACGCCGGCGGCGTGACGGTGTCGTACTTCGAATGGCTGAAGAACCTGTCGCACGTGCGCTTCGGCCGCATGTCGAAGCGGCACGAGCAGGCCAACGAACTGACGATGCTGAAGGCGATCGAGGCGGCGACGGGCAAGCGCTTCTCCGATGCGGAGCGGGCGTCGATCGCGAAGGGACCGGATGAAGCGGATCTCGTGAACTCGGGACTCGAGGAAACGATGATCAGCGCCTTCCACGATCTGCTGGAAACGCGTCGTCGTCATCCCGGTGTGCCGGACTTGCGGATTGCCGCGTTCGTCAACGCCATCCACAAAGTGGCGCGCAGCTACATGGAGCTCGGCATCTTCCCGTAGCGCGTCGCGCGGGGTGGCCTGAAAGCGCACAAGCCACGGAAGCGGGGAACCCGACGCAGCGTGCGTATCGGGATTCCGCGGTTCCGTGGCTTGTACGGGTAACCGGCGCCTGCGGTCTTACTTGAGGTGCTTGCCGACCAGCTTGGTCATGTCGAACATGCTGACCTGGCCCTTGCCGCCGAAGATCGGCTTGAGCTTGTCGTCAGCGTTGATCATGCGCCGGTTCTTGGCATCCTGCAGGCCGTTCTTCTTGATGTAGGCCCAGAGCTTCTTGGTCACCTCGGTGCGCGGCACCGGCTTGTCGCCGATGACGGTCGCCAGCGTCGCGCTCGGCGTAACCGGGCGCATGAACGCGGCGTTGGGCTTCCGGGCGGCGGCCTTCTTCGCCACCTTCTTCACGGCCTTCTTCGCAGCGGGTTTCTTCGCAACCGACTTCTTGGCGGCTTTGGCCGCCTTCTTGGCTTTCTTGGCCATCTGTTCTCCTTCGACGCCGAATCCGTCCGGGCGTCGCATTTCCCCCGGTGGGTTGGTTACAGATACTAGCGGGAACCGGGGGCGGAGTCACTACATATTGTGCCCCGTTGCGACACTGTGAAACGGCGGCAACGGCGAGGCGGAGAGGCGGGCGCGGTTTTCAGAGGGTGGCGTAGTAGGCGAGCCACGGTCCGACCGCGGCGGCGGCATACAACATCGTGAGACCGGCGAGGACGCCGTGGATGCCGCGCGTATACAACAGGAGGCCACCGGCGGCGGCGCCGATCTTGGCGACGAGCAGCGTCGGCATCGGGCCGACCAGGTGCATCCACGTGGCGAGAATGGCGTTGCCTTCGGCGGCGAGGCCGTGGTGTTCCACCGCCACCCAGGTGAAGAGCCCGTCCCAGAACTGCGCCACGAAGAACAGCAGAAGGATGAGACGCGACCAGCGCATGGCCGAAGCATGCCGGATCGCGAAACTATTTTTAAGCCTTATATTTCAACAACTTACGGCTGGCGAGTCTGCCTCGTGGGTACCTTTTGTCGCCACAGTGACGCCCCGTGATCCCACCGCTGCGAAGCAGCGGTCCCTGCTGCCCCAACCGCGCGAAGCGCGGTCCTCTGTGTTCCCTACTCTTCCTTGCGCGGCCGCATGTTGGCGGCCAGCACCCGCTTGCGGATGCGGATGCTCTTCGGCGTGATCTCCACCAGTTCATCGTCGTTGATGAACTCGATGGCGGTTTCGAGGCCGAGGATGCGCGGCGGGATGATGCGGATCGCTTCGTCGGCCGACGAGGCCCGCATGTTCGTCTGCTTCTTTTCCTTGGTGATGTTGACGTCGAGGTCGTTGGTGCGCGAATGCTCGGCGACGACCATGCCTTCGTACACCGCCGTCTGCGGTTCGATGAGCATGCTGCCGCGTTCCTGCAGGCTGGCCATCGCATAGGCGGTGGCGACGCCGGCGCGGTCCGACACCAGCACGCCGGTCGAGCGGGCCGGAATCGGCCCGGCCCACGGCTCCCAGCCGGCGAAGATGTGATTCATGATGCCGGTGCCCTTGGTGTCGGTGAGGAACTGCGAGCGGAAGCCGATGAGCCCGCGCGCCGGAATGCGGAACTCGAGACGGACGCGGCCGCTGCCGTGATTGACCATGCGCGTCATCGTGCCGCGACGCGTGCCGCACATCGAGATGACGACGCCCTGGAAGTCTTCGGCGACGTCGATGACGAGATCCTCGACGGGTTCCATGCGCTGGCCGTCGATCTCGCGCGTGATGATCTCGGGACGCGACACCTGCAGTTCGAAGCCTTCGCGCCGCATCATCTCGATGAGGATGGCGAGCTGCAGTTCGCCGCGGCCGAGCACCTTGAACTGCTCGGGCGTCGCGGTCGGTTCGACGCGCAGCGAGACGTTGCCGAGCAGTTCCTTGTCGAGGCGTTCGCGCAGGTGACGTGAGGTCACGTACTGGCCTTCGCGGCCGGCCATCGGCGAGTTGTTGATGCCGAAGATCATCGACACCGTCGGCTCGTCGATGGCAATCGCCGGCATGGCCAGACGATGCTCAGGGTCCGCAATCGTCTCGCCGATGTTGATGTCGTCGATGCCGGCCAGGCAGATGATGTCGCCGGCGGCCGCCTGCTGAATCTCGATGCGCTTCAAGCCGTCGAAGGCGAACAACTTGGTGACGCGTGTTTCCTGCGCCGTGCCATCGAGCTTCAGCACGACGATCGGATCGTTGAGGCGCACGGTGCCGTTGAAGATGCGGCCGATGGCAATACGTCCGAGGTAGTCGCTCGAGTCGAGATTGGCGACCAGCATCTGCAGCGGCGCGACGGCGTCGCCGGCCGGCGGCGGCACGCGGGCGATGATGGCGTCGAAGAGCGGTCGCAGATCCTCACCCGGCACGTCGAGGTCCGTCGTCGCCGTCCCGGCGCGTCCGCTGGTGTAGAGCACGGGGAACTCGATCTGCTCCTCCGTCGCGTCGAGATCGATGAAGAGATCGTAGACCTCGTTCAGCACTTCCTTCGAGCGCGCGTCGGATCGATCGATCTTGTTGATGACGACCACCGGCTCGAGGCCGCGTTCGAACGCCTTGCGCAGCACGAAGCGCGTCTGCGGCAGCGGGCCTTCGGCGGCGTCGACCAGCAGCACGACGCCGTCGACCATCGACAGCACGCGTTCGACTTCCCCGCCGAAATCGGCGTGGCCCGGCGTGTCGACGATGTTGATCAGGATGTCGCCGTAGTGCACGGCGGTGTTCTTGGCGAGGATGGTGATGCCGCGCTCGCGTTCGAGTTCGTTGCTGTCCATGGCGCGCTCGGTGACGCGCTCGTTGGACCGGTAGACCCCGCCCTGTCGGAACAGCGCATCGACCAGCGTGGTCTTGCCGTGGTCGACGTGCGCGATGATGGCGACGTTGCGCCGGAGCGGGTTGGCCACGGATGACGAGGCCGGCGTGCGAGTGGACATCCTTTCAGTATACCGCCCCTGTCCCACGACACACGAAGGACACGAAGAGCACGAAGGGCCACACGAAGGCACGCCTTAAGCCCTCCAAGCCTTTCAAGCCCTTCCAACCTGGTGTTCTTCGTGCCTTCGTGATCTTCGTGTGTCGTGAGGGAGCTACGCGCGGAGGCGTGGGTTCACCAGCGCCTTGGGCAGGCGCATCGCTTCGGCGTCGGCGAGCGCTTCGTTGAGGCGGTTCAGGGGGTACACCTTGGCGCCAATGGCGCGCCACGGCACGTGGTGCGCGTGCTGCTCGAGGATGGCGATCGAACGGATGAAATGCCCGGCTTCACTGCCCCAGCAGCCGCGAATCTCCACATGCTTGCGGTTGATGTGCTCGTGCGCGTTGATGGTGCTGTCGCCGGCGTTGGTGTAGTGACCGGCGATGACGTAGCGGCCGCCGTCGCGGACGAGCGTCAGCGCCTCTTCAACCGCCTTCGGGGATCCTGACGCTTCGATGATGATGTCGGGACCGCGGCCGCCGGTGACGCCCATCACCAGATCGCGGCGCTCGTCCGGCGTCGTGCGCGTGATGTCGAGCGTCAGGTCGGCGCCCATGCGACGCGCCAGGTCCAGGCGATCGGCCGGCGCGCCGGTGGCGATGATCGTCGACGCACCGGACAACCGCGCCAGCGCGACGACGCTGAGGCCGACGGCGCCGGTGCCCTGCACGAGCACGCGGTCAGCCAGGCGAATCGCGGCGCGATCGATCGCGTGCACGGCGGTGATCAACCCGCAGCCGCCGCCGATGTAGTCCTCGGCGCGTACTTTGTCCGGCAGCACGGCGGCGACCACGCCGGGCTCGAGATAGATTGCCTCGGACCAGCCGCCGAAAAGGCCGTCGGCCGCGGCGTCGGTGATGCCGTACACCTTCCGGTGCACGCACTTGGTCGGCGTCCCCGTCACCGCGCACGCGTGGCACCGCCCGCACGTGCGGTGCACGTCGAAGAACACCAGCCGATCGCCTTCCTTCGCCTGCTGTCCGTCAGCCAGCGTGATCGGTCCGCGCGCCTTGGCGACGGTGCCGACGGAGACGTGGCCCGGAATGATCGGATACGGCACGCCCGCCAGCCGTCCGTGCCAGAGGTGCACATCCGTCCCGCACACCTCCGAATACATCGTCTTCAGCAGCATGCCGCCGGGTTCGATATCGGGCTCGGGGAACTCACGCAGTTCGATTGGCTCGTAGGGGGCGGGCATCACGGCAGCGACGATCGGCATAAGCCGCTGATCTTAGCAGTGCGTCGTCTATGCTGTGAGATATGCCGCTGTACGAATACGAGTGTCAGACGTGCCACCACCAGTTCGAACTGCTCGTGCGCGAGTCGACGACGATCGAGTGCCCGTCGTGCCACAGCGCCGAACTGGAGAAGCAACTGTCGGTGTTTGCCGTCAGCGCGCCCGCCGGCGCCTCGCGCGCGGCGATGCCGGCGATGGGTCCGTGCGGATCGTGCGGGCATCCGGACGGGCCGGGGGCCTGCGGATCGTAGGGGCAGAAACATTGGCGATTGGCCGATCGGGGGATTGGGGCGATTGTTGCCAATCGAGCGATTGGCGATCTCGCGATTCATCTGAAAGCCCGACCATCTGTGTCATCTGTGGCATCTGCGCAATCTGTGGCCTGTTTTTGACGGCTCAAAATTTAATTTACACTGACACCGTTTAATGTTTTGATGCACGGAACATGTGCCGGCTCCGGCTCTTCCTGTGCGTCTTTCTTGGCGCTGCCCTGATCCCCCCATCGGCGGCTTCGGCGGCACAGGCAACCGCGACTATTCGTGGCGTCGTCAGCGACGAGCAGGGTGGGCTGATGCCCGGGGTCACCGTGCGCGTGCTGAGGCCCGGCACTGGCCTGGAGCGGACGGCGGTCACCGACACGGCCGGGCACTTCGAGATCGCCAACCTGCCGCTGGACCGCTACGAAGTGCGCGCGGTCATCGACGGCTTCGACCCGCATCACGCCGTCGTCTCCCTCACCACGCCCGTTCCCGTCGACCATCCGATCGTCCTGCGCATTGCCGCGCAGGCCACCACCGTCCGCGTCACCGCCAACCTCCCCATCGTCGATCCGACGCTCACCGGCACACGCGCGCAGGTGACCTTTGGCGGCATCGAGCACCTGCCGGCGCCGGTGGGCAGCCGCGGCATCGAGTCGGCGCTGGCTTCGCTGCCCGGCTTCGCGCAGAACGCCAACGGCGCCATTCATCCGCGCGGCGCGCACAACCAGATGACGTATGTCGTCGATGGGCTGCCGATCAGCGATCAACTCACCGGCGCCTTTGCCAACGCGCTCGATGGCGGCCTGGTGCAGTCGGCGCAACTCTGGACCGGCAACATTCCCGCCGAGTTCGGCGCCAAGGTGTCGGGCGTGGTGGTGGTGACCAGCCACAGCGGCGCCGGCTCCGGCCGGCCGATGACGGGCGAAGCCACCATCTCGGGCGGCGGCTTCGGCACGTGGCAGGGCGCGGCGCACGCCGGTGGCGAGCGAGGACCGCTCGGCTACTTCCTCGCGGCAACGACGATGAGGACGGAGCGTTTTCTCGATCAGGTGTCGATCGACAACCTGCACAACGATGGCGCGTTCGCGCGCGGCTTCGCTCGCATCGACGCGCGACTGCCCGGTGCACGCATGCTGCGCGCGCACGTGATGGGCGGCGCCTCGTCGTTCGAACTCGCCAACCTGCGATCGCAACAAGCCAGCGGACAGGATCAACGGCAGCGCCTGCACGATGTGGCCGGGTGGGCGGCCTGGTCCGCGCCGGTTGGTAACGAGGCGACGACAGAGGTGGTGGGCGGGTATCGCACCACGCACGCGCGGTTGCTGCCCAGCAGCGGCGACACGCCAGTGACGGCCGCGCAGCAGCGTTCACTGTCGACGGCGACGTTCACCGCGCGCTTCACGCGCGTCTTCGGCGCGCACCACGTGCGCGTCGGCGGCGACGGATTGTTCTTCGGCGTGCGCGAACACTTCACGATGGGCCTGACGCGACCGGGCTTCAACGAACCCGACGCGCCGCGATTCAACGCCGCCCTGCTGCCGCACGATCTCACGCGCGGCGGACAACCGTTCCGGTTCGACGCCGACGCGCGTGGCCATCACGCCGGTGCGTTCGCGCAGGCGCAGTTCCAGGCGGGTATCGCGGCGATCTCCCTGGGCCTGCGCCACGACCGCTACACGCTGCTCGTCAGCGAGCAGCAGACGCAGCCTCGTGTCGGCATCGCCATCGCCCTGCCGGCGAATCACGGCGTGCTGCGCGCGTCCTACAACCGCAACTTCCAGACGCCGCCGCTCGAGAACCTGCTGCTCTCCAGTTCAGAGGAGGCCGCGGCGCTGGCGCCGGCCAGCGTGCGGGCGGCGCTCGGCGGCGCGCATGCGCCCATCCGCAGCGAGCGCCAGCAGGTGTTCGAGGCCGGCTATCAACGCCACCTCGGACGTCTTGCCAGTCTCGATCTGTCGCTCTATCGGAAGCGGTCGCGCGATCAGCAGGACAACAACAACTTCTTCGACACCGGCATCATCTTTCCGACGACGCTGGCGCGGATTGATGTGAAGGGCGCGGAAGCGCGCGTGGTGATGCCGGAACGGCGCGGCGTGTCCGCAACCGTCTCCGCCACGACGAGTCGCGCCATCTCGACACCGCCGTTCACCGGCGGGCTGTTCCTCGGTCAGGACGCCGTCGACCTGCTGAGCGCCGGACCATTCGCGATCGATCACGATCAGCGCCTGAGCGTGCACGTCACGGGACAATGGCGGCACGACTCGGGCGTGTGGCTCGGCACCTCAGCGCGGTACGACAGCGGCCTCGTGTCGAATCCGTCCGACCCCGTCGAGGTCGCTGCCGATCCAGACTTCGCGGATCTGCTGCCGTACGTGGACCTCACCGCCGCCGTCCCCCGCGTCCGCCCGCGCACCATCGTCGACCTCGCCGCCGGCGTCGACCTCGGCCGCGGCACCCGCCGCGCCTGGTCGCTGCAGATGCAGGTGACCAACCTCACCAACCGCATCGCGCTCTACAACTTCCAGTCCGTCTTCGTCGGCACCCGTCTTGTCCAACCAAGGACGGTTGCCGTGCGGGTGAAGAAGAGCTTCTGAATGGTGGCATTGGCAATTGACGGATTGACGGAATTCGCGATTGTTGATGATTGAGGATTGGCGATCGGCGATTCTTCGAAGGCCCCCAAGCCCTCCAGGCCGCAAGCCCTCCAAGCCGTTCAAGCCCTCCCCCGTCACATCTTGAGCTACTATAGGGGGAGGGGGTATGCGGCTCGTGCCGCTCCAGCCATGGCTCAGCCCGATACACAGACCACCACGGCCGCCGAAATCACGTTGCCCGTCGAGGGCATGACGTGTGCCGCCTGTCAGGCGCACGTGCAGCGGGCGCTGCGCAAGACGCCTGGCGTCAACGACGCTGCTGTGAACCTGATGATGCACTCCGCGACGGTGGCCTACGACCCGCGCGTGCTGACGCCGGACGTGCTCGTGTCCGCCATCAACGACGCCGGATATCAGTCGCGCCTCCCCGCGCCGGTGGTGGACGATGTGGCGGAAGACGAGGCACGTGAGCAGGCGCAGCACGCCGAGTATGTGGCGTTCCTGCGCAAGTCGCTCGTGAGCCTGGCCATCGGCGCCGTCGCGATGGTGTTGTCGATGCCGATCATGGGCGGCGCGCACGGCAGCCACAGCACCGCCGATCCGCTCCAGGCCTGGGTGATGCGCGTGATCGAACCACCGCTGCGCGCGATGTGGCCCGGGTTGTTCGATATTTCGCCGAGCACGCTGTCGTGGACGCTGCTCGTGATGACGGTGTTCGTGATGACATGGGCCGGCCGTCACTTCTACACGCGCGCATGGAAAGCGATCCGGCACCGCACCGCCGACATGAACGTGCTGGTCGCCGTCGGCACGGGCGCGGCCTTCCTGTATTCGTTGACCGCCACCGTTGCACCTTCCGTGTTCGTGTCGAGCGGCGCCACGCCGGATGTCTACTACGAGGCGATCATCTTCATCCTCGCGCTGCTCCTGCTCGGCCACGCGCTCGAGTCGCGCGCCAAGACGCGGACGATGTCGGCGCTGCGGAGCCTGGCGCGACTGCAGCCGTCCACCGCGCGCGTCAAGCGGCCCGACGGCGAAGTCGACGTCCCCATCACCAGCATCCACACCGGCGACATCGTCATCGTCCGGCCGGGCGAGCGGTTCCCCGTTGATGGCCGCGTGTTGACCGGCGCGGGCGCGGTGGACGAATCGATGCTCACCGGCGAGTCGGTACCGGTGGACAAGCAGCCTGGCGATCGCGTCGTCGGCGCCACCATCAACCGCTGCGGCGGCTTCGAGATCGAAGCGACCACCGTCGGCGCGAGCAGCGTGCTGGCGCAGGTGATGCGGCTGATGCGCGAGGCACAGGCGTCGCAGGCGCCCATCCAGCGGCTCGCCGATCGCATCTCCGCGGTGTTCGTTCCCGTCGTGCTGGCGATTGCCGCGGTGACCTTTGCCGTGTGGTGGTTCACGCTCGACGAACCCACGCTCGTGCGGGCGCTGCTGCCGGCGGTGTCGGTGCTGATCATCGCGTGCCCGTGTGCGATGGGCCTGGCGGTGCCCACTGCGGTGATGGTGGCCACTGGACGCGGCGCCGCCGCCGGTGTGCTCGTCAAGGGCGGCGAACCGCTGGAGCGTCTGGCCGGCATCGACACCGTGGTGTTCGACAAGACCGGCACGCTCACGGAAGGGCGGCCCGAAGTCGTGCAGGTGTCGCCGCTGCCCGACGTGGACGGCGATGCGCTGCTCACCGCCGCCGCGGCGATCGAACGGCGTTCCGAACATCCGCTCGCCGAAGCCATCGTTCGTCACACCACCCAGCGCGGACTGCCGGCTGCGGATGTCTCGCTTTTCTCCACAGTCGCCGGCCGTGGCGCGCGGGGTACCGTCGGTCTGCGGCACGTGGCCGTCGGGAACGCCGCCTTCCTGACCGACGACGGGATTGATGTGGGCCCGCTGGAGGCGCTGGCCGCGGAAGCGGCACGAGCTGGACGCACGGCGGTGCTGGTCGCGCTCAATCGCCGGCCGGCCGGCGTCATCGAGATTGCCGATCAGCTTCGGCCCGAAGCGAGGGAGGTCGTTCGCGCGCTTCGCGCCATGCGCCTCGACGTGGTGATGCTGAGCGGCGATCGACGGGCGACCGCGACGGCTGTCGCCGCCGACGCCGGCATCGAGGACGTGGTGGCCGACGTGCTTCCGGTCGGCAAGGTGGACGTGATCGCCCGGCGCCAGGCCGACGGCCGACGCGTGTTGATGGTGGGCGACGGCATCAACGATGCGCCGGCGCTGGCGCGCGCGGATGTCGGCATGGCGATGGCGAGCGGCACCGACATCGCCGCGCAGGCGGCGGACGTCACGCTGATGCGCAGCGACCTGACCGGCGTCGCCACCGCGATTGGTCTGGCCCGCGCCACCATGCGGACGATGAAGCAGAACCTGTTCTGGGCGTTCGTCTACAACGTCGTCGGCATCCCGCTCGCGGCCGGCGTGCTGTATCCGGCGTTCGGTCTGCTGCTCAGTCCGATTGTCGCGAGTGCGGCCATGGCGCTCAGCTCGGTGAGCGTGGTGTCGAACAGCCTGCGACTGAGGCGCGCATGATGAAGAAGACTGTTCGGCATGCGGTACGCGTCGACCCGCGGGCGAAGGACGCCAATCTGCGGCGGCTGAAACGCATCGAGGGTCAGGTGCGTGGACTGCAGCGGATGATCGAAGACGATCGCTACTGCCCGGAGATCATCGCGCAGATTGCGTCGGTGCAGCAGGCGCTGCGCGGTGTGGGCCGCGAGCTGTTGCGGCAGCACCTGACGCACTGCGTCGCCGACGCGTCGCACAAGGGACCGGCGGAAGCCGAGCGCTCGTACGACGAGCTGCTCGAACTCGTCTACCGTCACCTGCGCTAGGATGAGGGCATCGTGTTCACCAATATCCTCTGCCCCGTCGACTTCTCCGAGGACTCCGAACGGGCGCTCGCCGCGGCGCTCGCGCTCGCCCGCTCCACCGATGGACACGTCACGCTGGTGACGGTCGTGGACGCGTTTCTCAGTGCCGGCGCGGCGGCCGCTGGGGCAGACGATGCGCTACACGAACAGACGCAGCAGGAGTTGAACGTGTTGCTGGCGCGGTGCGCGCCGGGCCTGCCGCCGTCACGCGTGCCGGCGGTGGCCGTGCGCACGGGTGATCCGGCGGCCGAGATCATGGTGCAGGCCGAGGAATGCAACGCCGACGTCATCGTGATGGGGATGCGCGGCATCGGCGGCGCGCAGAAGCTGCTGCTCGGATCGACGAGTCAGCACGTGCTCGAACGCGCCGTCATCCCCGTGCTGATCGTCCCGCCGCCGATCAGGCGGAAGGACAAGGACTGACGAGGACCGCCGGCCTTCGCGCTACGCGCTCGGGCCGTCGGTAGGGACGATGGGACCGGTCCTTCGGACCGGTAGGAACTGGGACGGTCTACCGACGGCTTGGAGGGCTCGGGGCTTGAAGGGCTTGGGGGCTTGAAGGGCTTGGGGCTTGGACGGCTTGGATTGATGCCCCCACCGCGACGAAGTCGCGGCCCCTGCTATGCCCCCCACCGCCGCGCAGCGGCGGTCCCTGGATGCCCCCACCGCCCCGCCGTCGCGCGACGCGCGCGAAGGCGGGCGGTCCGATCAGAACCTGTAAAGCAACCTCACGAACACGCGGTTGGCGCGATACGGGCGGTTGCCGTAGCCGGTCGTCAACGCACCGAAGTAGTCGATGCGCGGCACGCCCGTGGCGGCGTTGAACACCACCGGTCCGTTCGAATCGATCGTGTTCCAGTCGGCGACGTGCAGTTGCTCGAACTGGTAGCCGAGACCGACGCCCACCGTCCGCGTCAGGAAATAGCGGAAGTCGGCGTTGAAGCGGTTCCAGTCGTTGGTCACGTTCGGCAGCGGCACGAACTGCCCCGCTACCTGGAGCGCGGCGATGCGCGGGCCGCCATACGTGTAGGCGTTGTCGGCATCACTGCGTTCGAAGCCGAGGTGTGCCGAGGCACGCCCGTCGAGCAGCGCATCCACGTCGGCATACACCAGGAACGTGCGTACGAGTTCGGCGTTGTCGAGCGTCCAGTTGCGCGCCGGATCCACCCACGTCGGGTCGGGAGGCGGGTTGGCGTTGCGCGACTTCTGGAACGCCGAGAAGCGATCGTAACCGTAGCTGGCGCCGAGGTGCAGCGTCTCGCCCGGCGTCAGGTCGACACCGACGGCAAGGGCGTTGATGTCCTGGCTGAGCAGACCGAACTGCTCACGCCCGACCGGGATCGATCCATCGGCCAGGAACGTGTCGCGCGTGGTCGAGAACTGCGCGAACACGCCGAGCATGTCGATCGGATTGACGGTCAAGACGACGGCGCCGCGCGAACGATCGCGGTTGGCTTCATCGTAGTAACGCAAGCCGGGCTGCGTGCCGGCCGGTCCCTGTTCGTAGTCGATCTCGGAGAGGATGTAGCCCTCGCCGCGCCGGCGGCCCTGGTCGAACGACGCGCGCACGGTGACGCGGTCGACGAGCATGGCGTCGTAGGACAGCCGCAGCGTGTTCTCGTTGACGTCGCTGAAGCCGCGGCCATGGCGTTCGATGCGCTCGTTGCCATACCCGGCGCGCAGCGCTCCCCAGGCGCGCATGTTCAGCGTCGCGTTGACGTCGGCGTTGTGGCGATCGATCTGGAAATACTCCGACCACCCTTCGACGTGCGGCGTCAGCGGATCGTCAACGAAGACGCCGGGCGCGGAATCGAACCGCACGTAAGTGCGTCCGTCGAACGCCGGCGTGTCGTTGTGGTGCCGGTTGTAGCGGTAACGGGCCACGACCGTGACGTTGCGCGTCACGCGGCTGTTGGCCGTCACCAGGCCGTTGATACCGTTCACTGCCGCCTGCGCGGTGGCCCGCGGCAGCGACCGCAGCCCCGGATACAGCGCCAGCACGGCGTCGTTGTTGATCGAACTGTTGATGCTCCACGGCAGCAGCGCTTCGTTCTGGCGCATGTAGGTGAGCTGCATGGTGCCGTTCACCGTCGTGCGTGGCAACGCCTTGTAGAGCCCGGTGAGGCTGAAGGCGTTGAGGCTGTTGCCGGGCCACAGCGCCGCCTGCCCTTGCGCCGCGCCGTTGCCGTTGCTGTAGCCGCTGGCGTCGAACGGTCCGCTCGGCGGCGCCAGGCCGTTGTTGAAGTCCGTGGCGCGGATCGGGTTGTCCCAGGTCAGCGTCTGGACGTCGTTCGAGAAGAAGCTGCCCCAGTACTCGGCGCGGATCAGGCCGCGCCGGCCGGTCCATTCGGTACCGGCGCGCAGTTCGTTGGTGCGCTGATCGATCGGCACCGGCAGTTCGTTGACGTTGTTGAACGCAAACGACGCCGCCCACGGCATCGACCCCGTGCGCTTCATCGTCGAGGCGTCGACGTCGAAGATGACGCCGGGCGTGATGTCGTAGGAGAGCTTGCCGCCGAGCGTGTCGCGACGGACGCGAATGTCGTCGCGAACGAGGAAGTCGTTGTAGACCGAACGAGCCGCCAGCGCCGCGGGAGCCGTGGCGGCGGTACACGTGGCCGGCGGCGCACCGGGCGCGCACGGCACGCCGACCGCCGTGCCATCGTTGGTGGCGTTGGTCGGCCCCTGCACGGCCAGACGCAGCGCCGGGTCGAGCGTGAACCGGCCGCGGCCGTCGCTGGTCCAGGCCAGCGGCGCGTCGTACAGGTAGTTCAGCGGCACGCCGGTGAAGTACGCGCTCACCTGCAGCCGGCCGGTATTGATCGACGCGGCGTAGCGCTGATCGCGATAGCCGACGTTGAAGGCTTCGGCGCCGAACAGGTAGCGGTCGGTACGCTTGTCCATGCGCCACACCGTGGCCGCGCCCGGACGCAGATCGCGATAGCGCTCGAAGCGCGCCTCGTCGCCGTTCTCGTTGCCGCCGCGCAGCCCGATGTCGAGCAGGCCGATCGACGGCACGTCGAGCGGTGCCGGTTTGGTGGGTGGATCCTGCGCCACGGCCGGAAGGACGGCCAGGTGGCAGGAGGCCAGCAGAATCAGGAGTTCTTTACGCATCGCGAACCCCGCTTACCGGAGGAAGAACTTGCCGTTCGGGTGATTGGACCCGTGCACCTGCTGGTGGCAGTTGGCACAGCCCTTCCCGAAGATCTTGTTGGCGTTCTGCGAGGTCTGCAGCGTGAAGCCCTCGTAGACCGTCGGTGGATGCCGCGAGGTCACGTGACACCGCTGGCAGAGGAACGGCAGGCGCGCCTGGAGCATGCGCTCGTTGTTGCTGCCGTGCGAGTCGTGGCAGGTGGTGCAACTGTCGACCACCGGCGCGTGCTCCCACAGGAACGGGCCGCGCTTCTCGGTATGACAGCTCGTGCAGCTCTGATCGACGGTGTTCCCGGCGCGCAGCAGCTTGACGTTGGCGCTGCCGTGCACGTTGTGACACGAGGAACAGCTCATCGCGCCTTCGCGCACCGGCATGTGGTTGTAGCGATGCTGCCGGTTGGTGATGCCGCGGTGGCAGGTGGCGCACGTCTGCAGTTCCGTCTTCGCCTTCAGCAGCGACGGTCCCTTGCTGGAGTGCACGCTGTGGCAGTCGCGGCAGGCGACGTTGCGGTTCTCGTGCTGACTGCCCGGCCACATGGCGTGCTGGCTGCGCGTGTGGCAGCTCAGGCACTGCGCGTTGGCGGTGGACGCGGCGACGCGCGCCAGTTGAATGGGCTTCACCGACGTCGGATCACTCGCGTGCGCTTCGCCAGGTCCATGACACGACTCGCAGCCCTGCTGTGACACCGGCGTACGGGCGTTGCCGGCAAACCCGTGCTTGCTGGCGGCGAGCGTCCGATCGTAGTTCTCGTGACAGACGATGCAGGTCTCGGCGCCGACGTAACCGCTGGCGGGCGCCTGGGCCTGCACGGGTGCCGGCGACGCCACATCGGCATGCGCCACGGTGGGGGCGGCCGGAATGACAAGCGCCGCCGAAGTGCTGGATGGAGTATGAGTGCTCGTAGAGGTATTGAACGCCGCCAGCGCGACGCTCGCCGCCATCATCAACGAAGCTGACAATAAAGCCAGGCTTCCGCTGTGTTTGGTCATGGTCGTGTCTCGGGTAGCGGCCCGCCGGCCGGTTCAGTGCGGCAGCCGTTCGAAGAGGCGGAACGTATGTCCCAGACGCAGCCGTTCAATCAGCTCGCGCAGGTCCGTATCCTCGACCTCTCGCCACTCGTCCTCGAGGCCTACGATCGCGTTGGCCGCCGCCGCCAACTGTGCAGGCTCGGCGTCGGGGAAGCGACGCCTCAGAACGGTGACAACTTTTTCACGATCGACCATCGGAATGCAAGGAGTGGCGGCCCGACCGCGTGGAAGAGAGAGGGGGGCGCGCCGCCCGGGCCTGCATCAGCGGTCCCCACGGCCGATACAGGCATCCGGACGACGCGTCCACGTGACTTCTGATAGTGCAAGCGGGGTGCCACCTCAGGCGTTGGTGGTCGGGCTCGTTTTGCTGAGGAAAACGACGAAGGCAGGAGGAACGACGACAGCGGCTGCCGGAATCCCGCGTCGGGTTCCCGTCGCGGATGCCGCCTTTCCGGCAGGTTACTCGTCCACGTGCAGGGCGGGCGCGTCGCCGCGGTCGGGCAATCCGAGCTTGCGGATGCGATCACCGAGCGTCGACCGCTTGATCTGCAGCAGATCGGCCGCCTTCGACTTGTTGCCGCCCGACACCTTGAGCGCCCAGGTGATCAGTCCCTGCTCGACGCCGCGCAGGCGCTCGTCCAGCGACACCGCCGACGGATGGCCGTGCGTCTCGACGATCGGTTCGTCGCTCGCCGGACGATGGAACAGCACGCTCACCGGCACGCAGCCGATCTTCACGGTGTCGCACGTGCAGGTCTGCACGATTCGCTCGCAGGCGTGCTCGAGTTCACGAACGTTGCCCGGCCACGGATAGCGCATGAACGCCTGCATCACCCCGGACGACAACGGCCGCGGCGCCTCGCCACGCTGTTCGCTGAAGCGCTTCACGAAGTGGTCGACGAGCAGCGGAATATCCTCGCGCCGCTCGCGCAGTGGCGGCAGCGTGATCGGGATGACGTTGAGCCGATAGTAAAGGTCTTCGCGGAACTTCCCTTCCGCCGCCATCTGCCGCAGGTCGCGCTTGCTGCCGGTGATGGTGCGCACGTCGATCGGCACCGCGCGCGTCCCGCCGACGCGTTCGACGACGCGGTTCTGCAGCACGCGCAGCAGCTTGACCTGCACCGTCATCGGCACATCGTCCACGTCGTCGAGGAAGATGGAGCCGCCGTCGGCGGCTTCGAAGCGGCCCGGCCGGTCCTTGATGGCGCCGGTGAAGGCGCCGCGCTCGTGGCCGAACAGCTCGGATTCGATCAGCGTTTCGGCGAGGATGGCGCAACTGACCGGCACGAACGGGCGCAGGCGGCGACGGCTGGCCTGGTGCAGCAGGTTGGCGATCAGTTCCTTGCCGGTGCCGGTTTCTCCGGTGATGAGGATGCTGCTGTCGGAGTCGGCGACGACGCGTACGTAGTCGAACACCGCGCGCATGCGCGGACTGCGGCCGACGACCACCGAATCGATGGAGAACGGCGTCGCGACCGCCATCAGACGACCACCAACTGATCGAAGCCAGGCACCTCGTCGCGCAGTGCCTGCTCGAGGCCCATGAACAGCGTCATCGAGGCGCTGGGGCAGCCGACGCAGTTGCCGCTCATGCGCACCGTCGCCTTGTTGTCGGCAACCTCGACGAGCTCGATGTCGCCGCCGTCGTTCTGAATGAAGGGGCGGATGCGCTCCACCACCACTTCGACCTGTTCGCGTGTCACCATGCCTGTGCCCTCACTCAGCGGCGTCGTACGGTCGTCACGGCTGCAGCAGCGCCGCCGCTGTCACGAACCGCGGTTCAATGTCCACCGGCACGCCGGCCAGTTTGTCGAGCACCGCCTGCACCGGCGGACGCACGACACCCAGCGTGTCGATCATGCGGCGGGCCGCGGCGTAGTCGCCCTCGGCCTGCAGCGTCATGATCTCGGCGGTGAGCGCGCGCACGCCATCACGAATGGCCGCCGCGTCCACCGAGAAAGTGCCGGCCTCGTCGACGCGGAAGGCACCGCGATCGAGGAGGTAGTTGAGCTGAATCGCCTGGCCGCGTCCGTGCGCTTCGTTGATGCCGAAGCGGATCGAGCGGAACGCCGACGCCAGGAACGTCGTGTACATCGTCTGCTCGTACTTCTTGTCGAGTTGGCCGCGATCGACGAGGTGCTGGAGCGCGAAGAGGCCGGAGATGTCGGCCTTGGCTTCTTCGATGGCGCTGTAGGTGTCCTTCAGTTCCTGACGCACGGTGGTGGCGCGGCCGTTGACGGTGATGTCGTGCGGCCCGAGCCCGTGCATCAGTTCGTGCATCAGGATGTGCGTGAAGAAGGCGTCGAAGGCAACGTTCGCCTGATCGGCGCCTGCCAGCGCGATCTTCGAGATCGGCACCAGCACCTTGTCGAACTTGGCCTGCTGGTTGTTCTTCAGCATCACCCGCTTGCTGCCCTTCTCGCGGATGACACGCTCGTCGTTGGGCAGGTTGAACGCCGCCGTCTGCACGCCGCGATTGGCGTCGCCGGCCGAGAACACCACGTTGACGACGGCAATGGGCGCCATCGCCCCGAGCGACGGATTGCGATACTTCGCGTCGATCGGCAGGTTGTTCTCGATGTCCTGGAGCGCGCCGGCAAACTGCTGCAGGTGCGCCGATTCAGTGGCGTCCTTGACGGTGATGAACGCCTCGAAGGCCGCCTTGTAGTTGAACCACTCGTCTTCGTACACCTCGTACGGACCAATGGTCGGCTCGATGGCGCCGGACAGTTCCATCCACTTCACGTCGCTGTCGTAGTAGTCGTTCGAGGTGAAGGCCGCGGCACGCGATTCGAGAAACGCCTTGAGCGACGCGTCGGTGGTGGCGGCGGCGGCCGCTCGCAGGTGTTCGGCGGCCAGGGCCAGTTCAGGCTGGTACTCGGCGCTGTACGGCACCGCCGTCAGTCGTCCATCGGCACCGCGACGAATGGTGGTGAAGAAGCCGGTGGCCTGCGTCTTCGCGGCAGCCGGCAACGTGTTGATCCACGTGTCGACGTCGGCCTTCGTCGCGTCGGCAGGATAGAAGTTGGCGGATGGCGGCTTCGCCGGAACGCCGGACACGAACGGCTCGTTGTGATCCAGCCGCGACCACGGCCCCTTGTTGACCAGGAACGCGCGCAGTCGGGCCTCGCCCACCGCCGTGCGATCGGTCACCAGCGTGGTCAACAACGCCTCGTTGCCGGCCCACACCTGACGCAGGAACAACGCGTCCATCACCTGCGCCGCGCGCACCAGATGCGTCAGCGCGGTGCGGTCGCCCGCCGACAGCCCGGACACATCGGCCGACACGTCCGTGGGCGCGAAGCGGGCCACCGACGCGCGCAGCGCCGTCACCGCGGGATCATCAGGCTGCCCTGCCGCGGGCGGCGTCGCCGGCGCGGTGGCCGGTCCGCTGCACGCGGCCAGCAGCGTCACGAGCGAGGAGGCAGTCACGACCTGGGACATGGTGGGCATTGGAAGAAGGGCTTGGATGGCTTGGAGGGCTTGAGGGGCTTAGGGCTTGAACGGCTTAAGGCTTGAAGGGCTTGAACTGGTCTAGTGGACGCCGGAACTGCCGTGCAGCGTGGACGGTTCGGCGCCGAGGCGGCGGATGGCCGTTTCCCAGATCGACGGGAGCGGCGTGTCGAAGATCAGGTCGGCCTCCACCGGCGCCATCAGCCATGACGACTCGGCCAGTTCGACATCGAGTTGGCCGGCGCTCCAGCCGGCGTAGCCGACGACGATCCGGATTGACGGGTCGGGCGGCGTGCTCAGCGTGCGGCGGATCAGTTCCGGCGACGCGGACAGATAAACGCCATCGGTCACTTCCATGGCGTCGGCGTCGAGGCTGGCGTCGTGCAGCAGCACCCAGGCGCGGGTTGGTTCAACGGGACCGCCGACGAACAGGTGGACGTCGGGGCGGATGGGCAACGGCGGCTCGGCGCGGACGACGTCGGCGGCGGGTTCTGCCATCTGCCGGTTGATGACCAGGCCAAAGGCGCCGTGCGGGCCGTATTCGGCCAACAGGATGACCGACCGGTTGAAATTCGGGTCCGTCAACTGCGGCATCGAGATCAGGAGCACGGGCGCCAGTGAAGGTGCGTCGTCGCTCATGATCCCATCCTACCTCAGTCGTCCGCGTCGAGGCGGCGGCGGGCCCAGGCGACGGCGTCGGCGACGATGGGGGCGCCGGCGCTGTGGGCGGCGTTCCTGACGCCCCGGCCCGGCGCGTCGAGAACGGCGCCCAGACGCGCGTCCCCGGCGTTGCCGATGATGGTCGCCAGGTTGCGCCGCAGCCGGGCGAGCGGCGCATGCGTCATCGCGCTTCCCTTTACGTATTCGTGTAACTCCTGGTCGGAGCGCTGCCACAGCTCGGCGGCACCGGCCTCACCCGACACGCGCGGCTGCCACGCTGGATCCGTCGTGATCGGCGCCGCCAGGTTCCACGGACACACCTCCTGACAGATGTCGCAGCCGAAGAGATGCGTGCCGATGCCGGCACGCTGCGGCTCGGGCACCTCGCCCTGCACCTCGATGGTCAGGTATGCGATGCACTTCGTCGCATCGACGACCGTCGGTTCGACGATGGCGGCGGTCGGGCAGGCGTCGAGGCAGATGGTGCAACTGCCGCACTGGTCGGGCGACGGCGCGTCTGGTGTGAGATCGAGATCCACGGCGACGCCAGCCAGCAGCAGCCACGACCCGATGTCCGGATTGATCAGGCAGCCGTTCTTGCCGATCCAGCCGAGGCCGGCATACGCGGCGTAGGTCCGTTCCTGCACGTGGTGCTTGTCGACGAAGATTCGCGCGTCGATGGCGCTGCCGTGTTCCGCACGCATCCACTCGACGAGGCGCTCGAGCCGTTCGGCGAGGACGAGGTGATAATCCGCGCCGCGCGCGTAGCGCGCCACGCGGACGCTGTCCGGTGGCCGTGACGCCTGGCGCGACCGCGGCAGCGGCGCGTCATCGTCATCGACGAAGGCTGCGCTGTCGTCGGCGTCACCGGTGTTGTAGAGCGTGCCGGTAACGATCACCGCGCGCGCGGCGGGCAGGAAGTGGCGGATGTCGCGACGGACCGCCGCCTGCTTGTGCAGGTAGACCATCTCGCCGGCGTAGCCGCGAGCCAGCCAGTCGTCGAGCCGTGCCAGTTCGGGAAGTGCCGCCGCCGGCGCGACGCCGCAAAGGTCGAAGCCCAGTTCACGGGCACGCCGCTTGACGTCGTCCGTGGTCAGCACGCGGATCCAAGAACCCGAAACACGAAGGTCACGAAGGCACGAAGGGAAGCACGAAGACGTGTTCCTCGTGTTCTTCGTGTTTCGGGTTCTAACCTTTCTTCACGAGTTGCCGCAGCACGTACGGCAGGATGCCGCCGTGCGAGTACGCCGTCAGTTCTTCCGGCGTGTCGATGCGCACCGCCGCGACGAACGGCTTCGTCGAGCCGTCTTCGGCTGTCGCCGTCACGGTGATGGTCGAGCGCGGCTTCAAGGCCGCGCCGGCGCCGTCGAACTTGAAGGTTTCGCGGCCGGTCAGCTCGAGGCTGACGGCGTTCTGGCCATCGACGAACTGCAGCGGCAGCACGCCCATGTTCACCAGGTTGCTGCGATGAATACGCTCGAAGCTCTCGGCGATCACCGCCTTGACGCCGAG
>JADZCY010000011.1 GCA_020851325.1 Acidobacteriota bacterium | reverse complement strand
TACTACCACCGCGTCGGCACGCCGCAGAGCGACGACATCCTGATCTACGAGCGCAAGGACATGGCGCACTGGCTGATCGGCGGCGGCGTCACCGAAGACGGCCGCTATCTGCTGGTGACTATGGCCGAAGGCTCGGGCAACAAGAACCGTCTGTATTACGCCGACCTCGGCAACGGCAAGGCGCCGAATGTGAAAGCGCCGATCCGTCCGGTGATCGAAACAGACGATGCGGAATACGCGCCGATCGGCAACACCGGCAGCGTGGTGTATCTGCGGTCGGACAAGGACGCGCCGAACCGCAGGGTGATTGCCGTCGACCTGCGCAGCCCGGCGCCGGCGTCGTGGAAAGTGGTCGTCCCCGAGCAGCCGCAGGCGCTCGAATCGGTCGGCGTCATCGGCGGCCGCATCGTCGGGCAATATCTCGTCGACGTGCAGAGCCGGCTGAAGCTGTTCGGCCTCGACGGCACGGCGCAGGGCGAAATCGCGCTGCCCGGCGTCGGCACGGTAAGCGGTCTCTCGGGCCGCGAGGACACGCCGACCGTGTGGTACGTGTTCACGTCGCCGCTGTCGCCGTCAACGGTGTTCCGTTACGAACCGGCGTCGAAACTCTCCGCCGCGTTCGATCCGCCAACGCTGCCCGTGGATCTCAGCGGCTACGAAACCACGCCGGGCTTCGCGGTGTCGAAGGACGGCACGCGCGTGCCCTACTTCATGACGGCGAAGAAGAACCTGCCGCGCGACGGCAGCACGCCGACGATGATCTACGGCTACGGCGGCTTCTCGATCTCGACGACGCCGGCGTATCGGCAGGACGTGCCGGCATGGCTGGAACTCGGCGGCGCGTGGGTCACGGTGAGCATGCGCGGCGGCGCGGAGTACGGCGAGGCGTGGCACGAGGCCGGCATGCTCGAGAAGAAGCAGAACGTCTACGACGACTTCATCGCCGTCGCCGAGCACCTGGTGAAGGAGAAGATCACCTCACCGGCGAAACTCGGAGTGATGGGCGGATCGAACGGCGGCCTGCTGGTCGGCGCGGTGATCAACCAGCGGCCGGATCTCTACGCCGTGGCGCTGCCGGCCGTCGGCGTGATGGACATGCTGCGCTACCAGCGCTTCACCGGCGGCCGCTTCTGGGTGAGCGAGTACGGCTCGGCCGAGAACGCGGAACAGTTCCCGTTCCTCATCAAGTACTCGCCGATCCACAACATCAAGCCCGGCACGTGCTATCCGGCCACGCTGGTGACCACCGCCGATCACGACGACCGCGTCGTGCCCAGCCATTCATTCAAGTACGCCGCCACGCTCCAGGCCGCGCAAGGCTGCGACAAGCCGGTCCTCATCCGCGTCGAAGTCGCCGGCTCGCACGGCTATCGCCCGACGGACAAGCTGATTGCCGAACGGGCCGACCAGTGGGCGTTTGCTGCCAATGGCATGGGCATGGGCATTGACTGAATGACAGATCGGGTAATTGGCGATTGTTGACGAACGGCGATTGGGCGATTGACGATTCGCGGGTGCGGCGGGCGCGGACGCATTCGAGCTATTTGCGCCGTGCTGCCCCCTGGGCGGTTCGTCGGGAGGCGGACAGGATCTTCGTGATCTCGTCCGCTTCGTTCATCAAGCGAACGATCACGTCGCGCGGGTCGACCTTCTGGGTCAACAGGCGGCGCAGCCAGAATCCCGATTCATCCGCTTCTTCGAGGGCGATCGAGAGCTTGGCAACAAACGTCGCCCGCGTCTGGGCGCGGCAGGCGGCTCGGTAGTTGGCGGCCACCGACGTCGCCGCGTCCTGGAGCTGCGCGGCAAGCCGGACACTGACGCGATCGGCCGGCAACGCCCGGCACAGCGCAATCACATCATCCGCAAACAGATCGAGTCGAGCCCGCAGCTCCTGAGGCGTCATGCCGAGAGATAGTGCAAGCCCCTTGCCCGCGGCCGACAGCCCAGGAGAATCGCCCAATTTACGCAATGATGCGATCACGCCATCGAATTGCTCGATTGCCGATCGCACAATTATCAACAATCGCGCGATCCCCCGATCGCACAATTGCCAATGTCATTCTTCCCGCAACACCACATTCGGATCGACGCGTGAAGCGCGCCATGCCGGAAGCAGACTCGCCACCGCGGCGACGATGGTGATCGTAACGATGACGATGGCGATGGTGGTGGGGTCGGTGGGTTGGACGCCGAAGAGGAGTGAGGCGACGAGGCGTGTGAGGCCGAAGGCGCCGGCGAGGCCGGCGAGCACGCCGACGCCGGCCAGCGTCAAGCCTTGACGCAGTACCTGGGCGAGCACGGAACCGCGCTCCGCGCCGAGAGCCATGCGGATGCCGATCTCGCGGCGGCGCTCGGCGACCATGTACGAGAGCACGCCGTAAGTGCCAATCGCCGCCAGCAGCAGGGCGAGGCCGGCGAAGCCGCCAAGGAGTTGCGCCAGCAGGCGTGGTCTGTTGATCGATTCCGCGAACACGGCGTTCATCTCGCGCAGGCGCACCACCGGCACCGCGCGGTCCGCGTCACGCACGATGCCCTCCACCGTCTGCGCCAGCGCCGCCGGCGGCAATGTCGTCCGCAGCACGACGTTCATCGTCGAGGGCGCTTGCCCAGCAGGCGGGATCATTGCCGTCTGCTCGACCATGAAGTAGAGCTCGCTGCCGGTCTTCTGATCGAGGCCGCCCTGCTTGACGTCCTTCGCGACGCCAATCACCGTGAACCACGGCGTGCCCGGCGGGCCGCTCGGCTGCAACTGCTGGCCGATCGGATTGAGATCCTTCCAGAACGTCTGGACGAGCGTTTCGTTCACCACCACCACCGGCGCCGATGCATTGATGTCCGTCGGCTGAAACGATCGGCCGGCAACGATCGGGATGCCCATCGTTTCGAAGTAGCCGGCCATGACGTTCTGGTAGTAGTCGACGTTTTCGAATGGTCCTTCTGGCGGCGCGGTGTAGTTGCCGATGTCGGTGTCGTTGGCGTTGATCTGGCGATTCGGCGGCAGGCCCGACATCGCCGACGCGCCCTGCACGCCGGGCACGGCGCGCAACTGATCGAGCAGCCGCTGATACATCTGGGCGCGGCCAGACGCCTGCGCGTATGCGGCAGGCGGCAGTGTCACCTGGAACGTGACGAGACGCGCGCGATCGAAGCCGGCGTCCACCGCGATCAGGTTGTAGACGGTGCGCATCAGGAGTCCAGCGCCGATCACCAGCATCACCGCCAGCGCGACTTCGGCCATCACCAGTCCGCGACGCACGTGATGGCGCGCCGCGTTGGTGGCGCCGCGGGCGCCGCCTTCCTTCAGCGCCGCGGCCAGGCCGGCGACGCGCGTGTGCAGCAGCGGCGCGAAGCCGAAAACGAGGCCGGTGAGCACCGAGACAGCGAGCGTGAACATCAGCACGCCGGGGTCGACGGCCACTTCACCGGTGCGCGGCAGGCTGTCGGGATACGCGGCGACGATCGCCGCCACGCCGGCACGCGCGAAGACGAGGCCGAGCACGCCGCCGGCGAGTGAGAGCAGCACGCCTTCGGTCATGAACTGCCGCAGCAGCCGGCCGCGTCCGGCGCCCAGTGCCGTGCGCACGGCAAACTCGCGGTGCCGTGTTTCCGCTCGCGCCAGCAGCAGATTGGCGAGGTTGGCACAGGCGATCAGCAGGACGAAGCCGACGGCCGCCTGCAGCACCCAGATGGCGCGGCTGGCGGAGCCGATGATTTGATCGCGCACCGGTTCCATCTGCATCCGGTGCCCCTGCGTGGTGTAGACGTGCTGCTTGACGCCGACGCGGTCGCCCCAGTTGGCGACGAGCGAGTCGAGTTCGGCGCGTGCCTGGTCCGGCGACACGCCGTCGCGCAGGCGGCCGACGAGATACAGGAAGTGACTGCCGCGGTTCTGACGATTGGCTGGGTTGAGGCCGAGCGGCAGCCAGATCTCGGCGCGCGCATCCATCACGTCAGCGCCCGGCGGCATCACGCCAATCACCTCGCGCGAGATGCCGTTCACTTCCACCATCCGGCCGAGCACCGGCTGCCCGCCGAAGGCCGACTGCCACAGTTCGTGCGACAGGATGGCCACGCGCGGCGGTTGCGGCGGCGGCGTCCCCGGCGGCAGTGGGGATGTGGGACTCGGCGCGTCGGTTTCACCCGGAGCGAACACCCGTCCCTGCGCCGCCCGCAGGCCAAGCGCCGTCAGCAGGTCGTCGGTGACCTGTGCCGACCGCACGCGGCGCGGCCGCTCGCCCGCCATCAGGTTCACTTCGCCGGTGGTGTAGGCGCCGACGGCGGCAAACGACTGGTTGATCTCGCGGAACTCGAAAAACTCCGGCGGCGACACCCAGAACTCGTCGAAGCCCTGGGCCGGGAACCGGCTCGTCAGGAACATCAACTGGTCCGGCTGCGGATAGCCGAGCGGCTGGAGGATGACGTCGTTGACGATCGAGAAAATCGCCGTGTTGGCGCCGATGCCGAGCGCCAGCGTCAGCACGGTGATGACGGTGAACGCGGGCGTGCGCCACAGCCCACGCAGCGCGTGACGGAGGTCTTGAAGAACGGCATCCATGGTGACCGGGTTTGACGGAGGGGAGGCTCAGAGAGTTGCCATTGGCGATTGACCAATCGGGGGATCGGGGGATTGTTGACGATTGGGCGATCGCAAATCGAACGATTCGAAATCCGAATCACCGATCGCCGATGGGCAATTGTCAACAATCGCCCGATCCCCCGATCGCCGATCGTTATTGCTGCTTCTCATCCCCCTCTCACCCTCTGTTGGTACACACCGGGTGGATGTACTGCACCCGGTTTACCGCTTCGTGGCTGCTCGCCGCCTTGCTGGCCGCGCCGGCCTGGGCGGGGGCGCAGCCGGCGGCTTCGCGGCTGACGCTGGCTGACGCGATCGCGCGGGCGAGGGCGGTGGCGCCAGAGGCAGCGGCTGGCCGGGCCCGGGCCGAGGCGGCGCGCACCGGTGTTGCTGACGCGGCCCGTCTGCCCAATCCGATCTTCGAGTTCCGCTCCGAAAACTGGTTCTCCGGCGTTTCGCGGCGCGAGTTGCCACTCGACACCTTTGCCGAGGTGACGCAGCTCATCGAAGTCGGCGGCAAGCGCGGCGCCCGCCGGGCCGTGGCCGAAGCTCGCGCCGGCGTCGAAGCCGCCACCGCCGCCCTTGTCGAGCGGAATCTGGTTCGCGATGTCGCACAGGTGTTCCTCGAAGCCGTCCGCGCCCGCCATCGGCAACAGGCGCTGACCACGCAGGCCGCCGACCTCACCGAAATGGTGCGCGTGCTGGACCGGCGCGTCGCCGTCGGCACCACCGCCGAAGCGGACCTGTTGAAGCTGCGCGTCGAACAGGCGCGCACCGCCCTCGATCTGGTCCGCAGCGAAACCGCCGCCGCGCAGGCACTGGCCGAACTCTCGGCCCGGCTGGACGTCGACGCCACGCTCGACACGCTCGATGCGCCGGCGCCGCCGCCGGTGGATGCCGCCGACGTCGATGCCGTGCTCGCTCGCCGGCCCGATGTGATCCTCGCGGTCCGTGCCGTGGACGAAGCCCGCGAGTCGCTGCGCCTCGAACAGGCGCGCGGCGTGCCCGATCCGTCGGTGAACGCCGGCTACAAGCGCACCGTCGGCTACGACACCGCGCTCGTCACCGTCTCGGTGCCGCTGCCGGTGTTCGGCCGCAACAACCTGGCGCGCGTGATTGCCGCCGGCGAACTCCGCGCCGCCGAGTTCGAACGCGCCGCCGCCGAACGCCGCGCCCGCGGCGAACTGCTGGCCGCGCGCGAAGCGGCGACGCGGCTCACCGCGCAGGCGCGCGACGCCCGCACTACGCTGGTCGATCCCGCCCGCGCCGCACGCGATGCCGCACGGGCCGCGTTTCAAACCGGCGCGCTCGACGTGCTCCGCCTCGTCGACGCCGAACGCGTCCACGCCGACGCCGTACTCATTGCCATCGACCTGGAAATCGACGCGGTGGCCGCCGCCATCGCCGCCCGACTCGCCGCGGGAGAGGAACCACTGCCATGACGCCCCGTGCCCTAACGCTTGCCCTGCTCGCCACTGCGACCGCTTCGACACTGGCGTGCGGCCGCGGCGCCGAACCCACCGTGGCCGCCGCGCCGGCCGCGACGCCGAAGACATCCGTCACCCTCACCGACGCCGAAGCAAAGGCCGCCGGCATCGACACCGCGCCGGCCCGCTTCGTCGAACGCACGGAACCGCTGCGCGCCTCGGGCGTGGTGACCTTCGACGAACGGCGCACCGCACGACTCGGCGCACTCGTCGAAGGCGTCGTCGATGACCTTCGCGTCCAGGTCGGCGACCGCGTCAACGCCGGCGCCGTCGTCGGCCGCATCCACAGCCACGTCGTGCACGACGCGTGGGCGGCCTACTTCAAGGCGCAGGCCGAGTTGCAGCGCCTCGACACCGAACTGGCCTACGCGCGCACCGCCGAATCCCGCGCCGCGCAGCTCGTCGCCGACAAGGCGCTGTCGGCGCAGGAACTGGAGCGAGCCCGCGCCGATCTCAACACCGCGACGCAGGCGCTCACCGCCGCGCGCGCCGAGATCACGCGCACCGAACTGGACCTGCGCCACTACGGGCTGACACCGCGACCCGACGCCAATCCCGCCGAGGATCAGGACGTCCCCGTCACCGCGCCGTTTGCCGGCACCGTCGTCGAGCGCCAGGCCTCTCGCGGTACCGCGGTCACACCAGGCACGCCGCTGCTGGTGCTATCGGATCTCACGCGCCTGTGGATCACCGCCGCCATCGACGAATCGCGCCTCGCGCGTGTCGTTGCCGGACGCGAGGTCACCATCGGCACGCCGGCGTATCCGGGCGAAACGTTCCGCGGCACGCTGGCTGCCATCGGCGACATCGTCGATCCGGGCACGCGCCGCGTCACCCTGCGTATCGAGGTGGAAAACCCCGATCGCCGCCTGAAGCCCGAGATGTTCGTCACGGTGACGCTCGGCGGCGCCGCGCCGCATCGCGCGCTGGTCGTGCCGGCCCGCGCCGTGCAGT
>JADZCY010000010.1 GCA_020851325.1 Acidobacteriota bacterium | reverse complement strand
CGATAAACCTTCAACCCCGCTTCCGCCTCACACACCCGCTTTGCTTCACGCGCGATCATCAGCACGTCACCGTAGGCGATGAACCAGGCGATCAGCCATGCGCCAAGCATCACGGCGAGTCGCGACGGCCAGCGCCGGAAGCGTGGCCGCGCGAGCTTGAACCAGACCAGCGGCATCACGAACACGAAGACCGCCGTCATGAACAGCGACGGTCCACCATAGGTGACGACGTAGTCCCAGATCGTGGTGTCAGTCGTGGACATACCGCAAAGCCGCGATCAATGGCGACGTGATGCGTGGCCAGTTCGAACCGGCCGCGACCGCCCGCGACACGGTCGCCGTGTGCACGTTGAAATAGCGCGCGATTTCCTTCTGCGAATACCCGACACGATACGCTTCGCGCATCGCCGCGTGGCGATCGGGGTGTATCGCGGCGAGGTCGCGCAGTGCGGGCCGCAGGCGCCCGAAGACGATACGGTCTTCGTCCTCGCTCGGCACGTTGCTGGCGACGAGCTTCGCGATGTACTCGGCGTCGGCATAGATCTTCGGCGGCGCGTCCGGGTCGTCTACCGGTGGCGGCAGCGCGCGCAGCGCGGCGGTGAAGCCCGCGGCGGCGAGTGTCGCGTCGTCGTCGAACGGCTGCAGCAGTTCGCGCACGGCGAGCCATGCCGGTGCCGGGTCTGCGGCAGTCGTCGCGTGCCAGCTCGACCACGGCCAGTCCGCGACGTCGGCGACGAGCCCGCTGCGCACGGGTGCGAGCAGCACGTCCGCCGTCGCGATGAACAGTGAACGCGCGGGGTCGACGATCACCGACGCATAACGTCCGTCGAACAGTTCGCCGCGGGCACGCCGCTGCCGGTGCAGCCGCTGCGAATGCACGCTGTTCAGGTGACGCACACCCGCCGCGAGGTTCGGGCGTTCGGTGACGAGCAGAAGCTGGTAGTGATCGATGCCGAGGCACCACGCCACGACGCGCCAGCGGTAACGGGTGCAACTGCGCTCGACGGCTTCGATGAAGCAGGCGCGATCCTGTTCGTCCGTGAACAGACAATCCGGACTCGCGGCGCGGGCGGTGACGAGGTAATGCGCGCCCGCGAGCTGCAGGCGGATGGGTCGGGCCATGGTTTCCTCCCTGGGCTTTTCTTGATGAGATGTTCGCGCCCGTCCGATTCGGTGGCGGGTGCAGGTACGAGACTGCCGTGAGAAAGCCCGGGGCCGTATTCTTCAATTGAACAATGTTCTGCGCGTCGGGAGTATTTCCTGGTCAGTCCCGGGTATATGGCGGGGTGCCGAGCCGGCGGCTGGCAGCTTCGGGCCTGCTGGCCCCGACTCCGCGCGCGGCTATAATCCGCTCCAGTCCGAATTCGACCGGAGATTCAGATGCCCACTTACGACTACCTCTGCGCCGCCAACGGCCGTACGGTCGAGGTCCAGCACCGCATGAGCGAGGAAATCACGACCTGGGGCGAGCTGTGCCAGCGGGCCGGCGTCGCGCCCGATGACACCCCCGCGGACGCGCCCGTGGCGAAGACCTTCACCCGCGCCGGCGTGTTGCAATCGAACAACCTCGGCAGCAATTCGAGCGGCGGCTCGGCCTTCGGGGCCAGCACCACCACCCGCGCCTACCACTCCACGAAGAATTTCTGAGACAGCGCCGATGCCTACTTACGACTACCATTGCGCGGCGAACGGCCGCACCCTCGAAGTGAAACACCGCATGAGCGAGGAAGTCCGCACCTGGGGCGAGCTCTGTGCGCTGGCCGGTGTGTCGCTCGACGCGACGCCGGCGGACACGCCCGTCGCCAAGCAACTGGCCGCCTCGATGATCGCCAGTGGCGCCAGCCTCGGCTGCGACGCCGGGCCGCCGGTGATGGGTGGCATGGGCGGCTGCGGCATGGGGGGGTGCGGACACGCGCACTAGGCGCGAACGACGACCGCTGCATCAGGAACCCCCGCCCCGGCGGGGGTTCGTTTTTCCAGCCCGGTACGAGAGGAGTTTCCATGGCCGAACGAAGAGTATGTCTCGTCACCGGCGGGGCGAGCGGCATAGGCGAGGCTTGTGCGCGGGCCTTCGTCGCGCGCGGCGACATCGTCATCATCGGCGACATCCAGGACGCGAAAGCCTCGACGCTTGCGCAGGCACTCGGACCGAAGGCGCTCGCGCTGCGTCTCGACGTGCGCGAGGAGCATGATTTCGAGAATGCCTGCCGCATCGCGCAGGAGCGCTACGGCAAGCTCGACGTGCTGGTCAACAACGCGGCAATCATCGGCACGCTGGGGCCGATTGCATCGATCCCGGTCGAGGAATGGGACTATTCACAGGCCGTGATCCTGCGCAGCGTCTTCCTCGGCATCAAGCATGCAGCGCGCGCGATGACGCCGAAGCAGGCGGGCAGCATCGTCAATGTCGCGAGCGTGGCGAGTCTCATGGGCGGCTACAGTCCGCACATCTACGCCGCCTGCAAAGCGGCCGTCGTGCAGTTGACGAAATCGGTGTCGCTCGAGCTCGTCGAGCAGGGGATCCGCGTCAACGCCGTGTGCCCCGGCAACATCGAGACACCGATCCACACCGGCGTCACCGATGAACGCTGGAAGGCGCGCATGGCCAAGATCCGCGATCTGCACGTCGACGAACAGGCGATGCCGCGCATGGGCCAGCCGCAGGAAATCGCCAGCGCCGTGTGCTGGCTCGCGAGCGACGAGTCCTCCTACGTCAACGGCCACGCGCTGGTCGTCGACGGCGGCTTGCTCGCCGGCCGCCCCTGGCGCCAGCAACCGGCATTCCTCCGTGAGTTCCATCCGACGCGGAAGTAGCGTGTCGTGCGGGCGGTTTGAGTTCGGTGCCGACCAACCGTTTTTTTGCCTGTCAGACGGCGCAGCCACGACGAGCGCGACTGGGCAAGCCTAAGGCAGGAAGAGCTGGAAGCAGCTACCCGCGCGGTTCGACAGTTCGACGCGACCGCAGCGGTCGCGGTGGCGATGGAGTTCGGCGACGCGGCGGGCGAAGTAGAGTCCGAGCCCGGTGCTGCCGCGCGTTGCGCCGACGAACGGCGTCGACAGATCGGAGTGCAGGATGGCCTCCGGATAGCCGTCGCCGTCGTCCTGGACGGTGAAGATCGTGTAGCCCTCGTGCACCGCGCAGCCTATCGACACGCGGCGTTGCGCATGACGGAAGGTGTTGTTCAGCACCGAGTTCAGCACGCCGACCACGAGGAGCCGGTCGAAATAGCCCTCAGCCGCCGCGCATTCCTCGACGTCGAGCATGATGCCGCGGCATGCGAGCAGCGGCATGTTCCAGGCGACGAGTTCGGCCATCAGCTCGGCGCAATCGACGACATCCGGCGCCACCAGCGCCGCACCGCGTTCGAGCTTGTAGAGCCCGAGCAGGTTCATCAGATCCGAATTCACGCGCCGGGCTTCGTGCTGGAGCATCACGAGTGCCTCGTGATCCTCGCGCGCGACGACGACGGTGTCGGCGATGTGCTCGGCCGAGTTCAGCACGAGCCCGAGCGAATTCTTGATGTCGTGCACCGCGCTCGCGAGGAGATCGGCAAAGGCCTCGTGCGGCGGCGGTGCGGCATGCGCCTCCATCAGGCGCTGGCCTGCTTTGCCGGAGTCGCTGCCAGTGAGCCGAGTTTCGCGCGCAATTGTGCAACTTTCTCCGAACGCGGCGCGAGCCGTTCGGCGCGTGCGAGGTGTTCCTGCGCCAGATAGCGCGCCTGATTCGATGCGCCCTCTTTCGTCATCTGCAGCAGCAGCGCCTGCACGACGTTCATCAGCACCGTCAGGTTGT
>JADZCY010000009.1 GCA_020851325.1 Acidobacteriota bacterium | reverse complement strand
TGGGGTGCGGATGCATTGGAGCGCGCCGTCGGCGAATTCCACACGCTGCGCCAGTACGCCGAGCCGGACGAGCTGTGGTTCTACTGCAACTCCGGCTTCCATCTGGCCGGACGCATTCTTGAGGTAGTCGGCGGCAAGCCGTTCGATGAGCTGATGCGCGAGCGGCTGTTCGAGCCGCTGGGACTGGAGCGCGCCTGCTTCTTCAGCCACGAGGCGATTTCCAGTCCGCACGCCCTCGGCCACAACCAGCGCACGCCCGACACCGACGAGCACGTACCGGCCGACCAGTACTATCCGCGCAATCGCCTGCCGGCCGGTGGTGTCTACGCAAACGTGCCGGACTTGCTGCGCTTCGCCCGCTTCCATCTCGGCGACGGCACCGTCGATGGCCAACGGGTGATCGGCGCGGAGACGCTGCGCGCCATGCGCGAGCCACAGCGGCAGGCCGCCAACTGGGCCGACCAGTGGGGCATCGGCTGGGATATCCGCACGATCGACGGTGTGCAGGTGATCGGGCACGGCGGCAGCATCAACGGCTTCAAGTCGCTGCTGACACTCGTGCCGGAGAAGCAGGCGGCGCTCGTCGTACTCACGAACAGCGGGCGCGGCGACCTGGCCAACCGTGCCATCGAGCGCTGGTTCCTGGAGCGGGAGCTGGGCCTCGTCAATCCGTCGCCAGCGACAGTGACGCTCGATGACGCGCAGGCCGACCGCATCGCCGGTCGCTACAGCGGGATGGATTCGACGATCGATATCGTCCGCGATGGCGACGGATTCCGACTGGAGCTGACCCGCCCGGGTCCGAACGGCGGCAAACCAGTGCGCTGGCCGGACGAGTCGTTCGCGCCGATCAGCGAATGGGAGCTGATCAACACCGCCGGACCGGCAACCGGCACCCGGATCGACGTTGTGCCGACGGCAGAAGGCGCGCCGCGCTATCTGCGGATGCACGGCCGCCTGTTCGATCGGGCTGAGCAGGGCATGTAGCATGTTATGGTGACGCACAGCGGTGCGGGAGAACCGAGACGCCGGACAAACGGTGTCCCGAAAGGAGAACACAGTGGTTCTGATGGACATGGAAGCCGAGGAACGCGTCCGTCGCGATGACCGCGCGCACGTGTTCCACTCGTGGTCGGCACAGAGCAAGATCAACCCGATGCCGGTGGCAGGTGGCGAGGGCTGTGAGTTCTTCGATTTCGAGGGCAAGCGCTACCTCGACTTTGCCAGCCAGCTCGTCTACACCAATCTCGGTCATCAGCATCCGAAGGTCGTCGCGGCGATCAAGGAACAGGCCGATCGGCTGTGCGTGATCCAGCCGAGCTTCGCCAACGAGCGCTCGTCCGAGCTGGCCCGCATGCTGGCCGAGCTGGCACCCGGCGATCTCAACATGGCCTTCTTCACCAACGGCGGCGCTGAGGCGAACGAGAACGCCATCCGCCTCGCCCGTGAGGCAACCGGTCGGCACAAGATCCTGTCTGCCTATCGCTCGTACCACGGCGCGACCCACGGCGCGATCGCCCTGACCGGTGAGCCACGACGCTGGGCGTCGGAGCCAGCCATCAGCGGCGTCGTCCACTTCATGGGCCCGTACACCTATCGCTCGTCGTTCCACTCCGAGAATGAGGAGCAGGAGCGCGACCGGGCGCTGGCGCACCTCGAAGAGGTCGTGATGTACGAAGGCCCGCAGACGGTCGCCGGCATCATCCTCGAGGTCATTGTCGGCACGAACGGCATCCTCGTGCCGCCCGACGGCTACCTGCAGGGTGTGCGAGAGCTGTGCGACCGCCACGGCATCGTCATGATCCTCGATGAAGTCATGACCGGCTTCGGCCGCACCGGCTACTGGTTCGGCTCGGCAGGCTTCGGCGTTGAGCCAGACCTGATCTCCTGCGCCAAGGGCCTCACCTCCGGCTATGTCCCGCTGGGCGCGGTGCTCATCTCGCAGAAGATCGCCGACAAGTTTCAGGACAAGGTCTACTACGGCGGCCTGACCTACTCCGGCCACCCGCTGGCCTGCGCAGCCGGCATCGGCGCGATCAATGCAATGAAGGAAGAGAAGGTCGTCGAGAACGCCAAGATGATCGGCGACGACGTCCTCGGCCCCGGCCTGCGTGAGCTGCAGAAGAAGCACAAGAGCATCGGTGACGTGCGCGGACGCGGCTGCTTCTGGGGCGTTGAGCTGGTCAAGAACCGCGAGACGCGCGAGATGCTGGTGCCGTTCAACGCGGCCGGCCCGGCGATGGGTCCGGTCGCTCAGATGACCGGTGAGGCGATGAACCGCGGTGTGTCGCTGATGGCGCACTGGAACGTCATCATCTGCGCGCCACCGCTGATCATCACGCCGGACGAAGTGAAGCGCGCCCTGTCCGTGCTGGATGAGGTGCTGGAGATCGCCGACAAGGCGGCGGACTAGAGGCGGCGGCCCTCACCCCCCGTCCCCCTCTCCCAACGTTGGGAGAGGGGGAGTTATGGAGTCGCAGTGTTTGAGTGCCGATCCCCGGTTGGGAGGTCGGCACCTTTTTATGCAGCGACGAGGGATCGGCGGCGGGCGACGGCGAGGACGTGATCGATGATGCGGGCGGGGATGTTGACGCCGGTGGTGTCGATCGAGTTACGGAACTCCATCGTGGCGTTGATCTCGTTGACGAGCAGGCCACGCTGCGGATCCTCGAAGAGATCGACCGCCAGGATACCGCCGCCGACAGCCGCTGCGGCACGACTGCACAGGTCAGCGAGCTCGGGTGTCACCACGCAGTTCGTCGCCTGCCCACCACGGGCGGTGTTCGTGATCCAGTGGCTGCTGGAGCGGTAGATCGCGCAGATCGTTTCGCCACCGACGACGAAGGCACGGATGTCGCGGTCCGGCTTGGCGATGTGCTCCTGAATGTAAAACGTCTGGTGGTGGAATCCACCGAGCACCTGCTTGTGTTCCAAGATCGCTTCGGCTGCATCGCGATCGTTGATCCTGGCCAACAGCCGCCCCCACGAGCCGACGGCCGGCTTCAGCACGACCGGATAGCCCAGCTCATCGATGGCACGCAGGGCGGCGTCCGGCGAGAAGGCGACACGCAGCTCCGGCTGGGGTACACCGGCACGCGCCAGCGCCGCCGAGGTGCGCAGCTTGTCGTTGCAGCACTCCAGCACAGCGGACGCGTTGACGACCGGGATGCCGGCGGCTTCAAGCATCGTGGCGGTGTGGAAGGTGCGCTGCTGGCCAACACCGCG
>JADZCY010000008.1 GCA_020851325.1 Acidobacteriota bacterium | reverse complement strand
GCAGGTCACCAGATAGATCCCGACATCTCCAGGTCGCTCGATTGATCGTCACCTCACGAGATCACGAGGTCCCCAGATTCTCATTTCCTTGATTCCCGGACCCAGTGATCGGCGCGAGCCCAGCTCTTTTCGAGGTCCTTGTCGACCTCAGCGTCCTTCTTGCCCTGCGCCTTCAGCGCCTGCTGCAGGCCGATCAGCGACCAGCCGTTGTGCGGATGGTCCTGCAGGTCCTCGCGGTATACCCTCTCGGCGTCGGCGTGACGGCCGGCGTCGATGAGCGCGGCGCCCAGCCAGTGGCGCGCCGGGAAGGGGAGCGGCTCGGGTTCGTCGTACTCCAGTTCATCGTCCAGTTGCACCGCGGTTTCAAATGCGGTGATGGCGCCGGCAACGTTCTTCTCCGCGAGCAGGATTTCGCCTTCGAGAATGCCGGCGAGCACGCCGAGCAGTCGCTTTGCCGGATGCTGGCGGAATTCCTGTGACGAGGTGTCGGCGGTCTTGCGCACGCGCCCGAGATGGAGCTTCGCGAAGTCGATGTCGCCGGTTCTGAGCCGGGCGTAACCCTGCGCGAAGTCCCACGCGCCGGCGGGCACTTCGCGTTCGGGACGCTTCGTCACTTCGAGCACCTCATCGAAGCGGCCGAAGCGAATCATCGTCAACACCTGATACATCGTGTCGCCCGTGCGCTTCGTGTAGTCCTTGCCGGCCTGCATGGCAATGGCGCCCTGGCCGTCCATCGACGCGGCGTAGAGCAGCATGTGCAGGTTGTGATCGGGATAGATCGCGAAGCCTTCGCCGATGTCGGCCTTCAGATCCGAGTGCCACGCCTCGAGATTGGCGCGCACCGAATCGGCCCAGCGGCCCACTTCGTTCCACGTGTGCGACGGCATGTGCTGGATGTGGCTGGCGCCGGGGATCGACTTGCCGAGAAACTCGGCGCACGCCTCGGCGAGATCCGGCCGCACGGTGGACTCGGTGGCGTGCACATACAGATGACAGGCGCCGGGATGCTTGTTGTCTTTCGCCAGCACGCCTTCGAGCACGCCGTGCAGCCGCTTGATGTTCGGCGCCTCCACGTCCCGTCGTCCGCGCCGCGGTTCGAGCAGGAACAGCGCATCGCCGTACAGGGTGGCCGCGTCGAGATCGTTCGGATCCTTCTCGGCCAGCTTGCGCATCGACTCGGCGTAGGCCTCGTCCTGCTGGCGGCGCGTCTTCGGATCGAACTTTTCGATGTAGCGCGGCACCATCGCGTCGATGAAGTCCTTCTCCACGGCGCTGGCCTGCACGTCCTTGAGGCTCACCGCCTTGCGAATGGCGTAGTAGGCGAACGGCGACTGCTCGGCCGGCATCGGCCCGTTCAGATACGAGCCCCACGCCCAGGCCTCGCCCCAGTAGCAGATGGCGCAATTCGGATCACGCTTCCACGCCTCGCGGAACGATCGCACCGCGTCCAACCGCGCGAACGCGTACATCATCTGGAAGCCCTGATCGAAGAAGCGCTGGGCCTCGGCGTCGGTGCTCGAGATGGGGCGGTGGAAGGTGCCGAGGGCCGTGCTCAGCAGGGTGATGGGTTCGGCCACGTACTTGGGCGGAGGACCGGGATCGGGGGCGCCGACCGGCGGTTGCGCCGCGGCCGGCGTCGGTGCGAAGCAGCAACAACACCACAGGACGAGCAGGGACACGCGCAGGGTCATCGTCATCAGGCCTTCCCCTCGGCCTGCATGCAGGCCACGAGAGATGTCCACCGGAAATCGGACAGGGAGCGTATGCTAGCACCCATCGTCCATGGTCGATCCGTCTTCGCCGTTCGCCACCGATGTCGATGCCGCGTTCGATGCGCTGCGGCCGGTGGCGCCCGCGCTCTATCGCACCGCCCGCCGCATGACGCGCCGCGCGGACGATGCCGCGGCGGTCGTGCGTGATGCGGTGAGCAGCAGTCAGACGTGGCTGCTGGCGCGGCCGCCAGCCGCTGAGCTCAGCGGACGCCTGCACGCCGCGCTGTGGCTGGCGCTCGAACGCTACTGGCAGCGCGAAGGCCGCGGCGAACGCGAGTCCGGTCCCGAAGCACCGGACGACCTGCTGGCATCGGCGCTCGATGGCGACGAGGTCGACTTCGAGCGGCTGCTGATGTCGCGCCTCGATGCGTCGCCGGAGCTCGACATCGCGCTGCGGCACCTGGGCGAACGCGAGCGCTTTCTCGTACTGCTCGTCGATGTCGAGAACCTGACCTACGAGGAAGCCGCCGTGGCGCTGCACACCGATGTCGAAGTGGTGCAGGGCCTGTTGCTGACGGCCCGCGCGCGGGTGTTCCACGCGCTGGCCGATTTCGCCCGTCGCACGAGCGGCGCGCACCCGCGAGCGTGATGGCGGCCCATCATTCGCTGCTGACGTTGCAGGACGCGCTCGACGGCCGGCTCGACGCCGCCGACCGCGCCGCGCTCGACGCGCATCTCGCCACCTGCGAAGCGTGTCGTCGTCAATCGCAGGCGCTGCGCTGGACGCGCCTGCGCCTGGCCGGCGCGTCCGCGGGGGTCGACGTGCCGCCGACGCTCGATGGCGAGCTCCGCCGCCTGCTGGAGACGGCCACCGCCCCGCCGGTGATCACGCCGCCGCCACCACCACAACCGGCGACGAAGTCGTGGTGGTCGCGCTTACGCGGATAACACGACCGTGCCGCACCTGCGTGCCGCACCTCCGTGTAGCACCTCCGTGCCGCACCTCCGTGCCGCACCCCCGTGTAGCACTACTGCGTGATCTCTACCTTCTCGATCGTGATGTCCTTCGCCGGACGATCCTGCGCGCCGGTTGGCGTCTTGCCGATCGCCTGGATGACATCCATCCCCTCGACCACCTCGCCGAAGATGGCGTGACGATTGTCGAGCCACGGCGTCGGCGCCAGCGTGATGAAGAACTGCGAGCCGTTGGTGTTGGGGCCGGCGTTGGCCATCGAGAGCAGGCCGGCCTTGTCGTGCTTCAGCCCGGGACCGAACTCGTCGGCGAACTTGTAGCCCGGACCGCCTCGGCCTGACCCTTCGGGGCAGCCGCCCTGGATCATGAAGCCGTCGATCACCCGGTGGAAGATGAGGCCGTCATAGAAGGGCCGCGTCGCCTTGCTGCCCGTGGACGGATCGATGAACTCTTTCGTGCCGGAGGCGAGGCCCGTGAAGTTGGCCACCGTCTTCGGCGCCTTGTCGTCGAACAGCCGCACCTTGAATGTGCCGGCTGAGGTAGTGAACGTTGCGTGAGACATAGGGAATGATACGACGGGGGTGCTCCACGGGGGTGCGCCACGAAGGTGCTCCACGGGGGTGCTCCACGGGGGGTGCGCCACGAAGGTGCTCCACGGGGGTGCTCCACGGAGGTGCGGGGTCGAACTGAAGCGGTGCCCACTCGCACCGCGGCGCCGGGCGCATTACTCTCCGAACGTGATGCCTTGCGCGAGCGGTAGCGCTGTGGACCAGTTGACGGTGTTCGTCTGCCGGCGCATGTAGCCCTTCCACGCATCGGAGCCCGATTCGCGGCCGCCGCCGGTTTCCTTCTCACCGCCGAACGCGCCGCCGATCTCCGCGCCCGAGGTGCCGATGTTGACGTTCGCGATGCCGCAGTCCGAACCGCGCGCCGAGACGAACTCTTCGGCCGTGCGCATGCTCTCGGTGAAGATCGCGCTCGACAGGCCCTGCGGCACGTCGTTGTGCAGCGCCACGGCGTCGGCGAACGTGTCGTAACTCAGCACGTAGAGGATCGGCGCGAAGGTTTCACGCTTCACCACATCGGTCTGCGCCGGCATGCGGATGATGGCGGGGTCGACGAACTGCGGGCCGATATCGGGACGGCGCGCGCCGCCGCGGACCACCGTGCCGCCCTGGGCGACGGCATCGCTCAGCGCCGTCTGCATCTGCGCCACCGCCGCGTCAGTGACGAGCGGCCCCATCAGCGTGCCCGTCTGCAGCGGGTCGCCGATTGCCACCTGCGCGTAGGCCTTGTCGAGCCGCGCCACCAACTCGTCGACGACGCTGGCGTGCGCGATGATGCGGCGCGTGGACGTGCAGCGCTGTCCGGCCGTGCCGACCGCGCCGAAGAGAATCGCCCGCACGGCCAGATCGAGGTTCGCATCCGGCGCGACGACGATGGCGTTGTTGCCGCCGAGTTCGAGGATGGTCTTGCCGAACCGCGCCGCTACCGTCTGCGACACGTGACGGCCCACCGGCGTCGATCCGGTGAACGAGATGAGCGGCAGGCGCGCGTCGTGCAGCATCGCCTCGCCGATGTCGCTGCCCTTGCCGGCGGCGAGCGTGAACACGCCGCTCAAGCCGTGGTCCGCCATCACGCGGTTGGCGATGTGCTGCACGGCCACGGCCGTGAGCGGAGTCGGCTCGGCCGGCTTCCACACCACCGTGTTGCCGCACACCGCCGCCAGCGCCGCGTTCCACGACCACACGGCGACGGGGAAGTTGAACGCCGTGATGACGCCGATGGCGCCGAGTGGATGCCACTGTTCCATCATGCGGTGCCCCGGCCGCTCCGACGCGATCGTCAGGCCGTAGAGCTGCCGCGACAACCCGGTGGCAAAGTCGCAGATGTCGATCATCTCCTGCACTTCGCCGTGTCCTTCGGCGCGGATCTTCCCCATCTCGAGCGAGACGAGGTCACCGAGCGGTTCCTTCAGATCGCGCAGCGCCTGCCCGAGATCGCGGACGACCTCACCGCGCCGTGGCGCCGGCACCTCGCGCCAGTCGCGCGCGGCGGCTGCGGCGGCCGCGGCGACGCGGTCGTAGGCGCGCGGGCCCGCCAGCACGACGCTGGCGATCTCGTCGCCGGTGGTCGGGTTGATCGAGGCAATCGTCTGACCGTCGGCGTCGGTGATCCACGCGTTCGGTCCGGTGCAGGCGCCGGGATTGACGGCGCCCAGGGACAAGGCAGCAAGCAGCGAGTTGGACACGATAGCTCAGTGTACAAGGTTGCGATGCCGGTCGAGGCGGCGTACCTCGATAGAATTGCGGGCATGTTCGTTCACGACGTCGAAGGCCTGGTGCACGGCACGCATCCCGATCCGTTTGCCGTGCTCGGCCCGCACGCGCTGGCCGGCGGCCTTGCCATTCGCGCGCTGAACCCCGAGGCCCGGCGCGCCGAGGTCGTTACGCCCGGCGGCCGCGTGCTCGCCGAGATGTCGCGCGTGCATCACGCCGGCCTCTTCGAGGCCATCCTGCCCGACACCGCGCTCGACGGCTTCGACTACCGTCTGCGGTTCACCGCGAACGACGGCACCATCGACACCATCGACGATGCGTTTCGCTACGGGCCGGTGCTGACGGACTTCGACCTGCACCTGCTGGCCGAGGGCACGCACGTGCGCGCGTTCGATCGGCTGGGCGCGCGGCCCATTACGCACGGTATCCGCGACGGCGTGCACTTCGCCGTCTGGGCGCCGCACGCACGCGGCGTCAGCGTCGTCGGTGACTTCAACGGCTGGGATGGCCGCGTCCATCCGATGCGGAAGCGCACGAGCGGTTACTGGGAGATCTTCCTGCCGGACCTCGGCGCCGGTGATCGCTACAAGTTCGAGGTGCTCGGCGCGGACGGCCGCCGTGTGCTGAAGGCCGATCCCTTTGGCCGTCAGTTCGAAACGCCGCCGCTCACCGCGTCGATCGTCTGCGCGCCGGAGAGTTATGAGTGGCAGGACGAAGCGTGGCTCAGCGGCCGTCCGGCGCAGCGGCAGTGGGTGGATCGGCCGATGTCCATCTACGAGGTGCACCTCGGGAGCTGGAAGCGCGCCGCCGATGGCCGCCTGATGACCTATCGCGAGATGGCGGCGGAACTGGTGCCCTACGTGCGCGCGATGGGCTTCACGCACATCGAACTGCTGCCGGTGATGGAGCATCCGTTCACCGGCTCGTGGGGCTATCAGGTGATCGGCTTCTTCGCACCGACGAGCCGCTTCGGCACGCCCGACGATTTCCGCGCGTTCATCGACGCGTGTCATCAGGCCGGACTTGGCGTCATCCTCGACTGGGTGCCGGGACACTTCCCGAAGGACGCGCACGGCCTGGCGCGTTTCGACGGCACCGCCGCCTACGAGCACGCCGATCCTCGACAAGGTGAGCATCAGGATTGGGGCACGCTGGTCTTCAACTACGGCCGGCACGAAGTGCGATCGTTCCTGCTGTCGAACGCGCTCTACTGGATCGAGGCGTTCCACATCGACGGCCTGCGCGTGGACGCGGTGGCGTCGATGCTCTATCTCGATTACTCACGGCAGGCAGGGCAGTGGGTGCCCAACAAATACGGCGGCCGCGAGAATCTCGAGGCCATCCAGTTCCTCACGCAGTTGAATCAGCTCGTCGAAGCCGAGTGTCCCGGCGTTGCCGTCTTCGCCGAAGAATCGACGTCGTGGCCCGGCGTGACCCGGCCGGCGCATCTCGGCGGACTTGGTTTCACCTACAAGTGGAACATGGGCTGGATGCACGACATGCTCGACTACATGAAGGAGGATCCGATCCACCGCAAGTGGCATCACAACCGGATCACCTTCTCGCTCATCTACGCCTACAGCGAGCGCTTCGTGCTGCCGTTCTCGCACGACGAAGTGGTGCACGGCAAACGGTCGCTCCTCGGCAAGATGGCCGGCGACTGGTGGCAGCAGCACGCCTCGCTGCGGGCGCTGCTCGGCTACATGTTCGTCCACCCGGGCAAGAAGCTGCTGTTCATGGGCGCCGAGAT
>JADZCY010000007.1 GCA_020851325.1 Acidobacteriota bacterium | reverse complement strand
CACGGGTCTCCGTGGACCGGGTTCTTGCCTAGGACTCAAGACTTAAGACCTAAGACCTTGGCGTAGTCGCGCCAGGTCGTCGTTTCTCTGTCTCCTCATCGCCCTGTCGCTCCGGGCGAGCCAGAGCAGGAACGAGGCGTGGGGCAACGCGAGGGACGAGAACTCGATCGGCGTGGGCACCGGCAGCGCCACGATCAGCAGATTCACCAGCGTGGCGCCGGCAAAGACCGGGATGAACAGCGGATGGCCGGCCGCGCCCGGCACGCTGGCGCCGAAGGCCATGGCGGTGCGCTCCCAGGCCGGCACGTCCGCGCCGCTCCGTTCCTCGTAGAACACCTGCAGGTAGCGCCCGATCCGTTCGGCGCCGAAATGCAGCGGCCGGATGATCTCGAACGTGCCCCACAACACGGTGAGCGGCACCAGCGCGGCCACGGGCACCGGCAGCGCGATCAGCACCGCCACCACGAGTCCCGCCCAGAGGCCCAGCCCGGCCAGCGCGAGGGCGCTGCGTAGATGGCCGCGGGCGGTGATGGCATCGCGCAGCGCGCGGTACTCGTACTCGGAAAGAGTCTGCATCGTCATCACGCCTCGACAGAAACGAACACACGGAAGTGCGTACTAGCTCACACGTGCGCTCTGGAGCGTATCCAACGGCTCGAACGGCGCCCGGCCGCGCCCATATCCAAGGGTCAGAGTGTGGATCGGCACGTCCCCGAAGCGCATCGAGGGGTTTAAGTTGTTGCGGACTAAAGATATGCTGCTACAATGCCGACATTCCACGCATAGGGTGTCGTCTGATCGGGGCGGCGCGCGGTGTCTTTTCTATTCGCTCGAGGCGCAATGGCTCGTAAGGCTTTGAGACCGCTGTATCGAATCGCCGTGGCATCGTTGGCCGTGCTGGGCCTGCTTGCCCCGACGGATTCGCAGGCCGCACCGCAGAAGAAGGCCGCCACGCAGGCCAAGCGCCCGGCGCCGCCCAAGCCGGCCTATTCGGCCAAGGCCGCCCGCGCCCGCCGCGCCAAGGTGGCGCGCGCCCGCGCCGAGGCCCGCGCCCGTGAAGCCCGCGAACTCCAGACCCCGCGATTCAAGATGGACGAGTTCGGCCAGCAGGTGCCGGATGTCCGCGCCGAAGCCGCCATCATCTACAACCCGGTCACCCGCGAAGTGCTGTGGTCGTCGAACGCCGACAGCGAACGCTCCATCGCCAGCATCACCAAGGTGATGACCGCGCTGGTCACGCTCGAAAGCGGTATCGACCTGGCGACGCCGGTCACCGTGCAGGTGAGCGACGTCTCGCGCGCCTCCACCACCTATCTGCGCCGCGGTTACAAGGTCACGGTCGACGACCTGCTCAACCTGCTGCTGGTCGGTTCGGACAACGCCGCCGCCCGCGCCCTGGCGCGCGTGTCGCCCTACGGCGGCGACGGCTTCATCGATCGCATGAACGAAAAGGCCGTTGAGCTTGGCCTCAGCTCCACGCACTACGCCGACCCGTCGGGCCTACTCGCCACCAACGTGTCGTCCGCCTACGACATGGCGCAGCTCATCGCCTATGCCGCCGCCGACGAGCGCATCGGTGGCGTGATGCGCAAGACGTCCTACACCACCACCAGCGGCAAGATCGCCATCCGCGCCAACAGCACCAACCAGCTCGTCAAGACCGGCGATATCGACGTGCTCGGCGGCAAGACCGGCTTCATCAGCCGCTCGGGCTACTGCCTGGCCTCGCTGCTGCGCCTGCCGCAAACCGGGCAGCAGGTGGCGGTGGTCGTGCTCGGCGCCAAGTCGAACGCCAGCCGCTTCTGGGAAACGCGACACCTGTTCAACTGGTTGTCGACGCGCACGCGGGCGCTGGTCGGTTCGACCGAACCGCCACCGCCGCCACTGCAGCAGCAACAGCAGTAGGACAGCAGAGGTAGCAGGTGGCGCGCTCAGCGCGCCTGGATCATCGCCGCGTCGAGCGGCAGCGTCGCTACCGGATCGTAGTAAGGCAGCAGCGGCCGGCCGGCCGCCGGGCCATCCAGCACCTTCAGATACCGCTCGCACTTGCCGCAGCGGTTCACCCGATACACCCGATCCGCCGTCGTCATCACCGTGATGTCGGTGGCGGTGGCCGCGGTGCAGAACGGGCACGGCGCGTCGAAGGGCCAGCGCGCGTGGCAGCGGCCGCAGAGCAGGAACTGATCGCCGGCGGCGGTGAGACAGCCGAATTCAGGTTCGGCGGCGCAGACCGGGCAGTGGCCGCGGCGCCAGCCGTCGAACGACACGCGGCGCGAGAGCACATCGGCCGTGCGCACCAGGAACGGACGCATCGCCCAGATCAGCACCTCGCCCCACATGCCGTCGGGATCGGTGGGATCCTCCGGCGCGTCGGCGGCGCGTTCGTACCAGCGGCGCGCGCGATCGGACAGATCGACCTCGCGTCCGGCCGCGTGCAGGCGGGCGGCGCCAGCGGCGTCGACGAGGTTCATGCGGCGGAACACATCGGTCACCTGCCGCACCAGCAGCCGCACGTCGGACCAGTCCACGGGAAACTCGCCAAAGGACGCGAGCGGCACGCCGCGGGCCATGCGCGCCTGCAGCAAGTCGATGGGGATGTCGAGCGACGGACTCGAGATCCGCGATTCGACGCGGCGGACGATGGCGACGAGTTCGGCGTGAAGCGTGGCGGCGGCGGCAAGATCCGGCTGGCGCGTCGCGAGGCTGCGCAGCTCGTGGATGTCGCGCGGGACCTGGCGTTCGCCAGGCGAGGTTCGCGTCATCCGACGATTATCGACGATCGGGTGCGGTAAGCTGACACGTATGCCTCGCGCTCCAAAGGCCCTCCGTATTCTGATGGTGGCCTCCGAGGCGTTCCCGTTTTCGAAGACCGGTGGCCTTGCAGATGTTGCCTCCGCGCTGCCGAAGGCGCTGGGACGCCTGGGCCACGACGTCACACTGATCACGCCGCGCTACCGCGGCATCGACGCCGGTCCCGCGGTGGACACCGTGCGCATCGAGATGGCTGGCCGCCTCTGGGAGGCGACGCTGCACGAAGTGCCACTTGGTCCCGGCGCGCGCGTGCTCTTCCTCGATTGCCCGCCGCTCTACGATCGGCCCGGCATCTACAACCAGGACAATCGCGATTACGACGACAACGCCCTGCGCTTCGCGTTCCTGTCGGCGGCGGCGGTCGACTGGCAGTCGCGCCAGGCGGATCCCGTTCAGGTGATCCACGCGCACGACTGGCAGGCCGGCCTCACGCCGATCTACGCGCGGCGCCTGCCGCCGGCGGCGACGATCTTCACGGTCCACAACCTCGCGTATCAGGGCGTCTTCGACAAGGCCTGGGTGCCGCCCCTCGGCTTGTCGTGGGCCGACTTCACCGTCAGCGGCTTCGAGTTCTACGATCGGCTCAGCTTTCTCAAGGCGGGTGTCACCGCGTCGGCTGTCGTCACGACGGTCAGCCCGACCTACGCCGAGGAAGTGACACGGCCGGAATACGGATACGGCTTCGAGGGCGTGATGCAGGCAGCAGGCCCACGGCTCGTCGGCATCCTCAACGGCATCGATGCCGACGAGTGGAATCCCTCGTCTGACGCGCATCTGCCGGCGCCGTACGACGCCGCGGATCTCTCGGGCAAGGTGCTCGCCAAGCGCGCGCTGCTGGAGGCGTATGGTCTGCCGGTGGACGCCGACGCGCTGGCGCGTCCGGTGATCGGCATGGTGTCGCGCATGGTCGATCAGAAGGGCCTCGACCTCATCGCCGCGCTGGCCAATGAACTTCCGTTCCTCGACGCCACCTTCACCATCCTCGGTACCGGCGAACCGCGCTACCAGGAGATGTGGCGCGGCCTGTCCGCCTGGCGTCCGGATCGCATCGGCGTGCACGTCGGCTACGACGAACGTCGCGCCCACCTCATCGAGGCCGGCGCCGACATGTTCATGATGCCGAGCCGCTATGAACCCTGCGGGCTCAACCAGATGTACAGCCTGCGCTACGGCACGGTTCCGGTCGTGCGCGCGGTGGGCGGCCTGGTGGACACGGTGCGTCCCTACAGCCCCGCCAACGGCGCCGGCACCGGCTTCCTGTTCAGCGACTACACGCCGGACGCCTTCCGCGCCGCGCTCACCGCCGCGCTGACGATGTTCCGGGAGAACCGGAAGGCGTGGGCGCGGTTGCAGAAGAACGGCATGCGCAAGGACTGGTCGTGGGACCGCTCGGCGGCCGAGTACGTCAAGGTGTATAAAAGGGTGATGGCCTCCCGGCGCGGTACCCCACCGAGGGGTCCCCGGCATCAAAAAGGGTAGAGGAACGGTAATGGCATCTGACAAGGTCAAGACGTTTACGGACGCCGACTTCGGCGCCTCGGTCAAGAGCGGCGTGGTGCTGGTGGATTTCTGGGCCGAGTGGTGCGCGCCGTGCCGGCGGCTGGCGCCGATGGTGGATCAGCTGGCCGAGCAGTACATCGGTCGGCTGACCGTTGCCAAGATGAACGTCGACGAGAACCCCGTCACGCCGCAGTCCTTCATGGTGCGCGGCATTCCGACGCTGCTGTTGTTCAAGGACGGCGAGCTGAAGGAAACGATCGTCGGTGCGCACTACACGAAGGCCGATCTCTCCCAGATGATCGACAAGCATCTCTGATCTCTCAATGAACACGGATCGTCAGGTCGTCATCATCGGGTCCGGCCCGGCCGGACTCACAGCGGGGCTGTACGCGGCGCGCGCCAATCTGTCGCCGCTCATCATCGAAGGCTTCGAAGCCGGCGGGCAGTTGATGCTCACCACGATGGTCGAGAACTGGCCCGGGTTCCGCGACGGCATCATGGGGCCGGAACTGATGGGCGAGCTGCGCGCCCAGGCGCTGCGCTTCGGGGCCGAGATCGTGCAGGGCGACGTCACCAACGTCGATCTGTCGTCGCGGCCCTTCCGGCTGTCGGTGTCGGGCACGGCGTACACGGCGCAGACGTTGATCATCGCCACCGGCGCCTCGGCGAAGTGGCTGGATCTCGGCGTCGACAAGCAGTTGTCCGGGCGCGGCGTTTCGACGTGCGCCACGTGCGACGGCTTTTTCTTCAAGGGCCGCCGCGTCGCCGTGGTCGGCGGCGGCGACACCGCGATCGAGGAAGCGATCTATTTGTCGAAGCTGGCCAGCGAAGTCGTGGTGATCCACCGCCGCGATCGCCTGCGCGCCTCGAAGGTGATGCAGGACAAGGCGTTCTCGACGCCGAACATTAGCTTCCTGTGGCACACCGAAGTGCGCGACATCAAAGACGTCACGCGCGGGGAAGTCACGGCGCTGGTGCTGCACAACAACCTGACGGGCGAGACGAGCGAGCTGCCGATCGACGGCGTGTTCATCGCCATCGGTCACACGCCGAATACGCGCCTCTTCAAGGGGCAGGTCGAACTCGCCGACAACGGCTACATCACGACCCACAAGGGATCACGCACCAGCGTGCCCGGCGTGTTTGCCGCCGGCGACGTGCAGGATCACGTGTATCGTCAGGCGGTCACCGCCGCCGGATCCGGCTGCATGGCCGCGATCGACGCCGAGCGATTCCTGTCGGGCACCGGACACTGACCTCTACCTAATCCAGCCGCCGCCTATCAGTTCATCTTCTTCGTAAAACACGACTGCCTGACCCGGCGTGATGGCCGACTGCGGCGCGTCGAAGATGAACTCGGCGCCGTCGTCTGTCGCGCGGACGCGGCCGGGGGCGGCGGTGTGTCGATGGCGGATCTGCGCCTGGGCGGGACGCCACGCGTCCGGAGCGACGCCGCTGGTCCAGCTGACGCCGGTCGCGGCCAGACGATCGCGATCGAGCGCGTCGCGCGTGCCCACGGTGACGCGCGCGGCATCGGCATCGATCGCCGTCACGTAGAGCGGCGCCGACGAGGACAGGCGCAGACCCTTCCGCTGGCCGATCGTGAAGCGGTGCACGCCCTCGTGCGTGCCGAGCACGCGGCCCTCGCTCGATACGATCACGCCGCTGCGCGTCAGCGCCGGCGCTTCGCGCTCGACGAACGCGGCGTAGTCGCCGTCGGGCACGAAGCAGATCTCCTGGCTGTCCGGCTTGTCGGCCACACGCAGGCCGAGCCGCCGCGCGTGCTCGCGCACGGTGGGCTTGTCGAGTTCGCCGATGGGGAAGCGCGCCTGCCCCATCTGCGCCTGCGTCAGCGAGAACAGGAAGTACGACTGGTCCTTGCCCGGATCGAGACCGCGCCGCAGGTGATACACGCCGTCGTCATCGCGAGAGATGCGCGCGTAGTGGCCGGTGGCCAGCGCGGCGGCGCCAAGTCCTGATGCGCGTTCGAGAAGCGCGTCGAACTTCAAATCGCTGTTGCAGTGCGCGCACGGAATCGGCGTGCGGCCCGACACGTACTCCTGCACGAAGTTGGCGACCACCGCCTCGTCGAACCGCGACTCGAAATTGACAATGTAGTGCGGGATGCCGATGGCGTGAGCGACCCGGCGGGCGTCCTGCAGGTCGTCGAGCGTGCAGCAGGTGCCATACGCGCGCTCCACCACGCTGCCGTCACGCGCCGCGCCGCCCGAGGGATAGAGCTGCATCGACACGCCGACGACATCGTGGCCCTGCTCGGCCAGCAATGCCGCCGCCACCGACGAATCGACCCCGCCGGACATCGCCACGACAATGCGCATGGCGGCTACCGGCGCGAGACCAGGGTGAGACTGCGCAGCTTGTCGACGAGCCGCGGCAACACGCTGACGACGTGATCGATCTCGGCCTCGGTGTTCATGGCGCCGAGGCTGAAACGCACCGAGCCCAGCGTGCGCGCATGCGGCAGGCCCATCGCCTTGAGCACGTGCGACGGCTCGAGCGTGCCCGACGAGCACGCGGACCCGGACGACACCGCAATGCCTTCGAGATCGAGGCCGATGAGCAGCGATTCCGATTCGACGCGATCGAAGCTGATGTTGCAGGTGTTGGGCACGCGCGGATCGCCGGTGCCGTTACGCTCGCTGCCGCTGACGCCGGCGAGGATGCCGGCCTCGAGACGATCGCGCAGCGCCGCCAGACGCGCGCCTTCGCCGCTCGACGGCGCTGACGCCGCCTCGCTCCACGTGCCCATCGACTGTCGCGCGAGCGCCGCGGCAACGCCCATGCCGGCCAGCGCCGCGACGTTCTCCGTCCCGGCCCGGCGTCCACGCTCCTGACGACCGCCGGTCATGAAGGGCACGAGACGCACGCCGCGCCGCACCCACAGCGCGCCGGCGCCCTTCGGGCCGTAGAACTTGTGCGCGGACAGCGACAGGAGATCGACGCCTATGCGCGAGACATCCACCGGTAACTTGCCGGCCGATTGCACCGCATCGGTGTGCATCAACGCGCCGCGGGCATGCGCCGCGTCGGCGATGGCCGCAATCGGCTGGATGGTCCCGATCTCGTTGTTGGCGTGCATCACCGACACCAGCGCCGTCTCGCTGGTGATGGCGCTGGCCACGGCCTCCACCGAGACGATGCCCGAGGCGTCGACGGGCACGTAGGTGACGTTCCAGCCGCGGCGGCCCAGGGCCTTCATCGTCGCCAGCACGCCCTCGTGTTCGATCGTGGTGGTGACCAGGTGGCGGCGGCCCGTGGCCTCGAGCGCTTCCGCGGCGCCGCGAATGGCGGCGTTGTCGCTCTCGGTGCCACCGGCGGTGAACACCACCTCGGCGGCATCGCCGCCGATCAGCGTCGCGATCTGCCCGCGCGCCTCGTCGAGCGCGGCCTTGGCCTGCTGGCCGTAGTGATGGATGCTGGAGGCGTTGCCCCACGCGTCGCCGGCCACACGGGCCATCATGTCGACGACGGCGGGTGCGGGCGGCGTGGTGGCATTGTGGTCGAGATAGATGCGCATCGCCCGGAGCAGAGATCGTAACATTCCGGCGAAAGCGCGGCAATTGGGGCTGGACAAGGCCCGGATGGCGCTCCATACTGTGCAGACTTCAGACGCGAACCCCTACTTCCCCGGGCCGTTTGTGACAAGTGACAACCCTCGCTGTGCGTTCAAGAGAGGGGGAGGAACCTAACGATGTGGAAGCGTGATGAGTCGGTGAAGCCGGCCACGCCACCGGCACCCGCGCCTGCGGCCCCGGCGGCACCCGCAGTCTCGATGCCCCCGGCAGCGAGTGAGCGGCGGACTCAACTTCAGGGGGACAACGTGAATATTGGCAAGTCGGTCGTCATCAAGGGTGAGTTGAGCGGCAGCGAGGATCTGACGATCGAAGGCAACGTCGAGGGCCGGATCGAACTCAAGGAGAACATCCTCACCATCGGCCCCAACGGCAAGATTCGCGCGGAGGTCTTCGCGAAGGCGGTGATCGTGCTCGGTGAGGTCACCGGCAACGTCACGGCGTCCGAGAAGGTCGATATCCGCGACAACGGTTCGGTCGACGGCGACATCACCTCGCCGCGCGTCGCCATCGCCGAAGGCGCTCACTTCCGTGGCGCGGTCGACATGCAGCGCGGCACGCCGAAGGCGGCGCCGGCCAAGCCCGCCGCCACTGCCAACGCCACTGCCCCGGCGACGGCCAACGCCGCGCCGACCGGCCAGAAGGTAGGCGCGTAGGCTCCTCCGTTTCAGTGCGATGGCCGATTCCACTCGCACGTTGACGGACCTGTTCGGACTGCTGGGTCATCGCCGCGCGGCTCCCACCGCACCGGCGGTGACCCCGTCCCCGTCCGCGTCACCCACCGTCACGTATCCGACCAAGGCGCTGCCGAAGTTCATCAAGGCGCTCCGGACCCGCGAGCATCCCGTGCTCGTGGACCTGGGCCCTGTCGTCGGCAGCAATGTCACGTTCTTCGGCGAACAACTCGGCTGCCGCATCCGCGTCGAGGACCTCGCGCAGGACATCGAACGGCACGTCAAGGCCGACACGGTCGATCGATTGCCGGCGTTCTTCTCGACCCGCTTCACCGAAGAACCTGAATCGGTCGACGGCGTGCTCTGCTGGGACGTCTTCGACTATCTCGAGAAGCCGGCCGTGCAGGCGCTGGCCACCGCGCTCTCGACGATGGTGAAACCGGGCGGCGCGTTGCTTGGTTTCTTCAGTTCGGTGGATGCCACCGAGCCGGTCTACACGAAGTACGTCGTCGCCGATACCGAGCAGTTCGATCCGGCGTCGACCGACGTGGGATCGATCCTGTATCGCACCTATCCCGCCAGCCGGCCGCGCCAGCGCGCGCTGCTCACCGGCGACATCATCCGCCTGTTCAAGGATCTGCGCGTGTCGGATTCGTTCCAGATGAAAAACAAAGTCCGGGAGATCCTGTTCCGGAAACCCGCCTGAGCCCGGGACGCGCCATGGCCCGTCCCATCGTCGCTTTCCTGACCGATTTCGGTTCGTCCGATCACTACGCCGGCGCCATGAAGGGCGTCGTGCTCGGCGTCTGTCCCGACGTCACGCTGGTGGACATCGCCCACGATCTGCCGGCGCACGATGTGATGGCCGGCGCGCTCGAACTGGCGGCGTGCTACCGGTTCTTTCCGGCCGGCACCATCTTTCTCGTCGTGGTCGATCCGGGCGTCGGATCGGCGCGGCGCGGTCTCGCCGTGGACACGGGCGACTACCGCTTCGTCGCCCCCGACAATGGCGTGCTCTCCGTGGTGCTGGCCGAGGCGCCGCCGAAGAAGGTGGTCGAACTGACGGATCGCAAGTACGCGCGACCGACGGTGAGCCGCACCTTCGAAGGCCGCGATCGATTCGCGCCGGCGGCCGGGTGGCTGGCCAAGGGCCTGGCACTGGCGTCGCTCGGACGCGCGGTGTCGGACTATCACCGGCTGGAGTTGCCGCCGCCGGTGGCCACCGCCGACGACCTCACCGGCGAAGTGCGGCGCATCGATCGCTTCGGCAACGCCATCACCAACATCGACCGGCGGTCGTTCGACAAGTTCGCCCAGGAGCACGCCGTGCAGATCACGGTCGGCCCGCACGTCGTCGATCGCGTCGTCGCCACCTACGACGAGGCCCGCGGCATCGAGACGTGTGCACTGTTCGGCAGCACGGATCATCTCGAGATTGCCGTGCCCGGCGGCAGCGCGGCGGCGCGGCTCGGCCTGACGCGCGGCGCAGCGGTGAGCGTGCGGCGGGTGCCGTGAGTCTGCTACGATGAGCCGTTTGCCCTCTTTCGATCGGACAGCACCCATGCAGACCAGCACCCCGCGCAACGGCGAATTGGAATCGGATCTTTCCCTGGAGTTCCTCCGTGTCGTCGAACAGGCGGCCATTGCCTGTGCGCACACGATGGGACAGGGCGACCGGAACCTGTCGGACCAGGCGGCGGTGGAAGCGATGCGCCGCGAGATGGACACGGTGCCCATCGACGGCACGATCGTCATCGGCGAAGGCGAGCGCGACGAGGCGCCGATGCTGTTCATCGGCGAGAAGGTCGGCCTGGCGCAGAAGGAGCGCGACGGCCGCACCTACGACGGCGTCGACATCGCCGTCGATCCGCTCGAAGGCACGAACCTCTGCGCCACCGGCGCCGCCAACGCGATTGCCGTGCTGGCCGCGTCCGAACACGGTGGGCTGCTGCACGCGCCCGACCTCTACATGGAAAAGCTCGTCGTCGGGCCGAGCTCGAAGCACCTGGTTGATCTCGACGCGCCGGTGCGCGAAAACCTCCGCGCCATTGCCCGCAGCCTCGGCCGCCAGGTGGACGAACTCACGGTGGTCGTGCTCGATCGTCCGCGTCACGACAAGCTGATTGACGAGATCCGGGCGACGGGCGCGCGCATCCGGCTGATTGGCGACGGCGACCTGTCCGCCGGCATTGCCGCCGCCGTGGCCGGCAGCGGCGTGCACGCGGTGATGGGCACGGGCGGCGCGCCGGAAGGCGTGCTCACCGCAGCGGCGATGCGCTGCCTGAACGGCGAGATCTTCGCGCGACTGGTGGTCAGCACGCCGGAGCACGAGGCGCGGTGCCGGGCGATGGGCATCAGCGACTTCAAGAAGGTCTACAAGTCGGCCGATCTGGCCCGCGGCAAGAACATCATCTTCGCCGCCACCGGCGTCACCGACGGGACGCTGATGAAGGGCGTGCGCTTCTTCGGCGACGGCATCCGCACCAGTTCCGTCGTCATGCAGACCAACCCGCACCGCATCCGGTTCATCGACAGCATCCAGGTTTACCCCGGGCCGTCGGTCAAGATCCGCTTCTGAGGCGCCGCGTCCCTTCCAGTTCGTGCCGCGCCCGCGGCGAGCCGTCGTGACCCCGTCGTTCTCGCCGCGCCGCAACGTCTACACCGCCGCTGCCGCCAACGGCATCGGCTTCGCCGGCTTCACCGTCGTGATGCCGTTCCTGCCGCTCTACATCCGTGAGCTCGGCGTGCAGGACGTCGCCGACATCGCCTTGTGGACGGGCCTGACGCTCGGCGCGACGCCGGCCGTCACCGCCTTCAGCGCGCCGCTGTGGGGGCGCGTCGGCGACCGCTACGGCAGCAAGATTCTCGTCCTGCGATCGCTCAGTGCCTTCGTGCTGACGAAGGCGGCGATGGCCTTCGTCACCGCGCCGTGGCAACTGTTCGCGCTGCGCGCCCTGCTGGGGGTGTTTGCCGGCTACGGCGCGCTCACCGTGTCGATGGCTGCCGAGTCGGTGCCGCGCGAGCGCATGGCCGAAGCGATCGGGACGGTGCAGGTGGCGCAGCGGCTCGGCCCGGCCATTGGTCCGATCATCGGCGGGCTGCTGGCGCCCATCGTCGGGCTGCGGCGATCGTTTTTGATCGCCGCCGCGTTCTACTTCGTCGCCATCTTGCTGATCGCGTGGTTCTACACCGAACCGCGATCGCGCCAGGCCCGGGCGGCCACCCGGCCGATGCGCGAGGTGTGGCGCGACCTGCGCGGCACGCCCGGCTTCCTGCTCGTGTTCACCGTCATCCTGTGCCTGCAACTCGTGGACCGCAGCTTCGGTCCGATCCTGCCGCTGTATGTCGAGCGATTGGTTCCGCCGGTGCAGGTGCCGTTCGTGGCCGGCGTGCTGTTCTCGGTGGCGGCGATCAGCGCCGCGGCCGGTCATCACTGGGCCGGCCCCCTGCTCGAGCGCTATTCCTCGCGCATGCTCATCGCGGTGTCGTCGCTGCTCACCGCGCTTGGTCTCGCGCTGCTCGTCGCGGTGCCGTCGGTGTGGGCGTTCGCGATCGCGCTGGCGGTGTCGGGCGCGGCGATCGGCGTCGGCATGACGGCCGCCTACACCTCGGGCGGCGCGCTGCTGCCGGCCGACGCGCACGCCACTGGCTTCGGCATCATGACGACGGCGTCGCTGGTGGGATTGGCGGTGAGCCCGATCGTGGCGGGATTCATCAGCGGCCCCGGCCTGCGCATCGTGTTCGAAGCGGACATCGTGCTCCTCATCGCGCTCGCGGCGCTGGTCTGGTATCGCATGCGCTGACGCTACCTGCTATCTGCAATCTGCAATCTGCTTCCTGCTCTCTGCTTCCCTGTACAATCTCCCCATGCTTCCGCGGTCCACGGGCGCCGAGCGTGCGGCCCTCGTCGGCCTGATGACGGGGACCACCCGTCGTCTCGATGCCGAGCGTTCTCTCGAAGAGCTGGAAGGTCTGGCTGACGCCGCCGGCGCCGTCGTGGCGCTGCGCGTGCTGCAGGAGCGCCCGAAGCCGGATTCGGCGACGTTTCTCGGCAGCGGCAAGGTCGAGTTGTTGCGCGTCGCCGCCGACGAAGCTGGCGTGGACGTCATCATCTTCGACAACGAACTGTCGCCGGCGCAGCTGCGCGAACTCGGCAAGCGGCTCGACCGCAAGGTCATCGATCGCACGCAGCTCATCCTCGACATCTTCGCGAAGCGCGCGCGCACGCGTGAAGGCAAGCTGCAGGTGGAATTGGCGCAGCTCAAGTATCTGCTGCCGCGCCTCGTCGGCATGGGCGCCGAGCTGTCGCGACTCGGCGGCGGCATCGGCACGCGTGGTCCCGGTGAGACGAAGCTCGAAGCCGACCGCCGCCGGATTCGCGAGCGCATCCACGCGCTGGAAGAAGCGATCGACACCGTGCGGCGGCGTCGCGGACAGTTGCGCGATCGCCGACACAAGGCGGACGTGCCGACCGTGGCGCTCGTCGGCTACACCAATGCCGGCAAGACCACGTTGTTCAATCGACTGACGAAGGCGGGTGCCGAAGCGTCGGATGCGTTGTTCGTGACGCTCGATCCGCTGGTGCGACAGGTGATGCTGCCGGATCGCCGGCCGCTGTTCCTGAGCGACACCGTCGGCTTCATCGATCGGCTGCCGCACACGCTGGTGGCGGCGTTCCGCGCGACGCTGGAAGAAACGGCCGACGCCGATCTGGTGCTGCACGTCATCGACGCGTCGAACCCGGAGCGCGAGCGGCATGCGGCCGCTGTCAACCGCGTGCTGGAGGAAGTGGGCGCGACGAGCGTGCCGCGCATCGAGGTCTATAACAAGATCGATCGACTGTCGGCGGACGAACGCCGGCGACTGGCGGAGGCGGATCCGTCGGCGCTATTGATTTCGGCGGCGACGGGGCAGGGCTGCACCGACCTGCTCACCGCGGTCGCGTCGCGCCTGGCGCTGGACCAGCAGCGTGTCTCCGTCGTGATTGACATGCGCGACCCCGGCCAGGCGGCGCGTCTCGGCTGGATCTACCGTCATGGCCGCGTGCACAGTCAGACCTCGAGCGGCGACCGCGTCGAACTGGAAGCCGACGTGCCGCGGCGTCTGGTGGCGCAGTTGTCGGCCGACGTCGCGGCCGTGCCGCGCCGTGGAGGACGACGTGCGTAGGCTGGCTGCTGAAACCGTGCGGGCAGGCGGCAGGCGGCAGGCGGCAGAACGGTCACGTCGGGAAGCGGGAGGCGGGAGGCGGCAGGCGGCAGAACGGTCACGTCGGGAGGCGGGAGGGGAAAGACGGCTCTCGTCGAGAGGCGCCAGCCAGGGCGAGGTCTCGCCGGAGCGCGCAGCACCGAGGCGGAAGACCCTGCGATCGTTCAGCACGCTCACGGTTGCGGCGCTGCTCGCGGTTGCCATTGGCGCGTGCGCGACCCGGACGGTGCCGCCGGTCGTGAGCGTGCCGCGGCACCCCGACTACATCCGCCCGGTCGTGGTCGAGACGGCGCCGCTGGCGCTCAGGACTGGCGTCGATCGCGGCTGGCAGTTCCTGCAGGGCGGCGACCTGCGCAACGCCGAACGGGAGTTCGCGGCCGCGCTGAAGGCGGTGCCCGGTAGCGCCAGCGCTGAAGCGGCGCTTGGATACGTCGAGTTGGCGCGCGGCGAACCGGCGGCGGCGGAGGAGTGGTTCACACGCGCGCTCGGCCGTGACGGGCAGTTGGTGTCGGCGCTCGTCGGTCGCGGCTATGCGCTTGTCGATCTGAAGCGTGAAGGCGACGCCGTGTCGAGCTTCGAAGCCGCGCTGAAGGTCGATCCGTCGCTGACCGACCTGCAGGCCCGCGTCGACGTCCTGCGTTTCCGCGCCACGCAGGACCTGCTGACTCGCGCCACATCCGCCGCGGAAGCCGGTCGTCTGGACCAGGCCCGCGCCGCCTACGAGCAGGCGATTGCGGCGTCACCCGACTCGGCGTTCCTCTATCGCGATCTCGCGGCCGTCGAACGCAAGGCCGGCGACACGGCCGCGGCGCGCACGCATCTCGAACGTGCCGTGGAGCTCGACTCCGGCGATGCCCGGGCGGTGTTTGCGCTGGCCGAAATGACCGATGAAGCCGGCGACGTGCCGGGCGCGCTCCGGCTCTATGAACAGGCGCAGCGGCTGGATCCGTCGATCGTGCCGGCGGCGACGCTGGCGCGGCTGCGCGATCGCGCCGCCACGCTCAAGCTGCCGGCGCCGTATCAGGAGATTCCCACCAAGCCGCAGGTGTCGCGCGCGGATGTCGCGGCGCTGGTCGCCAACCGCCTCGAGTCACTCGTCGCGCGGGCGGCGCCGCGTCAGGTGGTGATCACCGACATTCGCGGTCACTGGGCGCAGCCGTGGATCACCGCCGTGGTGCGGGCGTCGGTCATGGACACGCTGCCGAACTATCAGTTCGAACCGGCAACGCTGGTCCGTCGCGGCGAGCTCGCGCGCACGGTGCAGCGCGTGCTCACGCTGATCGCCGCGGTGAAGCCGAACGCCCCGCGCCCGTGGATGAACGCGCGCGTCACGGTCGCCGACGTCGCGCCGTCGCACCTGAGTTATCCGGCGGTGTCGGCAGCGGTCGCCTCCGGAGTCATGCCGCTGGAGAACGGACGCTTCCGCCTGCTCGATCCGGTCTCCGGCGCCGAAGCGCTGGCCGTGCTCGGCCGGCTCGAAGCGCTGGCGCGATGACCACCGGCCCGGTCTTCACGTTCGCCAATCAGCTGACGCTGCTGCGGATGCTGCTGATCCCGGCGTTCGTGCTGCTCACCGTGTATGGACAGTTCGGCTGGGCGCTGACCGTCTTCAGCATCGCCGGGCTCACCGACGCGCTGGACGGCCTCATCGCGCGGTGGACCAATCAGAAGAGCGCGCTCGGCGCCTGGCTCGATCCCGCCGCCGACAAGCTGCTGCTGGTGACGACCTTCATCGTGCTGACGCTGCCGAACATCGGGCTGGTCAACCGCATCCCGATCTGGCTCACCGTCCTCGTCATCAGCCGCGACGTCGGCATCGTCCTCACCGCCGCCATCGTCAGCCTCGTCTCCGGCCCGCGTGCGTTTCCACCGTCGCTGCTCGGCAAGACGGCCACGGCGTGGTTCATCATCACGTGCATCGTGGTGATGTTCTTCAACTGGCTGGGACAGCCGTCGCCGCTCGTCGACCTGATGATCTGGACCTCGCTAGCGCTGACGCTCGGATCTGCGGTCGACTATATCTGGAGGATTGGGAAAGAACTGCGCTAGCGGACTGACTCGGTCGGGAGGCGGCAGGCGGCAGGCGGGAGGCGGAGGTGCGCAAGGCGAAGACGCAAATCGCATCGTTGCGGCGCGGGTGCTCGCGACCGGCGGCCTTGGGAGCTGCCGCGTGGCGACCGTCCGCCACGCAACGCGCTTCGGAACAGCCTTCCGTCTCCCGTCTCCCGTCTCCCGTCTCCCGCCTCCCGCCTCCCGCCTCCCGATCTGGAGACGCCCCTACTTCACCTTCTCCCTGAAGTATTCAATCGTCTTCCCGAGCCCTTCTTCGAGCGACACCTTTGGCTCCCAGCCGAGCAGCGTGCGGGCGCGGGTGATGTCGGGCTGACGCACCTTCGGGTCGTCGACGGGGAGCGGCTTGTAGATCACCTTGCTCGTCGAGCCCGTCATCTTGATGATCAGCCGCGCGATCTGTTCAATCGTCAGCTCCTGCGGGTTGCCGATGTTCACCGGGTCATTCACGCCCGGCGCTTCCATCAGCTTGATGATGCCGGCGACGAGATCACTGACGTAGCAGAAGCTTCGCGTCTGCGTGCCGTCGCCGAACACCGTGACGTCCTCGTTGCGCAGCGCCTGCGACATGAACGCCGGCACGGCGCGGCCGTCGTTGACGCGCATGCGCGGACCGTAGGTGTTGAAGATGCGGACGATCTTCGTGTCGACGCCGTGGAAGCGGCGATAGGCCACCGTCATCGCTTCGGCAAAGCGCTTGGCTTCGTCGTAGACGCCGCGCGGCCCGACCGGGTTGACGTTGCCCCAGTACGATTCCTTCTGCGGGTGCTCGAGCGGATCGCCGTAGACCTCGGAGGTCGAGGCGACGAGGAACGTCGCCTTTTTCGCCTTCGCCAGGCCGAGCGCCTTGTGCGTGCCCAGCGCGCCCACCTTCATCGTCTGGATGGGAAGTTCGAGATAGTCGACCGGACTGGCCGGGCTCGCCCAGTGCAGCACGTAGTCCACCGGGCCATCGACGTCGATGTAGGTGGTGACGTCGTGGCGGATGAACTGGAAGTCGCGATCGCGCAGGTGCGCGATGTTGCCGAGATCGCCGGTCAGCAGGTTGTCGATGCCGACGACGGAGGCGCCGCGATCGAGCAGCGCTTCAGACAGGTGCGAACCAATGAAACCGGCGGCGCCGGTGATGACTACGCGCAAGGAATCCTCCGAAAAGTGTGGCCGGCGGCGCTCAGGCCGGCAGATGCCGCTGCGGGACGATGGACTTCACCAGCGTCATCCACATGATCTTGAAGTCGAGCGAGACCGACCAGTTCTCGATGTAATACAGGTCGTATTCGATGCGCTTTTCGAGGGAGGTGTTGCCGCGCCAGCCGTTGACCTGCGCCCAGCCGGTGATGCCGGCCTTGACCTTGTGCCGCAGCATGTACTGCGGAATGCGATGCTTGAACTGCTCGACGAAGAAGGGACGCTCGGGCCGCGGCCCGACGATCGACATCTCGCCCTTGAGGACGTTCCAGAACTGCGGCCACTCGTCGAGGTCGTGACGCCGCAGCCAGCCGCCAATCGGCGTCGCACGTGAATCCTCTTCATCCGCCCAGATCGGTCCCGTCCGTTCCTCCGCATCGAGCGGCATCGTCCGGAACTTGTAGACGGCGAACTGCTTGCCGTCGAGGCCCATGCGCTCCTGCTTGAAGAAGACCGGTCCCGGCGAGCTGCGCTTGATGAGCCACGCGAAGATCAGGCCCGGCAGCAGCATCACCGACAGCGCGAACGCGGAGAGCGCGATGTCCATGGCGCGCTTGATCAGCGCGTTGACGCCCTGGAGCGGCACGTCGTTGAGGTTGATGACCGGGACGCCGTCGAGGTCTTCGAGGCGCGCGCGCAGCGCGATGAACTGGAGCAGGTCGGGGACGACCTTCACGTCCACGCCTTCGCGGCTCGTCGTCTCGACGAGGTCGAGCAGCTTCATGTGCTCCTCGAGCGGCAGCGCGACGTAGAGGTGATCGACCTTCTCGCGCGTCACCACTTCGGCTGCGTCGGCGATGCTGCCGAGCAGCGGCAGGCCGCGATAGCCGAGATGATCGCCGCCGGCGCGGTCGTCGACGAAACCGACAATCTGGTAGCCGAGTTCGCGATGCTCGAGGATCTTGTCGGCGACCATTCGGCCGAGTTCGCCGGCGCCGGCAATCAGCACGCGGCGCAGACCAACACCGGCGATCCAGCGGCGCTCCAGCGCTTCGCGGATGAACTTGCGCGACAGATAGCCGAGCGTGATGTTGCTGAGAAGGAACAGGCCCCAGACAACTTGCGACACCTCGTAGACGCCGCGATCCTTGAGTTCGTCGGGGACGTAATAGGCCTGGAAATACAGCGTCCCCATCACGCCGAGCACGACGGCGAAGATGCTGCCGACGAGGACGTTGAAGAAGTCGTCGATGCGCGAGCGGCCGCGGCGCAGCCGGTAGAGCCCCTGCAGATGGAAGCCGAGCGGGACGATGACGGCGACAAACGGCAGCACGTTGACGTACTGCTCGAGCGGCGGATAGCCGCGCGTCACCGGGATGAGTCCGCTGTCGAACCGGATGATGTAGGCGAAGAGGAAGGCGACGACGCCGAGCACCGCGTCGGTGAGGACGTGGAACGCGACGAGGAGGCGGTTGTGGCGTCTCACCATACGTGCGACACCGGTGCGGCCAGCAATTCGTCGGTGACCTGACGGATGCCGGCGATGAACCGCTCACGTGCGAAGCCTTCGGCGTGCGTGCGAATGGCGGCGGAATCCCACGACTGGGCCAGCGCGGCCCGATAGCCGTCCGCCAGCGCGTTCACGGTTGTGTCATCCACGAGGACGCCCGTACGGCCGGGCACGACCGTATCCAGCGCGCCGCCGCGGCCGAGCGCCACCACCGGCCGGCCGCAGGCCATGGCCTCGACCGGGACGATGCCGAAATCCTCTTCGCCGGGCAGCACGGTGGCGAAGGAAGACCGATACAGATCGCGAATCTGTTCGTCGCTTTGCCGGCCGAGGAACTGCACGTCGCCGCCGTCGAGCGGTTCGAGCGCGGCGCGTTCCGGGCCGTCGCCCACGACGGTGAGCCCGACGCCGGCCTGGGTGGCCGCGGCAACGGCAAGTTCGACGCGCTTGTAGCGCACCAGGGCCGACACCATCAGGAATCGAGGGCTGACTGGAACAGAGGCCGGCGTGTAGAACGCGGTATCGACCGGTGGATGCACGATGGTCGACTGCCGATTATAGTACACCGCGATTCTCCGCGCAACATATTGAGAATTAGCAAGATAGCGGTGTACGCGGCCTGCCGTATCGCGGTCCCAGCGAGCCAGTCGGGCCATCACCGGACGGAGCACGCGGTTGGCCAGCGGCCCGACGCGGTCGGCCCCGAAGTACGCCGGAAACTGGTCCCACGCATAACGCATCGGCGTGTGGCAGTAGCAGAGGTGGCGCGTGCGGCCGGTGACCACCACCGACTTGGCCGCGCAGTGGCTGCTGCTGACGACCAGGTCGTAACCGTCGAGGTCGAACTGCTCGATGGCGAACGGAAACAGCGGCAGGTAGCTGCGGTAGCGGCGCGCCGCGTCCGGCAGCCACTGAATCGGCGAGCGGACGATGCGGCGGCGTTCGATGGCCGGGCTGGTCGTGCCGGGCACGTGCACGAGCGTGAAGAGATCCGCGGCGGGGAACACCTCGCACAGTGCGTCGAGCACCTTCTCGCCACCGCGGAAGCCGGTCAGCCAATCGTGGACCAGCGCGACTCTCACCGCGCCAGCACCTCGCGATAGACGGCGTGAATCTGTGCCACCGCCTCGGCCCACGAGAACTGCCGCGCGCGAGCCGGACCGCGCACCGCCAGGTCGGCGCGGACCGCCGGGTCCGTGATCGCCCGGTGGATCCCGGACGCGATGGCGTCGACGTCGTACGGATCGACGAGGATTGCGGCGTCGCCGGCCACTTCCGGCAGCGACGACACGCTGGAGGTGACCACCGGCGTGCCGCAGGCCATCGCCTCGAGCGGCGGCAGGCCGAAGCCTTCGTACAGCGACGGAAAGACGAACGCGCTCGCCAGCCGATAGAACGACGCCAGCGTTTCCTGCGGCTGGAAGCCGAGGAAGCGCACGTGCTTGTCGATCTGGTGGCGGTGCACCATCTGCCTGAGCGACGGATACTTCGACACCTCGTCGCCGATGATGATCAGCTTCAGGCCGGCCGGGCCGTCAGCGCGGATCTTCGAGAAGGCGGCGATCAGCCGTTCGATGTTCTTGTGCGGCTTGATGTTGCCGACATAGAGCACGAATGGATGTTCCAACTGATACCGCTGCCGCACGCGGTCCGTCGTTGCCGCGTCCGGCGGCGTGAAGAAGCGTTCGTCGATGGCGTTGTAGACCACCTTGACGCGCTCTTCGGGGATATCGAAGAAGTGCAGGATGTCGCGCTTCGAGGCTTCCGACACCGTCAGGACGCGATCCGCCTGATGCGTCGCCGACCACATCGAGCCGCGCGCGTAGTAATAGCCGAGACGATTCGGCAGGTACTGCGGGAACATCAGATGGATGCAGTCGTGAATGGTCACGACGGATCGGCAGCGCGTGATCGGCGGCAGCACGTAGTGCGGTTCGTGCACGAGCGACACGCCCTCGCGCATCAGCCGGTAGGGAATGCGCACCTGCTCGCCGACGGAGTACGGCGCCGCGTCCTCGACGACGAGGCGAAAGCGCGGCACGAGATCGCGCAGCGTTTGCAGGTCGCGCGAGCGGCAGAGCACCACGTACTCCGTATCGCTGTCGAGCTTGTGCAGCTCGACGAGGATGTTGCGGATGTAGGTGCCGATGCCGAAGTCCCGCAGCTTGCGGCCGTCGAGTGCCACGCGGTCAGGCATGGACGAACTTCCCGGTGAGCCGGAGGTACAGGCGCAGCAGCCCCGCCCACTGCGGCAGGTGCTTGTCGTAGAACGCGATGTGGCTCAGTCGTCGCATGCGTTCGGTCTCGGGATTGCGGCCCGCCGAACGCCCGCGCAGGTGCAGCACTTCCGCCTCGGGACAGAAGATGACACGGCGGCCGCTGGCGCGCACGCGGGTGCACAGGTCGACGTCCTCCGTGTACATGAAGAAGCGTTCGTCCATGCCGCCGACGTCGTTGAAATCCTTGCGCCGGATCAGCAGACACGCGCCGCTTACCCAGGCACGCTCGCCGGCTTCGCGGCTGCGGCGTTCGACGTAGTTCACTGCGGGCTCGAACCGGCGATCGTACAAACGGCCCAGCAGCCGCTGCTTGAACTCGCCCCACGGCGAGATCGGCGGACCGAACGACAACTCGGCACGGCCGCGCGCATCCACCAGGCGCGGGCCGGCAATGGCTGCGTTGGCTTCGAGCCGCAGATACTCCAGCAACGTCGGAATGGCGCCGGCCGGCGCCACCGTGTCCGGATTGAGCAGCAGGATGAAGTCGGCGGTCGTGGCGGCGACGCCGCGGTTGTTGGCTTTGGCGAATCCCAGATTACCACCGGCGTCGATCACACGCGCCGCCGGCCAGCCGTCACGGACGAACTCCGGCGTGCCATCGGTGGACTGGTTGTCGACGACGACGATCTCGGCGGAATACGGCTGCGTCCGATCAACGATCGAATCGAGACAGTCACCAATCTCGCTCCGCGAGTTGTAGGTGACGATGACGATGGCGAGCGTGGGAGAGTTACCGGGCACCGGCGGCTTCCTCGAGCACGGTGAGCGTGGTCGCCGCCGTGCGCTCCCAATCGTAGCGCGACAGCACCGCCGGCGCGTGCCGGAGCACGCGTTCACGCGCCGCCGGATTGGCCAGCATGTCGAGCAGCACGTCGCCGAGCGTGTCGCGCAGACCAGGGCCCGGCGGCACGTAACGCGCTGCCTCGCCGTACACCTCGCGACTCACCGCCGTGTCGAGCACCACCGGCGCGACGCCGCGGGCCAGCGCTTCGAGCGGCGTCAGGCCGAAGCCCTCGTAATCGGAGAGGAACGCGAACACCGACGCCCGCGCGTAGAGGTCCTCCAGCGTTCGCTCGTCGACATACGCGCGGAGCTGTACCACACTGCGCGCGTCAGGATCGTCGCTCCGTTCCTCATTGGCGACGTCCGGTAGCCGGCTGCTATCGCGCAGGCGGACCTCGCCGACGATCTCCAGTGTCGCGTCGGGGAGTTGCGGGCTGACGTTGTCCAGGAACACCTCCATCAGCGTCTCGACATTCCGCCGCTCGAAGATCGATCCGACATACAGAACCATCAGTTCGCGCTCGGCCATCGGTCCGCCGATCAGCGGCAGCCGCGACCCGTGCGGCGTGACGCGGATCCGTTCGGCCGGAATGCTCAGATGCGTGACGATCTCGCGCTTCGAGAACTCCGATACCGTCAGCACGCGGGCGGCACGGAGTCCGGCGGCGCGCGTGACGAGGCGGCGGCGCAGCCCTTCCCGCGCCGAAAACCACTCGGGGTGCGCGGCAAATGACACGTCGTGAATCACCAGCACGATCGGGCAGGCGGCGGTCAGTGGTGCGGTGTAGCCCGGTGCGAACAGCACGTCCGGACGCGTCTTCGCGATCGCGCGTGCGAGCGTCCATTGCTCCCACGCCGTGCCACCGGCGCCTGGCAGCACCTCGACGCGCATGTCGAGTCCGGCCGGCAGTTGCGGCGTCTCGTGCGCGTACAACGTCCACGAGTGGCGCTGTGCGTCCGCCGAGTCGCGCCATTCGGTGAGGAGTTCCGAGAGATAGCGGCCGACGCCGGTCGGCTTGCCGCACAACTCACGCGCGTCCACGGCAATGTTCATGCGCCTGCCTCGTTCATGCGCGAGCCTCGTGCGCGGCCATGTAAGCGCGCCAGACGCGATCGGCCGTGTGACGCCAGTCGAAGTCGGCGGCGCGTGCCAGGCCGCGTGCGGCGGCAGCGGCGGCTTCACGCGGATCGAGCAGGCGCGTCATCGCGGCGGCAAAACCGTCAACATCAGCGGGATCGATCGGCGTCGCCGCGTCGCCAGCGACTTCCGGCAGCGATCCGCCGGACGAGACGACGACGGGCACGCCGCAGGCCATCGCTTCGAGCACCGGCAGGCCGAAACCTTCGTCCAGCGACGGCAGGATGAGCGCGTGCGCGGCGGTCATCAACCGCAACCGTTCGTCAGCGGTGACGTAGCCGGTAATCGTCACGTGACTGCGGAGATCGGCGCGGCCGGCGCGTTCCACCAGTGACGATGCGGATGGCGGTACGCCACCGGCGAGCACGAGCGGTGGGGCGTCGCCGCGCGATCGCACACGCGCGTAGGCGTCGAGCAGCACGCCGGCATTCTTGCGGGGATCGAGCGTACCGAGGAACAGGAAGTGCGCGGGCGGCGTGGTACACCGCTGGCGCCGGACCTCGTCCGCCCACGCGGGCGCGCCGGGCGGACAGCAGTGAATCCGTGCGTCGGGCACACCCAGCGTGTCGTGCACGTCACGCGCCGCATACTGCGAAGACACCACGATCGCCGGCGCCGCCGCCGCGTCGCGCGCCACGCGGCGGGGATAATCGCGACGCATCTCGGCCGTCATACGCTCGGGGTGGCGAAGGAAGTGCAGGTCGTGAATGGTCAACACCGTCGGCGCGCGGCCGGGGATGGCAATGGGCGTCGCCGCATGGACGACGTCGCTCCGGCCGGCCAGCCACTCGACCGGCGGCCAGCTCAACTGATTCCAGGCCCGCGTGAGCACCGCCACCGGCACGCGTCGATCGACAACCTCGACACCTTGCAGCATCGTCAGGTCGGGACCCGGGCGATCTTTCCACGACGCGGTGAAGGCGGCCAGCCGGGCGTTGGCGCGGGAGACGGGGCCGGCGGGTGCTGAGAGCGCCCGCACCAGCTCGTGAACATACTCGCCCACGCCGGTGCGCCCTCGCAGCGCCGGGCGGTAATCGACGAGAACGCGCACGGCGACGAGGGTAGCACGGAACCAACAAGTCCTTGTGGGTCAGTATGTTGACAGTATTCAAACGGCGGTGATACCCTCGGGGTTTTGGCGCGCCGCCCAGAGGCGGCGCCAGCGGAAAAGGGAACAGTCTCATGAAGATCGGCGTGGTGGGGACCGGGTATGTCGGACTCGTTCTGGGGGCATGCCTCGCAGAGTCCGGAAACGATGTCATCTGCGTGGACAAGGACGAAGCCAAGGTCCGCATGCTCAAGCGGGGCAGCATCCCGATCTATGAGCCTGGCCTCGAAGAGATCGTGAAGCGCAACAAGAACGAAGGCCGCCTGGTCTTCACGACCCAGTTGTCGAAGGCGGTCAAGGCGTCCCAGATTCTCTTTATCGCCGTCGGCACGCCGCAGGGCGAGGACGGCTCGGCCGATCTGCAGCACGTCCTCGGCGTCGCGCGCGACATCGCCAAGTCGATGGACGGCTATCGCGTCATCGTCAACAAGAGCACGGTGCCGGTGGGCACCGCCGAACGCGTCCGCCAGATCGTGCGCCGCGAAACCACTCATCCGTTCAGCGTCGTCAGCAACCCCGAGTTCCTGAAGCAGGGCGCGGCGGTGGATGACTTCATGAAGCCGGACCGCGTCGTGATTGGCGCCGAGGACCCGCGGGCCGCCGACCTGATGGTGGCCTTGCACAAGCCGTTCACGCGCACCGGCGCGCCGATCATGGTGATGGACTGCGCCAGCGCCGAGCTGTCGAAGTACGCCTCGAACGCGCTGCTGGCGACGAAGATCTCGTTCATGAACGAGATCGCCAACGTGTGTGACGCGTTTGGCGCCGATGTCGACCAGGTGCGCCAGGCGGTGGGCGCGGATCGGCGCATCGGTTCGTCGTTCCTGTTCCCGGGCGTCGGCTACGGCGGCAGCTGCTTCCCCAAGGATGTGAAGGCGCTGGTGCGCTTCGCGTCGGACAAGAAGTACGACTTCAAGATCCTCAAGGCCGTGGAGTCGGTCAACGAACTGCAGAAGCGCGTGCTGGTGAAGAAGATCGACCAGCACTTCGGCGGCGCGCTCAAGGGCAAGACGATCGCGGTGTGGGGCCTGGCGTTCAAGCCGAAGACCGACGACATGCGCGAGGCGCCGGCCGTGCCGATCATCACCGCGCTGATCGAGAAGGGCGCGCGCGTGCAGGCGTTCGATCCGGAAGCCATGAAGGTGGCCAAGGGCATCTTCGGCAGCAAGGTGACGTTCGTGTCGAAGAGCTACGACGCGCTGAAGGGCGCCGATGCGCTGGCGGTGATCACCGAGTGGCACGAGTTCCGCGAGCCGGATTTCGGCCGCATGCGCAAGCTGCTGAAGTCGCCGGTGGTGTTCGACGGCCGGAACATCTACGACAAGGAACAGATGAAGCAGCAGGGCTTCACCTACCATTCGATCGGACGCTGACGTGTCGCGAGTCCTCGTTTCCGGCGGCGCCGGCTACATCGGCAGTCACGCCGTCCGGGCGCTGCTCGAAGCCGGGCATACGGTGGTGGTGCTGGACGATCTGTCGGCCGGCCATGCCGCGGCCGTGCCTTCCGGCGTGCCGCTCGTGCGCGCCGGCATGCACGACACCGCGGCCGTTGCCCGTGCGCTCACCGAACATTCGATTGACGCCGTGATGCACTTCGCGGCGTGGCTCGATGTGGGTGCGTCGGTCGGCGATCCGCTCGGCTACTACCACAACAACGTCACCGGCACGCTCTCGGTGCTGGGCGCGATGCGTCAGGCCGGCGTGCAGCGGTTCATCTTCTCGTCGACGTGCGCCACCTACGGCGAACCCGATCGGGTGCCGATGGACGAGTCGCTGCCGATGGCGCCGATCAACGCCTACGGCCAGACGAAACTGGCGATCGAACACGCGCTGCCGCACATCGAGCGCGCGTATGGCATCCGCTGGACGGCGCTCCGCTACTTCAACGCCGCCGGCGCGCATCCGGATGGCACGATCGGCGAGGATCACGAGCCGGAGATTCACCTGATCCCGCGCGCCATCCAGGCGGCCACGGGCGGATTGCCGCTGAAGGTGTTCGGCGAGGACTACCCGACGCCCGACGGCACGTGCCTGCGCGACTACATCCACGTGTCGGATCTCGCCGATGCGCACGTGCGCGCGCTGGCGGCCCTGAACGACGGCGCCGCATCAGCCGTGTACAACGTCGGCACCGGCACGCCGCAATCGGTGCGCCAGGTGATCGACACCGTGTCGCGCGTGGTGGGGCAGCCCGTGCAGTGGACGCCGGCGGCGCGCCGCCCCGGTGATCCGGCGGCGCTCTTTGCCTCGAGCCAGAAGATCCAGCAGGCGCTCGGCTGGCGCCCGCGCTTTCCGGATCTGGAGACGATCGTCGCGCACGCGTGGGCGTGGCATCGCGGCCACCCGCGCGGCTACGACGACCGGCCCCCGCGCACTGCCTGATGGACGCCTTCCTCCGCCTGCTCCGTTACGCCCGGCCCCACGCGGGCCTCATCACCGGCGCGGTGCTGGCGATGGTGGTGTACGGAGCGGCGTCGGCGGCCATCGCCTGGCTGATCAAGCCGATCGTGGACGAAGTGCTGCCGGCCCAGGGCAGCCTCGGCTTCGTCACCTCCGCGCTGCTGATTGCGTATGTGCTGAAAGGCATCGGCGCGTATTTCTCCAGCTACCTGATGGACGACATCGGGCAGCGGGTGGTGCTGGCCATCCGCGGCGAGTTGTTCCGCCACCTGCTCAATCAGTCGGCGGCGTTTTTCGCCACCCGGACGACCGGGCAGTTGCTGTCGCGCATCAACAACGATGTGGGACAGGTGCAGCGTGCCGTCGCCGAAACCGTCGGCGATCTGTCGCGCGAAACACTGGCGCTCGTCGGCTACGCCGGCCTGCTGTTCTATTACGACGCCAAGCTGGCGCTGGTCTGCATGACCGCGGCGCCGCTGGTCGTCTATCCGCTCGTGCGGCTCGGCAAGCGCGTGCGCATGGTGACGCGCTGGAGCCAGGAAGCGCAGGAGCACATGTCGCACACGGCGGCCGAAGCCTTCACCGGCCACCGCATCGTCAAGGCGTTTGGCGCCGAGGAGCGCGAGGCGCGCAAGTTCGAGCAGTCGGCGCGGTCGCTGTATCGCTCGAACATGAAGGTGACGCGCGTGCTGTCGGTGCTGCCGCCGATCATGGAACTGCTGGGCGGCTTCGCCATCGCCGGCGCGCTGTGGTACGGCACCCGCGAGATTGCCGCCGGCCGCCTCACCGCCGGTGAGTTCACGCTGTTCGTCGCTGCGCTGTTGATGATGTACGGCCCGGTGAAGAAGCTGAGCCGCGTCAACGCCAATCTCCAGCAGGCCGTTGCCGCGTCCGAACGCATCTTCGAACTGCTCGACATCCACACCGAAGTGGGCGAGCGGCCCGACGCGCAGCCGTTGCCGCCGTTTCAGGGCGGCATCGCGTTCGAGCAGGTCGGCTTCGCCTATGAAGACGGCCACGGCCGTCACGCGCTGCACGATGTCTCCTTCGACGTCCGCGCCGGCCAGATGATCGCCATCGTCGGGCGGAGCGGCGCCGGCAAGTCGACGTTGATGAACCTGCTGCCGCGCTTCTACGACGTCACACAGGGCCGCATCACCATCGACGGGCGCGACATCCGCGACGTCACGCTGTCGTCGCTGCGCGCGCAGATCGGCATGGTGACGCAGGACACGGTGCTCTTCGACGACACCATTGCCGTCAACATCGCCTTCGGCGTGCCGGAGGCGAATCCGGCGTCGATTGAAGCGGCGGCCCGCGCCGCGCACGCGCACGACTTCATCAGCGCGCTGCCGCGCGGCTACGAGACGACGATCGGCGAACGCGGGCAGCGGCTGTCCGGCGGGCAGCGACAGCGCCTGGCCATTGCCCGTGCGCTGCTCAAGAACTCGCCGATTCTCATCCTCGACGAAGCGACGTCGGCACTCGATTCGGAATCAGAGCGGCTGGTGCAGGATGCGCTGACCACGCTTCTGCTCAACCGCACGTCGTTTGTCATTGCCCATCGCCTGTCCACCGTCCGCCGTGCCGACGCCATCATCGTGCTCGAGCGCGGACACATCATCGAGATGGGCCGTCACGACGATCTCGTCGCACGTCCGAATGGCGCCTACGCCCGTCTGCATCAGCTCGACCTGCTGGACGACGCGTCGGGCGTGCGTGCGAGCGCGGTTGAGATGGACCCCCCGAAAGTCACTCCATGATCAAGAGCATGACCGGCTTTGCCTCCCTGACGCGCGACGACGAGTCGGCGGCGGTAGGCGTCACGATCCGCGCGGTGAACCACCGGTTCCTGGATCTCCAGTTGCGACTTCCTTCTTCGCTCGCCGATCTCGAGCCGGCGCTGCGCGCGCTGGTGCAGGCGCGGCTGGCGCGCGGGCGCGTCGAGGTGTCGGTGTCGGTGCAGCACCGGCAGACGCCGGCGCCGGACGTCGAGCTGAATCGACCGTTCGTCGAGGCGCTGTCGGCCACCCTGTCGCAGGCGCGCGCCGACGGCATCATCGACGGCGGTCTCACCGCCGGCGACCTGCTGCGTTTTCCGCAGGCGCTGTCGATCCGCGAACGCCTCACCGATGGCGGCCGCACGCCAGAGGCCCTGGCGGCCATCGTGCACCAGGCCGCGGACGAAGCGATCGACCAGCTCGAATCGATGCGGGTGCGCGAAGGCGCTCACCTGAGCGCCGACCTCAGCGGACGCCGCGCCGCGCTGGCGGTGCTCGTCGACGATGTGGTGCAGGCGGCGGACCGCGGGCGCGTGGATCTGGAGACGCGCCTGCTCGAGCGGGCGCGCGAACTGGCATCGACCATTCCGATCGATCAGGCGGCGCTGGCGCAGGAAGTGGTGCGCGTCGCGCAGCGCTCCGACATCTCCGAGGAAGTGACGCGGTTTCGCGGCCACCTCGCTCATTGGGAAGCGCTCTGTGAAGGGATTGAACCGTGCGGCCGCAAGCTCGATTTCCTCCTGCAGGAAATGAACCGCGAAGTGAATACCATGGGATCGAAGGCGGATGGCCTTCAGGTCTCCGAGTTGATCATCCAGGCCAAGGCCGAACTCGAACGCATGCGGGAACAGGTCCAGAATGTCGAGTAGGACGGGCGGTCTGCTGTTCATCGTGTCGGCGCCGTCGGGCGCTGGCAAGACGACGCTCGTCGAGCACCTCGTCCAGATTCTGCCCAACCTGCGCATGTCGCGGTCGTACACGTCGCGGCCGGCGCGGCCGGGCGAGCGCGACGGTGTGGACTATCACTTCGTGACGCGCGAGCAGTTCCAGCAGATGATCGAGCGCGGCGAGTTCCTCGAGTGGGCCGACGTGTTCGGCAACTTCTACGGCACCTCGGCGCGCGACACGGCGCGGCTGATGACCGACGGCCAGGACGTCGTGATGGTGATCGACGTGCAGGGCGCACGGCAGGTGAAGGCGCACGGCATGGATCACACCTCCATCTTCGTGCTGCCGCCGTCGTTCGAGGTGCTGGAACGGCGCCTGCGCGGGCGCAGCGTGGATACCGAGGAACAGATGCAGCGCCGCCTGGCGACGGCCCGGGCCGAAGCGTCGGCGTTTCGGGATTACGATTACGTGGTGGTGAACGACCAGCTCGAGCCGACGGTCGTGCGCCTGCAGGAGATCATTGCCGCCGAGCGGTCGCGCACGCACCGCATGCGCGCCATCGGCGACGAGATCATCAAGTCGTTCCGTCCCTGAGTCGAAAGCAGACTGTCCATGGCATTCATCGCCCTTGGCGTGACCGGCGGCATCGGCGCCTACAAGGCCGTCGAGATCGCGCGCGGATTGCAGAAACAGGGCCACGAGGTGGTGGCGATCATGAGCCGATCGGCGCGCCGCTTCGTGCGGCCGCTCACCTTCGAGGCGATCACGCAGCGCGAGGTGATCAGCGATCTGTGGAAGCCGGGCGCCAACGCCCGCATCGAGCACATCGATATCGCCTCGACGATCGACATGCTGCTGGTCGCCCCGGCCACCGCCAACACGATCGGCAAGTTCGCGCATGGCATGGCCGACGACTTCCTGACCTCGATGTACCTGGCGACCACGGCGCCGGTGGTGCTGGCGCCGGCGATGAACTCGAACATGTTCGCGCACCCGGCGGTGGTGGAGAACCTTCGCCTGCTCACCGAGCGCGGCGTGCGCATCGTCGAACCGGGCTCCGGTTATCTCGCTTGCGGGTGGATCGGGAAAGGCCGCCTGGCCGAACCCGAGGACGTCGTGCTTTACGTGCAGGGCATGCTGAGCGCGGATGCGCGGCACACGCTGGCGGGCAAACGCGTGCTCGTCACGGCGGGCCCGACCTACGAAGACATCGATCCCGTGCGCTACATCGGCAACCGGTCCAGCGGCCGCATGGGCGTGGCGATTGCGGCTGAAGCGGCACGGCGTGGCGCCAGCGTGACGCTCGTCTCCGGACCGGGCGCGGTGCCGGCGCCGGCCAACGTGACGTCCGTGGCGGTGCGCAGCGCCGGTGACATGCACGCGGCAGTGATGAGCCGCGCGGCGGATCACGATCTGGTGGTGATGGCGGCCGCCGTCGCCGACTACACGTTGTCGGCGGCAGCACAGAAGATCGCCAAGGGCGACGGGCCGCTGACGCTGACACTCGAGCGCACGCGCGACATCCTCGCCGACCTCGGCGCGCTGCCCACGCGCGCGAATGGACGGCCGGTGCTGGTGGGTTTCGCCGCCGAGACGCACGACGTGGTCGCACACGCGCGCGCCAAGCTGACGCGCAAGAAGATCGATCTGATCGTCGCCAACGACGTCTCGCGCGCTGATGCCGGCTTCGAAGTGGATACCAACGCCGTCACCATCATCTCGCCGACGGCGGCAGAGGATGTGCCGCTGCAGTCGAAGGCCGCTGTGGCCGCGCGCATCCTCGACAGTGCCGAACGCGTGATGAGTGAACGGCTGGCCGGCGAGGTCCGCTCGTGAGCGATCTGGCGGAGCACCTGAAGTTCTTCGGCGAACTCGGCGTCACCGGCGTGAGCCGGGATGGAGCGTGGAGGGTGCGGCACGAAGGTGCCGACACGGAGGTGCGGCACGAAGGTGCGCCACAGGGGTGCGGCACGGAGGTGCGACACGAAGGTGCGGTGCACGACAGCGCGGAGGAGCTCACGGACGTGCGGAGCCAGGGAGATGCGATGACGGTGCGATCGACGGCCGAGGTGTTGCTCGAGTTGAAGGACGAGATCGGGCCGCAGTGCATGCGCTGCAAGTTGTGCCGGCTGGGGCGATCGCAGGTGGTGTTTGGCGTCGGGAGTCCGAAGGCGCGGCTGATGTTCGTCGGTGAAGCGCCGGGCGAAGAAGAAGACCGGCAGGGCCAGCCGTTCGTCGGCCGGGCGGGGCAGTTGCTCACCAAGATCATCGAGGCCATCGGCCTGGCGCGCGAGCAGGTGTACAT
>JADZCY010000006.1 GCA_020851325.1 Acidobacteriota bacterium | reverse complement strand
TGCGCCGCCGGATCGACGTTGTCGACGGCCTGCGCCTGACGGCCGTTGCGCGTCATGAACGTGACCTCCACGCGGACGGGCGCGAGCCTGGCCAGGCCGACGTGCACCGGTCCGGCTGACTGCGCGTTGTAGCCGCCGCCGGCGGGGACGAGCCGCGTCGCGAGCAGTCGCCCTGACGTGTCGAACACGCGGACCTCGGCGCCGAAGCGTGTCTGATGGCCCGCGGCGTCGAGGACAAGCACGCTCAGGCTGCGCCGCTTCACCGCATCCGGCGAGGTGTTGCGAAACAGGAAGTGGCCGCCCTCGTCCGTGTAACCGTCGGTGACGCTGAGGTCGAGGCCGCCGTCGTTGTCGTAGTCGATGAACTGCACGCCGTGATCGGCGGCGTTGATGGCGCTGTCGCGCGTCAGCACATTGACAAAGCCCTTCGCGCCGTCGTTGCGAAACAGCGCGTTCACCGGCCGCTGCGCGTTGACCGGACCTTCGTAGGCGATGACCGAGAGATCGAGATCACCGTCGTTGTCGTAGTCGCCCCAATCGGCGGACACCGCATGATTCTCGACACCAACGCCCAGCGCCGCACCGACCTCGGTGAAGGTGCCCTTGCCGTCGTTGCGATAGAGCTGATTGCGGCCGTAGTTCGCGGCGAAGATGTCGAGGTCGCCGTCATTGTCGTAATCCCCAACCGCGCAGCCGACGCCGCCATCGTCTTTCGTCCGCGTCGGACCCGTGAGCTTCAGCGCCGCTGCGACATCCGTGAACCGATCGCCCTCGTTGCGCCAGAGCGCGTCGGCAGCGCCGGACTGGTTGGTGAGATAGACATCGAGATCGCCGTCCTGGTCGTAGTCGAACCAGCAGGCGCCCACCGTCGGGCGCGGGTCGGTCGGCCCGACGCCGATGAAGACGTGCGTGAAGCGTCCGGCGTCGTTGCGGAACAACTTGTTGTCGCCCTGGCGATCGGCGGCGTAGACGTCCAGATCGCCATCGTTGTCGTAGTCCACCCAACTGGTCTGCCGTGCCGAGCGGCCGGGGATGGTGAGGCCGACCTCCGCGGCAATGTCGGTGAAGCGGCCGTTGCCGTTGCGCAGCACGCGCGTCAGCTTGTCGGTGGGGGTCGAGCCGCCCAGCAGATCGACGTCGCCGTCGCCATCGAAGTCGCCCCAACTCAAGCCGCGCAGTTCGTGCGTGCCCGCCTGCGGCATGCCCGCGGCGGCGCCAACGCTCGCAAAGCGGCCCTTGTCGTTGCGATACAGCCGCACCTCGCCGGTGCCAAGCGACACCGCGAAGTCCAAATCGCCGTCGTTGTCGTAGTCCGCCCAGGCGTTCGAGTACGAGTGCGGCACCGCAAACAGATCCGCCTGCACCGGCTCGAACGGCACGGTGGATTGACCACTGGCGCGTGCGCCGAGCGCGATGCCCACGGCCACAACTGCCAGCGCCGCGGCGACACGCCTGGTCATGGTTTCAACACCGTCGTCTCGGAGACGTGCTGCTCCACCTGCGCCCGCTGCAGCCACAGTTCGCGGAACTCGTGCTTCGACAGGTGCTCGAGCTGATCGCTGCGATGCTTCGTGCCGCGCTGGCGCGAGTTGCCGTAACTCATCAAGCCGTAGGCCTTCACCGGCGTCGTGAACTCGATCATGCCGACCCACGTTTCACCGTGCTGCGGATAGCGCTTGCCGCTGGCGTCGAGCGCGCCCCACGTGATGACGCGGAAGGGACCCAGGCCGCCGACGTGACCATCGCCAGGCACGTCAACGTCGCCAAGCTTGAAGCGCGAGACGTCGCCGAACACGCGATCGAGGGCGCCGTACTTCGTCTTGGTCGTCGCGATGGCCTTGCGCAGCATGTCGACCGCGGCCGCCGGATCCTTGATGCCGGACGGCGTCGCGATTGCATTCTGCGGATCGAACGGCACCTTGTAGTTGGCGACACCGGTAAAGCCGTTGCCGGCGAACAGGCGCGCCCATTCCTCGAACAGCAGCCCGGCGCGGTTGTCCTTCGAGTAGATGTGATCCCACTCGCTCAAGAGCGTCACCGCCGCCTGCATGTCGGCGCTCTTGTCCGTCCGCGCCGCGGCGAGCAGATCCGGCAGCGTGCGGTCGGCCAGCAGCGAGCGCGTCGAGAGCTTCAACTGCTTCAGCGAGTCGAGCGTCAGCTTGTCGTTCTCCACCATCATCTTCAACGCGTTCTGCGCGCGCATGGACTCAGGCCCGCGCGGTGCCAGATACGGCGGATAGTCGTCCGGCTTGATCGTCGTCGGCCACGACGGGAACCACGGCGGGTCGTTGCTGTTCTGGATGAAGCCCGCCGGCGGGTTGGTGGCGCGCGGCAGGTCCTCGTACGGGTGCACGTCGGTCCACAGATACTGCGAGCTGTCGCCGGGCACCAACCCGCGCCAGAACGCCAGGTCGCCAGAGGCGCGCTTCGGCGCGATGCCGTTGAAGATGTACTCGACGTTGCCGTCCTTGTCGGCGTAGCTGATGTTGAAGGTCGGCACCTGCAGGCGCTTCATCGCCGCCGTGAAGGTGTCGTAGTTCTTCGCCGTCACCATGTCGAAGTACTGGTGCAGCATGCCGGGACGATCGAGGCCGGCCACGCGCAGCGCGATGCTGACACCGTCGGGGCGCGTGAACACCGGCCCGTGCACCGTCGAACGGATCTCCAGCGGCTTCTCTACCACCGAGCCATCCGCCTGACGCAGCTTGTACGTCGTCTGCGCCACGTCGAACGGCCGCACTTGTCCGTCATACACGTAGCCATCGTCCTTGAGCGTGAGGCGATAGGTGGTGGACCCGGCCATGCCGTTCACCGTGTTCGAGATGCCCATCTGCTGGTTGAAGGCGAAGCGGATGACCGGCAGGCCAATCTGCGTCGCGCCGTACAACTCGTAGCCCGGAGCGACAAGATGCGCTTCGTAATACGTGAAGTAGTTCACGTCCCAGCCGAGGTGCGGGTTCTGCAGCAGCATCGTCTTGCCGCTGGCCGTCTTCGACCCCGCGATCGCCCACGTGTTCGACCCGTTCTCGCCGATGTAACCGTCGTTCGGACCGGGCTCGGGTGCGTCGCCTTCCCCGCCCAGGTTCGGCGAGGCAACGTAGACGAAGTTCATCAGCCGGTGCGCGTGCGCGACGACATCGACACCGGTGACCGGGAGGACGGGACGCACTTCAGGAAGGATGGCGTCGGGATGCGCCGTCGCATAGTCGTTCATCCCCTTGGCGAACGCGTCGAGGTTGGCGCGAAATGTCGGCTCCTGCGCCTCGTACCAACGCTGCGCGCGGGCGGGCACGTCGTTCTTCAACAGCCACAGCGTCGTGGCTTCGTACTTCTCACCCCAATACTCCGCACCGCGGCCGCGCGACTCGCCGTACAACCGCAGAATCTCGTCGGCGTGGCTCTGCGCCTGCGCGTAGCCATAGCCATAGAACACCGCGGCGTCGGTGGTGCCGTACACATGCGGCACGCCGTAGGTGTCCCACAGGATCTCGTTGCGCGCGGGAGCACCGGCGGCGGCCTGGTCAGCGGCAGGCTTCGAGGTGCAGGCCACGGCCGACGCGAGCGCGGCGGCCAGAGTGAGAAAGAGCAGGGTCCGCTTCATCGTGCGCGCATGATGGCACAAAACGTTGACAGCCAGGACCGATCGGGCGTATACCCCGATTATCGATGGGAGAAGGCCATGGGACGCGTACCTGATGGACTGCTGCCGGGCACGCTCGAGATGCTCATCCTCCGCGTGCTGGCGAGCGGACCGCTGCACGGCTACGGCATCGCGCAGCGGCTGAACGTCGTCTCGCAGAACGTGCTGGAGGTGGGCGAAAGCTCACTCTATCCGGCGCTGCAGCGGCTGCTGCTGAACGATTTCGTCGACGCCGAGTGGGCGGCGTCCGAGAACAACCGGCGCGCGCGCTTCTACACGCTGACGCGGGCCGGCCGGAAGCAACTGGCCGCCGAGGAAGCGTCGTTCGAGCGCATGACCGCTGCCATCCGCCGTGTCCTCTCGGAGGCCTGACCATGTTCCGCCGCCTGATTGCGCGCATCCGTCACCGCCGCTTCGCCGACGACCTCGACGCCGAACTGGACGAGCACCGCGCCATGCTCGAAGACGATCTGCGGCGCCGTGGTTCAACAGTGGATGATGCCCGCGTGGAAGCGCAGCGCGTGCTGGGGCGCGACGTATCGGCGCGTGAGGACGCGCGCGCCGTGTGGCTACCGCCACTCTTCGATCAGACGATGCAGGACGTGCGGTTTGCGTGGCGGCAGATGCGCAAGGCGCCCGGCTTCGCGCTCACCGCCATCGCGCTCTGCGCCCTCGGCGTCGGCGCCACCACCGCCATCGTCAGCGTGATCAACGCGCTGCTGATTGCGCCGCTGCCATATCCGGATGCCGATCGCGTGCTGGCGCTGGGATCGTCGAACGATGGCGCCGCCGTCAGCGGCGAACACTTCGCCGCGGTGAAGCGACGCTCGACCACGCTTGGCGAGTTGGCCGCGCAGCGAACGACTGGCGGGTGGAGTCTCGATCTCGGTGGACGGGCCGAAGCGGTGAGCGGGTTGCGCGTGTCGCAGCAGTACTTCGCCGTCCTTGGCGTGCCGCCGCAGATGGGCCGCGCCTTCACGGCCGATGAGGATCGCGAACCCGGGCCCGCGGTGGTCATCATCAGCCACGACGTCTGGCAGCGCGCGCTCGGCGGCGCGTCCGATGCGATCGGACGAACCATCACCCTGAGCGGCACACCGCACGAAGTGGTCGGCGTCATGCCGGCGCGGTTCACCAGTTTTCCAGCCGCTGATGTGTGGACGCCGCTGCGCTTGTCGAACCGCGACAACTCGCTCAACTATCTGGCGCTGGCGCGGTTGGCCCCCGGGCAGACGCTGCAGGCGGCCGCCGCTGAGCTCGAGCTGAGCAAGGCCGACCTGCTGCTCACGCAACCCGACGCCATGCATCGCCGCATCCGCGCCCTGTCGTGGGCGCCTTTGTCGCGTGTGCTGAGCGCACCACTGACGCTGCCGCTGCTGCTCCTGACGCTGACGGCCGTCGTCACCGTCGGCATCGCCTGCGCCAATCTCTCCGGCTTGTTGTTGTTCCGCACGCTCGCCCGCGGTCAGGAGATGGCAACGCGGCTGGCCCTCGGCGGCAGTCCGGCGCGCATCGTGCGGCAACTGCTCACCGAAAGCCTGTTGCTCGCCGCCATCGGCGGCGTGGCCGGCATGCTGGCCGCGCGCGCGGCGCTGCCGATCGTCGCCAGTTTCATTCCGGCGGCGCTTCTCGCCGGACGCACGGTGACGATCGACGCAACCGTGATCACGTTGTCCGTCCTCGCGACGCTGATGATCACGATCGCGTTCGGCCTGGCGCCGGCGCTGACGACGCGGCGCTTCGAATTGACGGTGTTGACCAGTCAGCGCACGCAGACGACATCGCGCCGGCAATCGTGGGCGCGCCGAGGCGTCCTCATCGGCGAGATCGCCGCCACGACGACGTTGGTGCTGATCGGCGTGATCCTGGCGCGGACGCTGGTGCAGGCGTATCGCGCCGATCTCGGCTTCAATCCGGATGCGGTGACGGTGGGGCATCTGTCGCTGCCGGAAACGTTTGGCGCCGCGCCGGATCGCTTCGCGTCGTTCGCGGACCGGACGCTGGCGCAGCTGCGCCAGAACCCGGCCGTGCTGTCAGCGGCACTCGCCAACCACGTGCCGATCGAGCGCGGGCTGAACCTCGCCGTCGAACCGCCACCCGGCGG
>JADZCY010000005.1 GCA_020851325.1 Acidobacteriota bacterium | reverse complement strand
TTAAGTCCTAGGAAAGAACTCTTGTCCACGAAAGCAAGATCGTGACAAGAGATTTTGCCTAAGACCTAAGACCTAGGACCTAAGACCTAGGACCTAAGTCTTCTTGATGATGTAAGTTCCGTCCGCGGCCTTGTCGCGGTACTTGGTGTGGCACGAGCCGCAGGTGCCCATCAGCAGCTTGACGTTCTCGTTGGCCGCGGCGACGTCCTTGCCGGCGACGGCCTTCTCGATCGCCGTGGCGTGCGTCAGCGACGAGGTCGCCCACTCGGTGGCGTCCGCGGTCTTCCGCGCCTTCCAGAACTCGACATTGCCCTTCGCCAGTTCCACCAGCTTCTTCGCATCGGCGGCGACGGCATCGGTGGCATTGGCCGCCAGATTCTTGCGCAGCGACCCGGACGTCGCGCCCATGGCCTTCATCAACTTGTCGTAATCCTCGTCGGTCTTCGGCGTCTGTGCCGACGGCACGACGGAGAACGACACGGCCAGCAGCCACGTCAACGCAGTAAGCGACACGAAACGGACAACACGCATTGAGCCTCCAGGAGCGACGCTGGAGAACGACGCGACACGCGCGTTCTCACCAGGTGGATGGCCCAGACTATAACGCAGAGGCAGGCGTCACGCGAAGCCGCGCAGGTAGGGCAGCGCCGCCGCCGCATGGCGCACCGCGGCGAAGTCGTCGAGCAGCAGCGACAGGCCATCCCAGCGCCCGGTGACGAGCGCGTCACGCGCCGCCGGCGGCAGATGGATGGCCGCGTCGAACGTGCCCGCCGTCACGCGCATGGCGTCGAGGTCGACGCGTATCTCGACGCCGGGATCATCAGCGACCATCTGCTGGAGCCGTGCCACGTCGGCCGGCGCCGCCGTGACCGCCGGCAGCCCGATCATCACCGCGTTGCCGAAGAAGATTTCGGAAAACGACTCGCCGATCACCGCGCGGACGCCCCAGCGGACAATGGCCTGCGGCGCGTGTTCGCGCGACGATCCACAGCCAAAGTTGCGATTGACGACGAGGATGTGCGCGCCCTGAAAGCGCGGGTCGTCGATCGGATGCACGTGACCATCGCGCGCCGCATGCGCGCGGTCGTCGCCGAACAGGTGCTGCTCGAGTCCGTCGAACGTGATGGCGCGCAGATGCCGCGCCGGCATGATGCGATCGGTATCGATGTCGTCGCCGTGCAGCGGTAACCCGCGGCCGGTCGCCTCGACGATGCGAGAGGCGCTCATTGGACGCTGGCTCCCTGTGGCACGGCGCGGCGAACGTCGACGACAGCGCCGGCAATGGCGGCGGCCGCCACCATGGCGGGACTCATCAACAACGTGCGGCCGGTGGGACTGCCCTGACGTCCGCGAAAGTTACGATTCGATGACGAAGCGCACGTCTGCGCACCGGCGAGCTTGTCGTCGTTCATGCCGAGGCAGAGCGAGCAGCCCGGTTCGCGCCACTCGAAACCGGCGGCCAGAAACACGTCGTGCAGCCCTTCGCGTTCGGCCGCGCGCTGCACTTCGCGCGAGCCCGGCACCACGAGTCCGCGCACGTGCCGCGCCACGCGTTGACCGCGAACCACGTCGGCGGCGGCACGGAGGTCCGACAACCGCGCGTTGGTGCACGAGCCGATGAAGGCGACGTCCACCTTGCGGCCCTGCACGGATTCGCCGGCGGAGAAGCCCATGAACTGCAGCGCCTCGACGGCCGCGTCGCGTTCGCCCGCCGCCAGCAGCGACGGATCAGGAATCGGCTCGTCGACGGCCACGCTCTGTCCGGGGTTGGTGCCCCACGTCACCACCGGACCGATCGCTTCGACGTCGATCACCTGCTCGTCGTCTGCGCGCGAGCCGGCATCCGATGCCATGCCGCGCCACCACGCCACCGCGCGCTCCCATGCGTCGCCAGACGGCACGTGCGCTCGCCCGCGCAGATAGGCAAACGTCGTGTCGTCCGGGTTGACGTATCCCATCCGCGCGCCGCCTTCGATGGACAAGTTGCACAACGTCATCCGCTCATCCATCGTCATCGCGTCGATGGCATCGCCGACGTACTCGTAAGCGAAGCCGACGCCGCCGTTGACGCCAAGCTGACGAATCATCGCCAGCGCCAGGTCCTTCGCGGTAACGCCCGCGGCGGGATGGCCGGCGAATCGCACGCGGCGCAGTTTCGGCTTGTCCATCGCGAGGCACTGCGAGGCGAGCACGTCGCGGACTTGCGAGGTGCCGATGCCGAACGCCAGCGCGCCGAAGGCGCCGTGCGTGGACGTGTGGCTGTCGCCGCAGGCGATGGTCATGCCCGGCTGCGTCAGTCCGAGTTCGGGTCCGATGACGTGGACGATGCCCTGATGATCGTCGCCGAGGCCGTAGAGCGGAATGTGGTGCGCGCGGCAGTTGGCTTCGAGCGTCGCGATCATCTCTTCCGCCACCGGGTCCGCCGCCGGGCGCCGCAGACTCGATGTCGGGATGATGTGGTCCATCGTGCCGAAGATGCGCTCGGGGAACGCCGGCGTCACGCCGCGCTCGCGCAGCATCGCGAACGCCTGCGGCGTCGTGACTTCATGGATGAGGTGTAAGCCGATGAACAGTTGCGTCTGCCCGGTCGGCAGCTGCCGCACCGTGTGCAGGTCCCACACCTTGTCGAGCAGTGTCTGCATAAAGAAACCACGAAGTCACGAAGGGCGCGCAGTTGATCACGAAGGGCGCGAAGAGCTCAAAGGAAAAGCTTCGCCTCCCGCTTGCCCTGAGCGAAGTCGAAGGGCCTCCCGCCTTCCGCCTCCCGCCTCCCGCTTGCCCTGAGCGAAGTCGAAGGGCCTCCCGCCTTCCTGTCGCTGCCGCAGCTTACACCTGCGGGTATAGTGGCCGCATGCAAACGCGCCTCTGTGTTCTGGCCGGATTAGTCCTGCTTATCGCGCGCCCGGTGGACGCGCAGACGGCGCGCCGGGCCATCACCATCGACGACCACAGCCGCGTCGTCGCCGTGGCCGATCCGCAGCGCTCGCCCGAGGGCGACTGGGTGGCCTACACGGTGACCACCATCGACGCCGCCGCCGACAAGCGCAACACCGACATCTGGATGGTGAAGTGGGACGGCACCACGCGATTGCAGTTGACCTCGTCCGCCGACAACGAGACGACGCCGCGGTGGAGTCCCGACGGTCAGTACCTGGCCTTCCTGGCCTCGCGCGGCACCGATGCCGAGAAGAAGCTCGGCGCGCAGTTGTGGCTGCTGCCGCGTGCCGGCGGCGAGGCGCTGAAGGTGAGTGACGTGAAGGGCGGCCTGTCCGACATCCAGTGGTCGCCCGACAGCCGCCGCCTGGCCTTCGTCAGTCGAGACGACGATCCTGATGCCGAGCCGGAGAAAAAGGAAGGCTGGCAGCGCAAGACCGTGCCGCCGATCGTCATCGATCGCTACCGCTTCAAGCAGGATCGCGAAGGCTATCTCACGCATGTCTACTCGCACATTGCCGTCTTCGATCTCACCACGCGCACGCACACGGTGCTGACCTCAGGCCGTGTGGACGACGACAGCCCATCGTGGTCGCCGGATGGAACACGCATCGCGTTTCTCAGCAAGCGCGCGCACGCCGAGCCCGACCGCACCAACAATCGTGATGTGTGGGTGATCGACGCGCGTGCCGGCGCGACGCCGCAGCAGGTGACCAGCACGGTCGAAAGTGAAGGCGGCCGGCCGCAGTGGAGCCCGGACGGTCAGCGCATGGCCGTGCTGCTCGGCGCCGACGATCGACTGAACGCCTACAGCCAGAATCGCCTCGCCATGGTGCCGGCGCCCGCAGCGGGCGCGGCGCCGGTGACGGCACCGGCGATCTTCATGGCGCAGATGGATCGCGCCGTCGCGAGTCCCGTGTGGAGTGCCGACGGCGAACAGGTGGCGTTCCTGCTGCAGGATGATCGCCGCCAGCAACTGGCAACAGTGCCCACCGCGCGCGTGTCGACGCGCGGTGTCGAGCCGCTGACATCCGGCAATCGATCGGTCCGCGCGCTCAGCCCCGGCAAGGATGGACACTACGCCGTGTTGATGAGCACCCCGACGCAACCCGCCGAGGTGTACGCCTTCGACGCGCAAGGCCTGCGGCCGCTCACCGCGCACAACCAGACGTGGCTGGGCGAAGTGACCCTTGCCACCACCGACGACTTCCAGTCCCGCAGCAAGGACGGCGCGGAGGTGCACGGCGTGATCGTCAAGCCGGCCGGCTACGTCGCCGGACGTCGCTATCCGACCGTGCTGCTCATTCACGGCGGACCGAACGCGCAGGACGAGCACGCGTTCAGTTTCGATCGCGAGGTGCTGGCGGCCGCCGGCTACGTCGTGCTCGCCATCAACTATCGCGGCAGCGCCGGACGCGGCAGCGCGTACCAGCGCGCGATTGCCGCCGACTGGGGACGTCTCGAAGTGCTCGACCTGCTCGGCGC
>JADZCY010000004.1 GCA_020851325.1 Acidobacteriota bacterium | reverse complement strand
GCCGTCCTGCTCGGCGTGTCGGAGCGCATGGTCGAACTCCTGCGCCAGGGGCACATCCAGACCGTGTTCGACCTCGCGATGTCGCGGCTGTTCGTCACCGCCGCCGCGCTGACGCCCGAGTCCGGCCTGGCCGATCACGCCGCCCTGCGCCTCGGACGCGTGTCCGCGGATGTCGTCAGTGCCGAAGCCGCGGCCGGCATTCCCGTCGAGGACCTGCAGTTCGAACCGATCGGCATCCTGGCCCAACTCGATCGCAGCGCCGCCGAGGCGCTCAGCCGCGGACTCGCGGTGTCGACCATCCGTGACCTGGCGTTGTGGCCGCCGTTTCAGGCGGCACGACGCATCCTGACGCGCGTGCTGAATCCGGCCGGCGACCCCGTGGCCGACGCCGAGGCGCCGGCGGAACTGGTGCCGACCGCCAATCAGTTCCCCACCGAGCGCATCACGTATCAGGCGTACTTCCTCATCGACGCACCGTCCGATCAGCAGACGCTGGAACTCGAAAAGCACGGCCCCATCGCGCTCGACGCCGCCGGACGGTTGTTCACCCGGCCGGCCACCGGCGCGATGCTCACCTTTTCGCAAAGCTGGTTTCCGATTGGCCTCTCGCTCGGCCAGTTGCTCTACAGCCTGCCGCTCGCGCCCGGTGAGAGCACCAAGCTGGCGGTGATCGACTGGCGCCGGCGCACGGCGGCATCGCTCGACGAGAGTGTGAGCCAGACCGAATCACTCGCCAACACGCTGACGCAGAACCGCGCCATCGCCGAGGTCGTCAACACGGTCGCCTCCGAAGTGCAGTCGGGCCGATCGACCATCGACAGCACGGCCACCGCCGCCTCCACCGGGCTTGCCGGCGGCGCGCTGCTGGGCGGACCGGCGCTTGTCGGCGGCACGGCCAGCCTGTCGAGTAACACCAGCAGCACCACGGGCGTCTTCAGCTCGCAGGGCCGGCGCGAGATTGCCGCCTCGATGCAGCAGCACATCAGCGACAGCACGCACCAGCAGGCGTTTGCCTCGCGCAACCGTCATGCGTCAACGGTGTCGGAAGCCGTCGCCGAGGAGCGCGAGTCGATCAGCACGCGATCGGTGACCAACTACAACCACATGCACGCGCTCACCGTGCAGTACTACGAAGTGGTGCAGATGTATCGCACCGAGCTGAAGACCGAGCGGGCGCGGCGGCTGCTGTTCATCCCGTTCGAACCGCTGGACTTCACCGACGAGCGCATCATCCTGCGCTTTCGCGGCGCGCTGCTGGCCGGTACGGTCGATCCGTACGTGCGCGACCTGCTGTTGCAGGCCACGGGCGTTGCCGCCGTGAGTCTCGATCTGCCGCGCTTCCTCCCGTTCGAACCCGACCCGAACGAATCGAAGAAGGATCAACTCAAGGCGGCGAAGGCGTACGCGAAGGACCGCGCCATCGCGCGCGCCAAACTGAAGGTTGCCTTCAACCTCGCCCGCCGCCGCGCCGGCATCGTCCGCACGCACGACGATGACCTGACGTCGTGGGAGATGCCGGGCGATGTAACGCTCGTCGATCTCGGGTGGGACACCGATCCCGGACGCGTGCAGAAGCTGCAGGTGCGACTCGAGAGCGGCAATCGCATCGACGTCACCGAGAACGGCTTCGGCCGCGGCGGTCAAGTTGTGAACGGCGATCTGCCGGCGGCCATCCCGCTGCGCGAGATCGCTTCCATTCACGTCGAGTTCAGTCAGGCGGACACCGCCGCGCATCAGCGGCTCCGCCTCGTATTCCGCGCCGGCTCCGCGCGCTTCCCGCTGCCCTGCGACGCCGTGCTGCCGGCGAAGAGCACCACGGCGCGGCTGCTGCGTGTGTCACCGCCGGTGCCGATGAGCGAGTTGTCGCACCTGCTGAAGGATCAGACGCTGCTCTACAGCCAAGTCGTGTGGCTGCACGCGGACCCGAACGATCTGATCATGCAGTTGGGGCATCTCACGTTCGAGGGCCAGCCGGTCACGCAGTACATCGAACCGCGTCCAGTGACGACGCTCGGCAATGCGGTGGGCTTCATCTGGAATCACGAGGACGTGCCGGCGTGGAAGGCGTGGGCGGCCGAGCACGCCGCGGCGCGGCCGGCGCACGACCTGGTGCCGCTGCCCACCGACGGCGTGTTCGCGGAGGCCGTGCTCGGGCGCTTCAACGCCGCCGAGAAACTGGACCTGTCGCGCTTCTGGAACTGGCAGGACTCGCCGATTCCGATTCAGGCGCCCGACATCGCGGCGATTCAGGCCGGGCAGCGCGACGGCGCCGCGCCGGTGTCGGCAGGCAGCCTCGATGGATCGGTGGTGAACATCATGTCGCCGCGCGATCTGCCGGCGCCCACGGGCCTCGGCGCAGCGCTCACCGCCGTCGCCTCGGCCAACATGTTCCGCGACATGAGCGGCGCCGCCCAACTGGCGGCGATCAACCAGGCGGCGCTGCAGGCGGCGTCTGCCGGCGCCACCAGCGCCGGCGCGCAGGCCGGTGCGAACATGGCCACCTTTGCCGAGATGTCCGTCGAGACGCTGAAGGCGGTGCTGCCACTGATTGCCGGCGCGCTCGGCATCCCGATGATCCCGGCGCCCGGCGGCACCAACATCAGTAACGCCGGCGCGGTGGCCAACGAAGCCGCGAAGATCGACGCGCAGCAATCCGCGACCGGCGGTGGATCACCGTCCGCAATCGGCGGCGGTGGCACGGGCACCGGCGGCGCGGGCGGCAGTGGCGGCATCGGCACCGGTGGCCAGTCGACATCGACGGGCGGATCGTCGAGTGCCACGGCGTCGGGCACCGGCGCTGGCGGCGCCTCACGCGGCAGCAATCGTGAAGACGTGGTACGACGGACCGCCAACCTGCCACCGCGGGAACCGCAGATTCCCGATCTGCGCGATGCCGTCTTCAACTTCATCTTCCGCGATCCGCGCGGTGTGCCCATTCATGGCCGCTTCGATCTCACGCTGCGCAAGGACGGTCTGTCGGTGGACTCGCAGTCGGTGAGCCGCGACGCGCCGTTCATCCGCGCCGACGCCGAGTTCGTCGACGGCTTCCATGCCGAAGAAGTGATTCTCCAGAACATCCCCGGTCCGCTCATCGTCACCGTGGCGGGCGAGCCCGTGTTGGGCGACGCGGTCGGCAAGGTGCTCACCGGCACCGACGCCATCGCGCTGCCCGCGGGCTTCACCACCTTCACGTTCAGCATCACCATGGGGTCCGAGTCGATCGAGGTGACGGCAACGAGCGAGGAAGAAGCCCGCCGCGCGCTCACCGGCGGCGTCGAGGTGACCATCGCCGGCGAGCCCGATGAAGTGCCGTCGGGCGGTGGCCGTCGCAAGCCAAAGCTGAGCCGGCGGCCGAAGCTGGCCAGCCGCGTCCTGGCCGCTCTGTCGAGCCTGATCGACATTTCGGTAAAAGGCACCGGCACCATCACCGACGACACCACGACCACCACCGGACAGCAGTTCGTGTTCACGTGCCTCATCCCGACCGGTGGCGTGAAGACCGAACTCGATCGCACGCCGGGCATTTCGGGATGAAAGTCACGACGCCAGGCGGGAGCCGGGAGGCGGACGCCGACGGGCTTCACTTCGACGCCCTGTCGCGTGTGTGGAGGCGTAGAATCGCCAGCGCATGAGCGACTCGACGTGGCATCGCGTCCGTGTGCTCTTCGACGAGGCGGCGGTGATCACCGACACCGCGGCCCGGCGATCGTTCGTCCTGTCACAGACCGCTGACGATGAGGCGGTGCGCGACGAGGTGCTGTCGCTGCTCGACGCCGCCGATCGCGCCGGAGACTTTCTATCCGGCACGCGCGTCGGCCCCGCCGCGTCGTTCGACGATCTGCCGCCGCTGGCGCCGGCACGCGATCACATCGGTCCGTGGCGCGTGCTGCGCGCGCTCGGCGAAGGCGGCATGGGCGCCGTGTACCTCGGCGAACGCGCCGCCGGCGACCTGACGCTGCGCGCCGCCATCAAGGTCGTCTCCAGCGGCCTCGATCGCGACGATGTCCTGCGGCGATTCCGCACGGAGCGACGCATCCTGGCGTCGCTGGATCATCCCGGCATTGCGCGTCTGCTCGATGGCGGCAGCACCGATGACGGCGTGCCGTACTTCGCGCTGGAGTATGTCGATGGCGTGCCGCTCACCGACTACGCGCGTGCGCAGCATCTCGACCTGCGTCAGCGTCTCACGCTCTTCCAGTCTGTCTGCGACGCCGTCGAGTTCGCCCATCGTCGTCTCGTGGTGCACCGTGATCTGAAGCCGGGCAACATCTTCGTCGGCGGGGACGGCGCACCGAAGCTGCTGGATTTCGGCATTGCCAGGCTGCTGGTATCGACGGATTCCGATCAGCCGCCGGCCACCGTGACCGGACACGGCTGGATGACGCCCGCGTATGCGAGTCCGGAGCAACTGTGCGGCGAGCCGGTGTCAACGGCGACCGATGTGTATGCGCTGGGGCTGATCCTCCACGAACTGCTCACCGGACAACCGGTGTTCGCCGCTGGCACGGATCCGATGGCGGTGGCGAAAGCCAAGCTCGATGGCACGATCGCACGGCCGTCGACGGCGTTGCTGCGGACGACGAGCGGCGCGGATACCGCGGCGTCGCGCACGCGCGAGGCGCGCGCCCTCAAAGGCGATCTCGACACCATCGTTCTGAAGGCACTGGCGCCAGAACCTGTCCGGCGCTATGCGTCGGCGGTCGATCTGTCGACCGAGATCGAGCGGCATCTGTCGGGCCTTCCCGTGCGGGCGCGGCCGGACGCGTTCGCGTATCGCGCCGGCAAGTTCGTGCGGAGGCACCGCTGGCCAGTCGGCTTTGCCGCGGTTGCGGTGATTGCGCTCGTTGCGGGCCTGGCACTGGCGCTGCGCGGTGAGCAACAGGCGCGGCGTGCGGAAGCCGAGGCACGTACGAGTGCGGCCGCGGCGGAGCGCGTTTCGGCGTTTCTCGTCGATCTGTTCTCGGTGTCCGACCCCAGTGCATCGCGCGGCAGCGCGATGACGGCGCGCGAACTGCTCGATCGCGGCGCCGACCGCATCGACCGCGACCTGACGGATTCACCCGACGTGCAGTCGCGACTCCGCACGGTGATGGCGCAGGCGTACAGCGAGCTCGGGTTGTACGACCGTCAAGCCGACCTGGTCAGCCGGGATCTGGAGGACGTCACCGCACGACTTGGCCCGTCGTCGGTGGAAGCGCTGGCCAGCAAGGCGCGTCTCGCATCGGCGTTGATGCGTCGCGGCGAGTATGCGCGGGCGCGCGACATGGCGGAGGAGGCCGTGACCGGCTTCGACGCGCGCGGCGAGCCACCAAGTCGTGAACAGGCGATCGCGCTGTCGCAGGCCGGCATCGGCCACTGGCGCACCGGCGACATGAAGACCGCGCGCGAGCGTCTCGAACGATCGCTGGTGGTTCACGATGCGCTCCCGCAGCAGCAGCCGCGCGATCTGATCGGCATCCTCAACAACGTCGCCATCCTGCGCTGGCAGCAGGACGACCTCGATGGCGGTCGTCCGCTCTATCAACGCGCGCTCGATCTCGCGGTGCAGACCTACGGCGAGCAGTCGACGCATGTGGCCAACACGCTCAACAACCTGGCCATCCTCGAACTGCAGGCCGGTCATCTGGAACTCGCGCGTGGTCATCATCAGCGTGCGCTCGTGATCCGGCGGGCGATCCTCGCCGCGGATCATCCGGACATCGCCGAGAGCCTGCACAACATCGGCGAAGCCGAGCGTCGCCTGCGGCGGTACGCCGAGGCCCGTCCGGCCACCGAGGAAGCGTGGACAATCCGGCGCCGGCGTTTTGGCGACGATCACGTCATTACGGTGAGTTCGGAGACGAACCTCGGGCTGATCCTCGCGCACCTGGGCGAGCACGCCCGCGCGCGGCCGCTGCTGGTTCATTCAATCGGTGTCTACGAACGCACCCTCGGCCCCACGCACGTCGTCCTGTCGTACGCGCTGGCCGGCCTGGGCAACCTCGAACGCGACACCGGGCGTCTCGATGAAGCGGAGCGTCACCTCCGCCGCGCGGTCGCCATCAGCGAGCAGAGCCTGGGCCTCGCGCACCGCGACACCCGCGGCGTCCGCGGCGACCTCGCCCGCGTCCTCCGCGCATTGGGGCGCACTGAAGAGGCCTCACTGTTGGAAGACGGCAGCATTGGCGATTGACGGATCGGGTGATTGGGCGATTGTTGCCGATTGGCGATTGGAAATTGGCGATTCGAATCTGGTGATTGGCTGATTGCGAGGAGCATCTCGCAAGCCGAGACTCTCTTTCCTCTGTGCCATCGGTGTCATCTGTGGCCAATGAGGACTGGAGGACTGGAGGACTGGAGGGCTGGAGGACTGGGGGCTGGAGGGCTGGAGGGCTGAGGACTGGGGGGGCTGGAGGGCTGGAGGACTGGGGGCTGGGTGAGCTCGTTGGTTTGAAGGCCCTGAAGCGTGGTCTTCATCCGCGCATCTGCGGCTGTTCTGTCCTCCGTTCTATCTGCGCATCTGCGGCTCGTTTTTCTCTGTGCTGTCTGCGCCATCTG
>JADZCY010000003.1 GCA_020851325.1 Acidobacteriota bacterium | reverse complement strand
GCGCGAGTGATGTGCGATCCGTCACCACGATGAAGACGCCCTGGCAGCGTTCGCCTTCGTACTTGCTCGTCGTCGGCGTGAACGCGATGGGATAGAAACGCACACCGGGAAGACGCCGCGCGTTGAGTGTGTCCGCCAACCGAGGTCCATCAATCCACGGCGCGCCCAGTTGTTCGAATGGCTGATCAGTTCCACGTCCCACCGAGATGTTCGAGAACTCGATGCCGCCGACGCCGGGATACACCGTCGCCTGCGTGAGATTACGCATGTTCGGCGACGGATTGATCCACGGCTGACCGGTTTGATCGAACCAGGCGTCCCGCACCCAGTGATCCATCGCGATCACCTGCAGGTCCGCGCCCAGCTTCTTCTCGCCGTTGAACAACCGCGCCATCTCGCCCATCGTCAAGCCGTGCCGCGCCGGCATCGGGTGATACAGCGTCATGCCGGTGAACGCAAGGTCCGGCAGCGGCCCTTCGATCTGCCAGCCGTTGATCGGATTCGGTCGATCCAGCACGACGACGCGGACGTTGTGCTTCGCCGCTTCCTCCATCACGTAACCCATCGTCGCGTGATAGGTGTAGAACCGCGCCCCCACATCCGCGAGGTCGATGACGATGGTGTCGAGGCCGCGGAGCATGTCGGCGGTGGGCCGACGCGTGGCTCCGTACAGCGAGTGAACAGGCAGGCCCGTCTTCGCGTCCTTCTCGCTGGCAACGTCCTCGCGATCCTCGGTGCCGCGAATGCCGTGCTCCGGACTGAACAGCGCGATCAGGTCCTTGCCGAGCCCCTCGTGCAGGATGTCGATGCTGCTGCGCCCCCGGCGATCGACGCCGGTGTGATTGGTCAGCAGACCGACCTTGCGTCCGCGCAATTCGCGGAAGCCATCGCGAGCCAGCACGTCGAGGCCGGTGAGCACGGGTTCGGCTGGAACACGCGGCGCAACGCTGTTGACGGGCAGCACGGTCGGCGTCAGCGTCGGACGAAACGTGCCCGCCGGCACGTCCATCGCCGCCGCGGCGAGTGTGGCCACACGCGCGCGCAGCGGCGTCACATCGCCGTTGCCATCCGGATGCAGACGACTGGAGAGGAACACGACGTAACCGCCGGATGCCGAATCCATCCACAGGCTGGTGCCGGTGAAGCCGGTGTGGCCGAACGAACCAATCGGGAACAACTCGCCACGATTCGACGAGAACGTCGTGTCGATGTCCCAACCGAGCCCGCGCACCGCGGTCATCCCCGCCGGTGTGGCGCGGCTGATCATGCGCGCCACGGTGGCCTGTGCCAGTACACGACGACCATCGAGCGCGCCGCCGCCCAGCAGCATGCGGGCGAAACGCGCAAGGTCCTCCGCGGTGCCGAACAACCCGGCATGACCCGCCACACCGCCCATGCGCCGCGCTGTCGGATCGTGGACGATGCCGCGTAGTGGCGACGCACCGGGTCGCTTGCACGGCCACGCGTCCATGGTGTCGCAGCGTTCCGTGGGCGCGATGCGCGCGTGCAGCGACGCAGGGGGAAGAAATCCGGTGTCGCGCATGCCGAGTGGGTCGAACACGACGCGCTTCGTGTAGACGTCCAGCGTTTCGCCCGAGACGACGCGTACGATTTCGCCGAGGACGAAGAAGTTGATGTCGCTGTAGACGAAGCGTTCGCCGGGGGCCGAGGTCGGTACTTCGTCCCGCGCCAGTTCGATGGCGGCGTCGTAGCCGGTCCAGGGGTCGGCCAGGTCCACATCCGGGCGCAGGCCCGAGACGTGCGCCAACAAATGGCCCACGGTGATGCCGGCCTTGCCATAGCGCTCGAATCCGGGCACGTGCACGGCCACCGGATCGTTCAGCCGCACCCGTCCCTGCTCCACCAGCGTCATCACCGCCGTCGTCGTCGCCACCACCTTGGTCAACGACGCGAGGTCGAACACCGTATTCATGGTCATCGCCTCGCGCGCGGGCACGAGTGCCCGGGCGCCGTAGGCGGCGGCGTGCAGCAGGCGGTCGCCCTGGCCGACCAGGACGACGGCGTTGGGGGTGCGGCCAGCGGCAATCGCCTCGTCGACGACGCGGTCGATGCCGGAAATGCGGGGGGACGCGGGCGGCTGGCTCGACTGTGCGGCCGGGCCGGCCGACAGCGTCGCCATCAGTGCCGCGGCCAGTGGAAGGAGGCGGAGCCCGTGACCCGGCAGCATGGCGGATACCATATACTTGAATTTCGCGAGCGGCGCCAGACGCGCCCCATGGGAGACCCAAGCAATGCGTGACCTGAAGAAACTGTTTGGCGCGAGCATCGTGGCGCTGCTGATGGCGGCGCTGCCCGCGGCGGCGCAGACGGGCCGTATCGGTGGCACTGTCAAGGACACGGAAGGCAAGCCCATCAAGGGCGCCACCGTCGTCGCCGAGAACCCGGCGTCTGCTCCTTCGTCATTCACCGCCACCACCGACGACCGCGGCCGCTATTCGATGATCGGCCTCAAGGCGGGCTCGTGGAAGATCACGGCGTCGGCCCCTGGCTTTACCCCGTCGGCCGGCAACGTGCCCATCAAGACGATTGGCGCGCCGATGCCGCCGGTGGACTTCAACCTCGCGCCGGGCGCTCCCGCCGCTGGCGGCGCCCTCGCCGGCGTGAACACCAAGGAACTGCAGGGTGAACTCGCCAAGGCCGACGCGATGGTGGCGGCCAAGGACTACGCCGGCGCGATTGGCGTCTACGAAGCCATGGTCACCAAGGTGCCGGCGCTCACCGCGCTGCAGTTGCAGATCGGCAACCTCTATCGCGCGCAGAAGCAGTACGACCAGGCGCTCGCGACCTACAAGAAGGTGCCGGATGGCGACACCAACGCCGACAAGGCGAAGATCGAAATCGGCATGACGCTGCTCGAGAAGGGCGACCTCGCCGGCGCCGAGACGACGCTGATGGCGATGGCCGAGACCACGAGCGCCAACAAGGAAGTGTTCTACAACCTCGGCGAAGTGAAGTTCGCCAAGGGTGAAACCGACGAAGCGGTGAAGTACTACCAGCGCGCCGCCGACATCGACCCGAACTGGGGCAAGCCGCTCTTCAAGCTCGGCCTGGCCAAGCTGCAGAAGGCCGACACGCCGGGCACGATCGAGATCATGGAAAAGCTGATCCAGGTCGACCCGACGTCCGCCGAAGCCGCGCAGGCCAAGGCGTTGATCGAGCAGTTGAAGAAAGGATAGG
>JADZCY010000002.1 GCA_020851325.1 Acidobacteriota bacterium | reverse complement strand
TGCAGGGCAAGGAACTGTCGTTCACCAATCTGCTGGACCTCGACGCCGCGGCCCGTATCGTGCTCGAGTTCGACGAACCGGCAGCGGCGGTGATCAAGCACACCAATCCGTGCGGTGCGGCCACGGGCGCGACGATCGCCGAAGCGTACGTGCGGGCGCGTGAAGCCGATGCGCTGGCCGCATTCGGCGGCATCGTCGGCCTCAACCGCGTCATCGACGAAGACACGGCGCGCGCCATCGTCGCGACGTTCATCGAAGCGGTGATCGCGCCGGGCGTCGCCGAAGCGGCGCGGCCGATCCTGGCGGCCAAGGCCAACATGCGCGTGGTGATCGGCGACTTCGCGGCGCTGGCGTCGACCTCAGCGGCGGCCAGCATGCGCCGCGAGATTCGTTCAGTGCTGGGCGCGTTGCTCGTGCAGGATCGCGATCAGGTGATCGAGGCACAGCAGGCGTGGCCGGCCGAAGGCCTCCGCGTGGTGACGAAGCGACAGCCGACGGCGGACGAGTGGCAGGCCATGCGCTTTGCCTGGCGCGTGATGGCGCACGTGAAGTCCAACACCGTGATCTTCACCGACGCCGTGCGCACGCTGGCGATCGGCGCCGGCCAGATGAGCCGTGTCGATGCGGTGAAGGTTGCCGTGGCCAAGGCCGCTGGCTGGTCGGCTTCGCCAACGCCGCTGGCCGGCAGCGTCGCGGCGTCGGATGCGTTCTTCCCGTTCCGTGATGGACTCGACGCCGTCGCCGCGGCCGGTGCTGTGGCCGTGGTGCAGCCCGGTGGCTCAGTGAAGGACGCCGAAGTGATCGCCGCCGCCGACGAGCACGGCATTGCCATGGTCTTCACCGGGCGACGCCACTTCCGCCACTGACAGGGACGAGACAGGAAACCACGAAGGCGCGAAGGGACACGAAGGGCTCGAAGGACACAAAGGGAAAATCAAGCTGGAAACTGCACGACCGCAAGTCTTTCCTTCGTATCTTCGCGCTCTTCGTGCCCCCTTCGTGCCTTCGTGGTTTCAAGGGTACTGCGCGCGGAGTTCACTTGCCGTGATGGCCACGGCGCCGAACTTGCCGACGACGATGCCGGCGGCTTCATTTGCGAGGCTGGCGGCTTCGGCCGGTGTGGCGCCGGCGGCGAGCGCGACGGCCAGCGTCGCCAGCACCGTGTCGCCCGCGCCCGTCACGTCCGACACTTCGCGTGCGGTGGCGCCGAGCGCGCCTTCGACGCCGTCGTGTGACAGCCACATCCCGCGTTCGCCGAGCGTGATCAGCACGCCGTCGACGCCCGCCGCGGCGGTCAGCGTCCGCGCCGCTTCCCGCGCGTCGTCCAGCGTGCGGATGCGGCGTCCCGACGCGGTTTCCGCCTCGAGCTGATTCGGCGTCACCAGGCTGGCGCCGCGATACACATCCAACTGCGGTGTTTTCGGATCGACCAGCAGCGGCACGCCGTGCTGGTGCGCCGTGGCCACCATGTGGGCCATCACGCGGCGCGTGACGACGCCCTTGTGATAATCGGACGCGACCAGCACGCGCGCATCGGCGGCGTACTGATCGATCACCGCCATCAGCGCGTCCTCGATCTCGGTGGTGAGATCGCCGTCGCTCTCGTAGTCCACGCGTGCGACCTGCTGGTTGCGGTTCGTCACCACGCGCAGCTTCGTCGTTGTCCGTCGGTCGGGGACGGTGAGCAGCGCGTTCGCGGCCACGCCGCGCGCGGCGAGTTCCGCCGTCAGCATCTGTGCCTCGTCGTCTTCGCCAATCACGCCGATGAGCGTCACGGCGCCACCGAGGCCGGCAATGTTGTGCGCGACGTTGGCGGCGCCGCCAAGGCGATATTCGTCGTGATCGTGCACGACGACGGGAACCGGCGCTTCCGGCGAGATGCGATGGACGCGTCCGAAGAGAAAGCGGTCCAGCATCACGTCGCCGACGACCAGCACGCGGCTGCCGCCGAAGCCATCGATCACCGTGCGGGCGCGATCGGGCGTGAGAACAGGAAGCGTCGGACTCATCGCGACGGCGCCGGCGTCCGGGCCGCGGCAAACGGGAGGGTCAGCAGCACCAGCAGCAGCATCAGGAACTCGGAGTCGCCGAAGTTGTATTCGGAAAGGCCGGCGACCAGCATGGCGACGATCGATCCGGCAGCGGCGGCCGCCAGTGGGCCGGCCACCGCGTGTCGGCGCAGCCGCCACAACCCGACGAGCGCGCTGATGACAAACAGCGTCCAGCACACCAGTGCCGGCAGTCCGCGTTCGGCGGCAATCTGCATCGGCACGTTGTGCAGGTGCGGGTTGTTGGCCTGCACGGCGGTGGCGGTGCGGTAGGCGGGGTAGACGTGACCAACCATGTCGGGACCGACGCCCGTCCACGGATGATCCTTCACCATCGCCGTGCCAGCCTCCAGCATCGCGACGCGATCGCGCGTCGTCGGATCGCTCATGTCGCCAATCGAGTTGACACGACTGCTGAGCGCATCCGGCGCCACCAGCAGCGCAATCAGCGCCAGCACCGGCAGCGTGGCGGTGAGGCGATAGTCCTTGGCGAGCAGCAGCACGACGGCGCCGCCGGCGGCGCCGATCCACGCGCCGCGCGTCAGCGTGAGCGCGAGCGCGACGAGCAGCGCCGGCAGAACGAAGGCGGCCCACAAACGATCGCGCGAACCGAAGAGCAGCCGCGCGACGGTGGCGCAGATCACCAGCATCAACGTGCCCGAGTAGGTCATCCAGTGCGACAGCGTCCCCTGCATCCGACGGCCGAGATTGTCGTAGTTGAGGATGCCGTATTGCACGATGCCGACCAGCGCGCTGGCGGCGCCCACCGAGATGATGATGCTGAGCAGCGTGTCGGCGCGTTCGCCGCGCGCGAAGTCGTAGACGAGCGGCACGAGCATGAACAGGAACAGCTGCTTGCAGTCCGGCACGCTCACCGCCGGATCCAGCGACAGCCCGGCGGCCAGCAGCGTGGTGGCGGCGTAGGCGACGAGGGGCCAGAAGAACGTCGGCGCCTCGAGGCGTTCGGCCCGCGACAGGTGCATCGCCAGCCAGCACAGCACCGCCACCGCCAGTAGGATCTGCGCCGCCGCGATCGAGATCTGCATCGTCGCCACCAGGCCCATGAGGGCGGCGACGCCGGCCAGTTCGACACGATCGCGCGGAAGGCTTCCGCTCACGGGCACGGACAGCATGGGGCGGTAGTTGACCGACAAGCTTACCGCGAACCGGTCGCCAGAGCGCGACGGCAGGCGTCGAGCACCTGCGGCACGGTGATGGCGGTCAGGCAGCGGAAATCGCCGGTGACGCACGCGCGCTGATGACAGGGCCGGCAGGGGAGCGGGCCGCCGTCCACCGCGATGGACGGCACCTGCGGATCCCGCCAGGGCAGTGAGCGCTCCGGCAGCGTGGGTCCGAACAGCGCGACGACAGGCGTGCGCGTCGTTGCCGCGATGTGCAGTGGTCCGCTGTCGCCACCGATGTAGAGCGCCGCGCGATCGACCAGCGCCTTCAACTCTTCGAGGTCGAACTCGCCGATGCGGACGATGCGCTCGCCGGTGTCGGTGGCGAGACGGCGAGCCTCGGTGGCGACGCGGCTGGCGGCATCGGACTCGGAGGGGCCCGAGGTGATGATGACGTGCAGCGGATCGGCGCCGGTGGCCAGGCCGGCGGCGAGTTGCGCGAAGCGATCGGCGGGCCAGCGGCGGAACGGGTTGCCGGCGCTGACGTGCAGCACCGCCAGCCGTCGATCGGCCGTGACGCCGGCTTCGTCCAGTCGTGCATCCACACGATGACGGGTGTCGTCCGCCACGGCCATCTCCACCGCATCGAGCACGGGATCGGCAGCGGGGAACGACAGCGGCGCCAGCAGATCCCACTGGTTCAGCACCGAATGACGCGCCGGCACGAGTGACGGCGTCCACGGCACGCGGTGCGTGTAGGCCCACGATCGACCAGGCAACGCGTAGCCGATCCGCATCGGCGCGCGCGACGCCCACGTCAACCACGCCGCGCGTGGACCGCCGTGCAGGTCGATGGCGACGTCGAAGCGTTCGGCGCGCAGCCGTCGCCCGAGGCGCCAGTCATGGCGCAGCCGCGCCATCCCGCGCGGACGCGGGACGACGATCAGATCGTCGATGTGCGGATTGTGGCGCACGACCGCGGCGGCGCCGCTCTCGACGAGGTACGTCAGGCGCGCGTCGGGATAGCGGCGCTTCAGCGCGCGGATGAGGGGAGTCGTGAAGACGACATCGCCGATCAGGCGCAGCCGGACCAGCAGGAAGGACCGTGGCGTCAGGGCTCGACCGTCGCCTCGTCGATGAGCATCACCGGAATGTCGTCCCGGATGGGATACACACGGTGACAAGTCTCGCACTTGAGGGCCGTGCCCTCCTTGACCAGCACGACCGGCGTCTTGCACGCGGGGCAGGCAAGGATCTCGAGCAGCTCCTGATCCACTGGCATGACAAAGGACTATACACCGTCGAAACCGTAGGCCAGAATCAGCCATGCGCTTGACGCCCGCCGCGGCTGCAATTGCCGCGTTCGTCGTGGTCAGTCCCGTCGCCGCTCAGCCGCCGACGGCCTCATCGTCGGCCTCCGCTGACGCGTACTACGAGTTCATGCTGGCGCGGCGCCTCGAAGCCGACGGCAACGAGTCCGGAGCATTGGCAGCACTCGAACGCGCGGGCGCGCTCGACCCGTCGTCGTCCGAGATCCTGGCGGAACGCGCCGGTCTGCACGCACGGCAGAACGATGCGATCAAGGCTCGCGATACCGCCATGCAGGCGCTGGCCATCAACAAGAACAACATCGAGGCGCATCGCATCCTCGCGCTGGTGTTTGCCGCGTGGTCGGAAGGCGCCGCACCGGCGCCGCCGGGCGAGACCGTCGAGTCGCTCCGGACGAAGGCGATCGAACACCTGCAGGCGATTCGCACGACGCCGGCGATGGTCACCGACCTCAGCCTGCAACTGACGTACGGACGGTTGCTGCTGCGCGATGGTCAGACCGATCAGGCCGTGACGCAACTGGAGGCCGTCGCCTCGCAGGCGCCCTACATTGCCGAGCCGTTCGTGCTGCTGGCCGAGGCGCACACCTCGAAGGGACGCCTGATGGAAGCGGCGCAGTCGCTGACGCAGGCGGCGGAAGTGAACCCGCGTTACTACGTGTCGCTCGGCGATCTTTACGAGCGGGCCGGGCGCTGGGCCGCCGCGGCCGGCGCGTATGGCCAGGCCGTTGAAGGCGTTCGGCAGCCGTCGCGCGACCTGCGGCTGCGGCACATCGCGGCGCTGCTGAATGTGCCTGGCGGCGTCGGCGCCGCACGCGCGAAAGAGAATCTGCTGCCGCTGCTCAAGAGCACGCCGGACGACACGCGGCTGCTGTATCTACTCTCGATGTCGGCGCGACAGCTCGGCGATCACGCCGGCGCCGAAGAGGCCGCACGCAAGCTGCTGTCGATCGATCCGACGAGCCTCACTGGCCTGAACGCGTTGGCGCGCAGCCTGTCGGATCGTTATCAGTATCGTCAGGTGGTGGAGCTGCTCCAGCCGCTGGCGGCCAATCTCGACACGCGCGCGCGTGGCCGCGAGGGCGAAGCCGCGTCCGCGCTGGCGCAACTGGGCATTGCGCAGTTGCAGTTGGCGCGCTACGACGCCGCGATCACCACCTTCGAAGCCGCGCGCCGGCTCGTGCCTGCGGACACGACGTACGACCTGTATCTCGCGCAGACGCTGATTGCCGCGAAGGCGTACGACCGCGCGATTACCGTCACCGCCGAGTCCATCAAGCGCAATCCCAACGAACTGCGGTTGATTCGTCTGCGTGCCGATGCGCTCGCCAAAGCCGGACGCGCCTCCGAAGCAATTGGGTTTCTCGAAGGCGCCATCAAGTCGGAATCGCGCAGTCCGCAACTCGCGCTCGCGCTCGCCGACGCCTACGCCGCCCAGAAGCGCTTCGACGATGCGGTGAAGGTGATCGAGCAGGCGGAGACGGCCTTCGGCGAAGACGAGGAGTTCACCTACCGTCTGGCCGGCGTGCTCGAAGAAGCCGGACGCTACGACGCCGCCGAGCGGGAACTGCGCGCGCTCGTCGAGCGCGATCCCATGGACGCGACGGCGCTGAACGCCCTCGGCTACCTGCTGGCTGATCGGACGCCGCGCGCGGACGAGGCCCTGAAGCTGCTCGAACGCGCGCTGACCGTCGAGCCTGACAACCCGGCCTTTCTCGACTCGATGGGCTGGGCGCTCTTCAAGATGGGCAAGACCGCCGAGGCCGCCGAACCGCTCGGCCGTGCCGCCACGGCGCTTCCCGCCAACTCGGTGATTCAGGAGCATCACGGCGACCTGCTCGGGCAACTCGGCCAGTGGTCAGCCGCCGCCGACGCCTACGAGCGCGCGCTGGCCGGCGACGGCGAGTCGATCGATCGCGCCCGCGTGACCAAGAAACTGCAGGATGCGCGTCGCCGGCGCTAGCGGGAGACGGGACGCGGCAGGCGGGAGGCCCTTCGACTCGCCCCGAGCGCAGTCGAGGGGCTTCGCTCGGGGCAAGCGGGACTCGGGGCGAACCGCGCGCTTCGCGCTGGTCGTCATCGCGGTGCTTGGCGCGGCGTGCGCGGCGCGGATGCCGGCGCGCCCGTCCGGTGTGCCGGCGCCGAACGCGGACGCCGTCACGACCTTCACGCAAGCCACGACGACTTGCGCCGGCGCGCGCACCCTCACGACGGAACTCTTGTTATCCGGCCGTGCCGGCGACGAGCGTCTGCGCGGCCGTGTCATCGCCGGCCTCGAGCGCGGCGGCGCGGCCCGCCTCGAAGGCGTGGCGCCGTTTGGCGCGCCCATCTTCATCCTGGCGGCGCGCGCCGAATCGGCGACGCTGCTGCTGCCGCGCGATCGTCGCGTGCTGCGCGACACCGCCGTATCGACCGTGCTCGAGCGGCTCACCGGCCTGCCGCTGAGCGCCGCCGACTTGCTGCAGGCGCTCACTGGCTGCGTCGGCGCCGGCGCGGCGCGCGAGGGCCAGGCGTGGGACGGCGGCTGGCGTGGCGTGCGGACCGACGATGAGCGCACGGCGCTGATGCGAGAGCAGGCCGGCGCGTGGCGCGTGGTGGCCGTGGACGCCGGCGAGTGGCGTGCCGACTACAGCGGCTGGGTCAACGACCTGCCGCGCGTGGTGCGGCTGCGGACGAGCGACGGTCGCGTCGACCTGACGGCGCGGCTCGACCAGGTGGAAATCAACACCGGCATCGATCCCGCCGCCTTCGACGTCGCCATTCCGGAGGACGTCGAACCGATGACGCTGGACGAACTGCGTTCGATGGCGCCGCTTCGCACACCATGACGATCACCGCTCCCGCTTTCGCCAAGGTGAACCTCGACCTCCGCATCACCGGCGTCAGGCCCGACGGCTATCACGACCTGCGGACGGTGTTTCAGGCGCTGGCGCTGGCCGACACGCTCACCGTCCAGTCCAGTCGCGGTTCCTTCGAATTGACGTGTGACCGGGCCGACGTGCCGACCGACAACCGCAACCTTGTGTGGAAAGCGGCGTCGCTCTTGTGGCGGACGGCGCGTCTGGGGAAAGGCGGCCCGGCGCGTGCCCGCGTGCACCTCGCGAAGGGGATTCCGTCGGAAGCGGGTCTTGGTGGCGGCAGCGCCGACGCGGCAGTGGCGCTGATGACGCTCAACCACGTATGGAAGGCCGGTCTCGACACGGTCACGCTGGCGCGCCTGGCGGCCGGGTTGGGCGCCGACGTGCCGTTCTTCCTGGTCGGCGGCACGGCCCTCGGCCTCGGCCGTGGTGACGACATCTATCCCCTCGCGGATCTGCCGCGCGTGTCGGTGACCGTCATCCGGCCGGACATCGGCGTGTCCACGCCCGACGCTTATCGCTGGTACGACGAGCAGGCGCGTCACGACACGCGCACCGCGGTCCGTTTCGCACCCGCGGGCTGGCCGGCCTGGGCGTCGGGTCTCCGCAACGATCTCGAGCCGCCTGTCGTTCAGCGGCACCCGGTGATCGGCCAGATCCGCGGCGCCCTGGTCCGCGCCGGCGCCGTTACGGCGGCCATGTCCGGCTCCGGATCGGCGGTGTTCGGGCTGTTCGAGGACGCGGCGGCCGCACGCGCGGCGGCGGCGCCCTTCCGCCGGCCGGGGTGGACCGCCCTTGTCACGCGCACGTTGACGCGGGCGGATTATCATCGGCGCGGCGGTTATCGGCGGTTCCAGACCGCCTGATGGGCCTCCAGGCCATCGCGAACGCTCCGGATCGGTCGCACCGCGCCGGAATCGCGATTGCCAGAGGTGGGTAAGCCCGTATACGATATGGGTTTGCCCCTGGTGAGTTGGGGCGTGGCCAAGCGTTAAGGAGCGGGTCTTTGGATCCCGTTTTCGAAGGTTCGAATCCTTCCGCCCCAACCAGTTTCATCATTCGACCGACCGGTTTTGGCGAGTTGAAGGTGTTTTCGGGCAGCGCGCATCCCAAGCTCGCGGCCGGAATTGCGGAATTCCTGGGTTGTGGCCTGGGTCAGGCGCGGCTGCGCCGGTTTCCCGACACCGAGGTCTCGTTCCAGATCGACGAGAACATCCGCGGCACCGACGTCTTCATCATTCAACCCACTTCGGCGCCCGTCGACCAGCACCTGATGGAACTGATGATCATGGTGGACGCGTTCCGCCGGTCATCGGCCGCCCGCATCACCGCCGTGCTCCCGTATTACGGCTATGCGCGTCAGGACCGCAAGGACAAGCCGCGCGTCCCGATCTCGGCCAAGCTGGTCGCCAACGTCCTCACCGCCGCCGGCACCCACCGCGTGCTGACGATGGACCTGCACAAGGCGCAGATCCAGGGCTTCTTCGACCTGCCGGTGGATCACCTCTTCGCGGCGCCGGTCATCATCGACCACCTCGCCCGCCAGTCCTACACCAACCTCACCATCGTCGCGCCGGATGCCGGTGGCGCCGAGCGCGCGCGCGCCTACGCCAAGCGTCTCGACGCCGAACTCGCCGTCATCGACAAGCGCCGCAGCGACGATGGGACGGCGGAGGTGATGAACGTGATCGGTGAGGTGCGCGGGCGGACGTGCGTGATCGCCGACGACATCATCGACACCGCCGGCACGATCCAGAAGGGCGCGCAGGCGCTCGCCGACGCCGGCGCCGAGCGCATCATCGCCTGCGCCATTCACGGCGTGCTGTCGGGCCCGGCGATCGAGCGGATCGAGAACTCGCCGATCGAGAAGTTGATCATCACCAACACCATCGCGCTGACGCCCGAGAAGGCGAATTGCGGAAAGATTGTCGAGCTGTCGGTGGCCCGCCTGCTGGGCCAGGCCATCCGCAGCATCCACGAGGAAACATCGGTCTCGTCGTTGTTCGTGTAGCGAAGGGGAAACATGGAAGCCGTACTCGAAGCCGTCAAGCGCACCACCACCGGGAAGAACGAGAACAACCGCACGCGGGCGGCGGGGCAGTGCCCGGCCGTCATCTATGGCGCGCAGAAGGCCGGCGACGCCATCGCGCCGCTGCCGGTGTCGGTGGACCCGAAGCCGTTCCTCCGCATCCTGCACTCGAAGTCGGGCATGAACACGCTGATCACCCTGAAGGTGGACGGCGAGACCGACGCCCAGGTGCTGGTGAAGGAAGTGCAGCTCGACCCGATCACGCACGCGCCGCTGCACGCCGACTTCTATCGCGTCAACCTCGATCGCACCATCGAGGTCACCGTGCCGATCGTCCTCAAGGGCGAGTCGCGCGGCGTCAAGGTGGAAGGCGGCATCCTCGACTTCCTGCACCGCGAGATCGTCGTCGAGACGCTGCCCAACCAGATTCCGAACTCGATTGAAGTGGATGTCAGCGCCATGGGGATCGGCGACGCCATCCACCTGCGCGATGTCCTGGCCAACGTCACGTGGACGCCGGTGACCGACCCCGACACCATGCTCGTGCACGTCGTGGCGCTCAAGGCCGCCGAGGCCGCCGCCGAGGCGGGCCCGGCTGCCGCCGCCGAGCCGGAAGTGGCGAAGAAGGGCAAGACCGACAAGCCCGAAGAGAAGGCCGGCGACAAGAAGGCGGCGGACAAGAAGCCGGACGCCAAGAAGAAGTAGCGATGAAGCTCGTCGTCGGGCTCGGCAATCCCGGCGCCGAATATCGCGACACCCGGCACAACGTCGGGTTCGAGGTGATCGACGAACTGGCGCGCCGCTGGGGCGTCACCGAGTGGCGGGCGGCGTTCGATGGACTGACCGCCCGGGTGACTCGCCACGGCGAACCGGTGTGGCTGTTGAAGCCGCTGACGTTCATGAACCTCAGCGGACGTGCGGTGGCGGGGCTGGCGGCGTACTACAAGGCCGACGTCCCCGACGTCCTCATCGTCACCGACGACACCGCGTTGCCGTTGGGGAAGTTGCGGGCGCGGCGCGGCGGCAGCGACGGCGGGCACAACGGCCTGAAGTCCATTGCCCAGTCGCTCGGCACGCAGGACTACCCGAGGCTGCGGATCGGCGTCGGGCGCGGCGAAGTCATCACGGCCGACGGCACGGTGATGGCGACGCCGGGGATGCGAAACCACGTGCTCGGCCGGTTCCGGCCGGACGAGCGCGACCTGATAGCGGCGGCGATTCTGCGGGCCGCCGATGCCTCCGAGGCGTTCATCGCCGAGGGGATCGGACACGTGATGAACGTGTTCAACGCCGCAGAGAAACCCGCCGGACGGTCCGGCGGGTCGAAGCAGCAAGAACCGGACTCCGCCGACTAGGCGGATCGCCTCCTTGCCACTACGGTGGCCTCGCCGAAGCGCGAAGCGCGAAGGCGGGTCCACAAGGAGACCTGATGAGTGCACGTACGTACGAACTGACATACATCCTGGTGCCTGACGCCACCGAACAAGCGGTGGCGGATCTGCAGACGCAGGTCGAGGGCATCGTCCAGCGCCTGGGCGGCACGATCGACAAGACCGATCCGTGGGGCCGCCGCAAGCTCGCCTACGAGATTGGCAAGCACAAGGAGGGCTTCTACGTCCTCCAGGTGATCCAGGGCTCGGGCGAACTGATGAAGGAGCTGGATCGCCGCCTCAAGGTGATCGACGGCGTCATCCGCCACCTGATCGTGCGCATCGACGAGCGCCAGGCCGTGGCCGAGCGCGCCCGCACCAAGCGCACCGAGGAATCGCGGCGCCGCCGCATCGCGCGCGGCCTGCCGCCGGACCGCCAGCCTGGCGAAGGTCCGCAGCACGACAACGACGATGATGGCGACGTCACCTACGACGCCGCGGACGGGGAGGTTTAGGCCATGGCGTTTGGAGGCAGGAAACCGAGTGGCGCCGGCAAGGGCAAGGGCGCCGCGGCCGGCGACAAGCAGGGCGGCCAGCGCCGCGGGCTGTTCCGCCGTCGCAAGGTCTGCAAGTTCTGCGCGGACCGCATCGACGACATCAACTACAAGGACGTCAAGCTGCTGAGCGGCTTCGTTCCCGAGCGCGGCAAGGTGCTGCCGCGTCGCATTTCCGGCACGTGCGCGAAGCATCAGCGCGCCCTGCGCGTGGCCATTCTCCGGGCGCGGCAGCTGGCGCTGCTGCCGTACGCGACGGACTAGGGAGCCTCAAGCATGGAAGTCATTCTGCGAGACCACGTCGAGCACGTCGGCGAACGTGGCGAGATCGTCAAGGTGGCGGACGGCTACGCCCGCAACTACCTGCTGCCGCGCAACCTGGCGTTGCCGGCGACCGACGCCAACCGCAAGCGCGTCGAGCGCGAGCGCAAGATCGTCGAGGCGCGCGAAGCCGAGGAACGCGGCGCCGCCACGGCCATTGCCACGCGCCTCGGCGCGCTGGAAGTGGCGATCACCCGTCGCGTCGGCGAGAACGATCAGCTCTACGGATCGGTCACCAACGCCGACATCGCCGATGCGCTCAAGGCCAAGGGCTTCGAGATCGATCGGCGCAAGATCCTGCTGCCCGATCCGCTGAAGGCGCTGGGCGAGACGACGGTGCCGATCAAGCTGCACCGCGACGTCACCGCGCAGGTCAAGGTCAGCGTCGTCAAGGAAAGCTGATCGCGTTCCGACGCCGCCGTGCCATGGGCGACCTCAGTGGCATCTGTGGCGTTGGGGACATTGCCAGAATCGACGAGAGCCGCCTAGAGTAGGCGGCTCTTCGTCGTTTCTCCCGTCTCGTTCGTTTTCTCTGGTCCTCCGAGGATTCCCGCTTGGCCGAGCCCACTCCTCCCGCGCGTACGCTGCCGCACAACCTCGAGGCGGAGCGATCGGTGCTGGGCGCCATCCTCATCGACAATCACACCTTCAACCTCGCGGCGGCGATCATCACGCCGGAGGCGTTCTTCCGCGACGCGCACCGGCGCATCTACCTGCGGATGGAGGAGCTTTCGGAGCGCAGCCAGCCGATCGATCTGGTGACGCTGAAGGAAGTGCTCGAGCGCGCCGGTGAACTCGAAACGGTGGGCGGTCCAGCCTACATCGCCTCGCTGGTCGACGGCGTGCCACGCTCGACCAACATCGAGTACTACGCGCACATCGTCAAAGAGAAAGCGACGCTGCGGGCGTTGATCTACGCGTCCAACAAGATCCTCGGCAACGCCTATGAGGCCGACCAGGACGCCGACCTGATCCTCGATCAGGCCGAGAGCGAGATCTTCGCCATTGCCGGCGACCGGCAGACGACCGGCTTCGTGCCGATGCGCGAGCTGGTGAAATCGAGCTTTCCGAAGATCGAGCAACTGCTCGATCACAAGAGCTACATCTCCGGCGTTCCGACCGGCTTCGACGACATCGATCGCAAGACGCGCGGCCTGCAGCCCGGCGACCTCGTCATCGTCGCCGCCCGTCCGTCGATGGGCAAGACCTCGCTGGTGCTGAATATCTGCCAGCACGTTGCCACGCACGGCATGGTGGCCGGCTTCTTCAGCCTGGAAATGTCGAAGGAGCAGCTCTTCATGCGCATGCTCGCCTCCGAGGCGCGCATCGACAACTACCGGTTGCTGAGCGGCCAGATTGGTCAGCGCGAATACGGCCAGATCACGCACGCGCTCGAGACGCTGTCGGAGGCGCAGCTCTTCATCGACGACACCGCCGGCATCAGCGTGCTCGAGATGCGCGCCAAGGCGCGGCGGCTGAAGGCCGAGCACGGCCTGCACCTGCTGGCGATCGACTACGTGCAGTTGATGACCGGGCGCGGCCGCTTCGAAAACCGCACGCTGGAACTGGCGGCCATCTCGCGATCACTCAAGGGTCTGGCCAAGGAATTGAGCGTGCCGATCGTCGTGCTGTCGCAGCTCTCGCGCGCGCCGGAAGCGAGATCCGACAAGCGTCCGCAGTTGTCGGACCTGCGCGAATCGGGCGCCCTGGAGCAGGATGCAGACGTCGTCGGGCTCATCTTCCGCGAGGAGATGTACAAGCTGGGCGACGAGCCGAGCGAGAACGACGGCATCGCCGAGTTGATCATCGCCAAGCAGCGTAACGGGCCGACCGGCACCATCAAGCTGGCGTTCCTGCGCGAGCAGACGCGCTTTGCCAACCTCGCGCAGGGCGGCGGCGGTGGCGACGACTGATCGCGGGACCCATCGCGCATGATCCGCTGCACGTCCGCCCGCGTCGATCTCGACGCGCTCACCGCCAACTTCCGCGTCCTGCAGACGCATCTTGCAGACGAAGCGCGCACGAACCGCGCCGCCGGCGCGGGCACACCGCACGCACCGGGCATCATCGCTGTCGTCAAGGCGAACGCGTACGGCCATGGCGCGCGACCGGTGGCTCGTGCGCTGGAAGCAGCGGGCGCGACGATGCTGGCGGTGGCGGACATCGAGGAAGGCGTGGACCTGCGTGAGGCCGGCGTTCGCGCGCCGATTCTGGTGTTTGGCGCGCTCAGCGTCAGCGACGTCGATGGCGTCTTCGCGCACAACCTGACGCCGACGATCTCGAGCCCCGCCGCGGCGCGCGCGCTCGAGTCCGCGGCGCTGGCCCGCGGCACGCGCCTCGCATATCACCTGAAAATCGATACGGGACTCAACCGTCTCGGCTTTCGCCACGACAACCTGCGTCGCACCGTGCCGCCGCTGCTGGCATCGTCCGCCCTGTACCTCGACGCCGTGCACACGCACTTTGCCACTGCCGATGAACCCGAGTCGCCGGCCTTCGAGGATCAGCGCCGGCGTTTCGAAGCGGCGTGTCATGTGCTCGACGAACTCGGCGCCGGGCCGCGCCTGCGTCACGCGGCGAATTCAGCGGCTGTCGTCCGCGACTCGCGCGTGTGGTACGACTTCGTTCGTCCGGGGCTGCTGCTGTACGGCCTCGTCCCGCCGCCGCTGCACACCACGCTGGCACTGCGTCCCGTCATGTCGCTCACCAGCCGCGTCGTCGCGGTGAAGGGCGTGCGCGAGAACGAAGCGGTGGGCTACGGCGCGCGCTTCGTTGCTGGACGTCCGACGACGATTGCCGTGGTGCCGGCGGGGTATGCCGATGGCCTCGACCGCCGCCTCGAAGGACGCGGCCACGTGCTGGTGCGCGGCCGTCGCGCCCCCATCGTCGGCGCGGTCAGCATGGACATGCTCACCGTCGATGTGACCGACATCGAGTATGTGGAACCGGGCGACGAAGTGGTGTTCCTCGGCCGCCAGGGCGACGAACCCTGGCAGACGATCGACGCGCGGGAAATGGCGGCGTGGATCGGCACCATCCCGTATGAAGTGCTCTGTCGTCTCGGCGCCCGCGTCGAGCGGATTGTGGAGCAAGATGGGGAATCGCCAATCGACCCGGCCCCAGGACCTAAGACCTAAGACCTAAGACCTAAGACCTAAGACCCGCCAATGAAGCCCCCCAAGACCGTGTTCGTCTGTCAGGAGTGCGGCGCGCAGTCGCCGAAGTGGCAGGGGCGGTGTGCCGACTGCGGGGCGTGGAACTCGTACGTCGAAGAGCGGCCGATGGAACCATCGGCGTCGCCGTCCGCGCAGGGCCATCGCTACGCCATCGGCGGCGCGTCGCAGGG
>JADZCY010000001.1 GCA_020851325.1 Acidobacteriota bacterium | reverse complement strand
GCCCAGACGATCAGCGACTGGCCGCGCTGCATGTCGCCGGCGGTGAAGACGCCGGGGACGCTGGTCATCCAGTTGGCATCCCGCGCGATGGTGCCGCGCTCGGTGCGTTGCACGCCGAGGTCGTCGAGCAGGCGGCTCTTCTCCGGACCGGTGAAGCCCATCGCCAGCAGCACGAGGTCCGCTTTCATCTCGAAGTCGGTGCCGGGCACCGGCTCGAACGCGGCGCGGCCGTCGCGCATCACGCGCGCGACCTGACGACCGACGAGCGCTTCGACACGCCCGTTGCCGCTGAACGCCGTCGTCTCTGCGGCGTAGACGCGTTCGCCGCCTTCCTCGTGCGCGGAGGAGGTGCGGAAGATCACCGGCCACTGCGGCCACGGGTTGTCGCTCGCGCGTGCTGTGGGTGGCTGCGGCAGCAGTTCGAGCTGCGTCACCGAGGCTGCGCCCTGGCGATGAGCGGTGCCGAGGCAGTCGGCGCCGGTGTCGCCGCCGCCGATGATGACGACGTGCTTGCCTTCAGCGGTGATGGCCGCTTCGTCCGGCACGGCGTCTCCCTGGCAGCGGCGGTTCTGCTGCGTCAGGTAATCCATCGCGAAGTGCACGCCCGGCAGATCACGACCCGGCACGCGTAGATCACGCGGCTGACCGGCGCCGCCCGCGAGCACCACCGCATCGAAGTCACGACGCAGATCGCGCGCGGTGACGTCCACGCCCGCGTCAACGCCAGTACGGAACACGACGCCCTCGGCCGCCAGCAGATCGAGCCGGCGATCGAGCACGCGCTTCTCCATCTTGAACTCGGGAATGCCGTAGCGCAGCAGCCCGCCGATGCGATCCGACTTCTCGAACACCGTGACGCTGTGGCCGGCGCGATTCAGCTGCGCCGCCGCCGCGAGTCCCGCCGGCCCCGAGCCGATCACCGCCACCTTTCTCCACGTGCGGGTCGTCGGCCCTTCCGGCACCACCCAGCCTTCGTCGAACGCGCGATCGATGATCGACAGCTCGATCGACTTGATGGTCACCGGATCGCTGTTGATGCCGAGCACGCACGAGTTTTCGCACGGCGCCGGACACAGCAGCCCGGTGAACTCGGGGAAGTTGTTGGTCTGGTGCAGGCGCTCGAGCGCGACGCGCCAGGAACCGCGATAGACGAGATCGTTCCAGTCGGGAATGAGATTGCCGAGCGGACAGCCCTGATGACAGAACGGAATGCCGCAATCCATGCAGCGCGCCGCCTGCTTCGTCAGGTCCTCGTCCGCGTACGGCGTGTAGACGTGGCGATAGTCGCGCACGCGTTCCGCAGCGGGACGTGACGGCGTCTTCAGACGCGCGAACTCGATGAATCCTGTTGCCTTGCCCACGGCTTACGCTCCCACCAGATCGCCAAACGCCGGCTCGCGCGCTTCGGCGCGTGCTTTGGCCTCGGCCGCTTTCACGCGCTTGTAGTCGCGCGGCATCACGACGACGAAGCGTGAGCGCAGCGTCGCCCAGTTCTCGAGCACACGCGTCGCCACGGCACTGCCGGTGAGTACCGAGTGCCGCGTCAGCAACTCACGCACGCGCGCGGCTTCCGTTTCATCATCCAGTCGCTCGAGATCGACCATGCCGGTGTTGCAGCGTCCGGCGAAGTCGTCGTCCAGGTCGAGCACCACGGCGATGCCGCCGCTCATGCCGGCACCGAAGTTCCGGCCCGTGATGCCGAGCACGATCACGCGGCCGCCGGTCATGTATTCGCAGCCGTGATCGCCGACGCCTTCCACCACTGCTTCGGCGCCACTGTTGCGGACGGCAAAGCGCTCGCCGGCGACGCCGCGGATGAACGCCTGGCCGCTGGTGGCGCCGTAGAGCGGCACGTTGCCGATGATGACGTTCTCTTCGGCGACGAATGCCGCGTCACGCGGTGGACGGATGATCAGATGCCCGCCCGAAAGTCCCTTGCCAACGAAGTCGTTGGCTTCGCCTTCGAGCGCGAGCGTGATGCCGCGCGGCAGGAACGCGCCGAAGCTCTGTCCCGCCGATCCGGTGAAGTTGATGCGGATCGTGTCGTCGGGCAGCCCGGCGCCGCCATACCGCGTTGTCACTTCGTAGCCGAGCAGCGTGCCGGCCGTGCGGTCCGTGTTGCGGATCGCCGACGCGAACTCCACCGGCGTGCCGTGCGCGAGCGCTTCCGTCGCCTGCGTGATCAGTTTGCGATCGAGCACTGTCTCGAGATCCGAATCCTGCGTCGTGATCGCGCGCCGTGCCGCACCGGCCGGCAGATCGACATTGAACAGAATCGGCGACAGGTCGAGACCCGATGCCTTCCAGTGCGTCGTCGCTGGTTCGACGTCGAGGCAGTCGACGCGGCCGACCATCTCGTCGATGGTGCGGAAGCCGAGCGACGCCATGTATTCCCGTACTTCTTCGGCGACGAAGCGGAAGAAGTTCTCGACCATCTCCGGCGTGCCGGTGAACTTCCTGCGCAGTTCCGGATCCTGCGTCGCGATGCCGACCGGGCACGTGTTGAGATGACAGACGCGCATCATCACGCAGCCCATCACCACGAGCGGCGCGGTGGCAAAGCCGAACTCTTCCGCGCCGAGCAACGCGGCGACCACGACGTCGCGGCCGGTCTTCAACTGGCCATCCACCTGCACGACGATGCGGTCACGGAGGTGGTTCATGAGCAGCACCTGCTGCGCTTCGGCGAGGCCGAGTTCCCACGGCACGCCGGCGTGCTTGAGGCTGGTGAGCGGCGAGGCGCCGGTGCCGCCGTCGTGACCCGAGATCAGCACGACGTCCGCGTGCGCCTTCGAGACACCCGCGGCCACCGTGCCGACGCCGGATTCGGCGACGAGCTTGACGTGAATGCGCGCGCGCGGGTTGGCGTTCTTCAGGTCGAAGATCAACTGCGCCAGGTCTTCGATCGAGTAGATGTCGTGATGCGGCGGCGGCGAGATGAGGCCGACGCCGGGCGTGGAGTGGCGCACCTTGGCCACCCACGGATACACCTTGTGTCCGGGCAGCTGTCCGCCTTCGCCGGGCTTGGCGCCCTGCGCCATCTTGATCTGGATGTCGTCGGCGTTGACCAGGTATTCGCTGGTGACGCCGAAGCGTCCCGAGGCCACCTGCTTGATGGCGCTGCGGCGGGAGTCGCCGTTCGCGTCGAGAACGTTACGCGCCGGGTCTTCACCACCTTCACCGGTGTTGGACTTGGCGCCCATCCGGTTCATCGCGATGGCCAGCGTTTCGTGCGCTTCCTGGCTGATCGACCCGAACGACATCGCGCCGGTGGAGAAGCGCTCGAGGATCGCGTCCACGGACTCGACCTGGTCGAGCGGAACGGACGCGCCGGCCGGCTTCAGGCGGAACAGCCCGCGCAGTGTCGCCCGCTGCTCGCTCTGATCGTCGATCAGCCGCGTGTAGTCCTTGAAGATCGAATACTGCTTCGTCCGCGTCGCGTGCTGCAGGCGGAACACCGTCTCCGGATTGAAGAGGTGCACTTCGCCATCGCGGCGCCACTGATACTCGCCGCCGCTCTCGAGTTCGTCTGGTCCCGCCGCACGACGCCCGAACGCGCGCGCATGCCGCTGCCGCACTTCCTCCGAGATCACCTTCACGCCAGCGCCGCCGATCTTCGACGAACTGGACGTGAAGTACTTGTCGACGAACGCGCGCTCGAGTCCAACCGCTTCGAAGATCTGTGCGCCGCAGTAGCTCTGGAGCGTCGAGATGCCCATCTTGGACATCACCTTCAGCACGCCCTTGTTCAGCGCCTTGATGTAGCGAATGACGGCCTGATCGTGCGTGACGTCCGGCAGCAGTCCGAGGCGGATGAGATCGTGCAGCGTCTCGAAGGCCAGATACGGATTCACCGCGCCGGCGCCGTATCCCATCAGCAGCGCCACGTGATGCACTTCGCGCGCGTCGCCGGTTTCAATCAGCAGCCCGCACTGCGTGCGCGTCCCTTCGCGCACGAGGTGATGGTGCACGCCGGCCGTGGCCAGCAAGCTCGGGATAGGCGCGTGCGTCGCATCCACGCCGCGGTCCGACAGGATGAGGATGCCGTAGCCGGCCTTCACCGCTTCGCTGGCCTTGCGGCACAGCGCTTCCATCGCGCGCTCGAGGCCAGGACCATCCTCGTCCGGGTTGTAGAGCAGCGGCAGCGTTGTCGATCGGAACGGCGAGCCCGGCGGCAGGTGACGCAGCTTGGCGACCTGATCGTTGTGCAGGATCGGATAGTCGATCTTGATCTGCCGGCAGGCCTCGGGCGCGGCCTCGAGCAGATTGCCCTCGGGACCGAGCGTCGATCCCATGGACGTGACCAGCTCCTCGCGGATCGCGTCCAGCGGCGGATTGGTGACCTGCGCGAAGAGCTGCTGGAAGTAGTCGTAGAGCAGCCGCGGGCGATCCGACAGCACGGCAAGCGCGGTGTCGGTGCCCATCGATCCGATTGGCTCTTCACCACTGAGCGCCATCGGCGTCAGCAGCACGCGCAGGTCTTCCTGCGTGTAGCCGAACGCCTGCTGCCGGCGCAGCACGGTTTGATGATCAGGACGCTCGGCGCGCGCCGCCGGCAGGTCCTCGATGCTGACGAGATGCGTCTTCAGCCACTCGCCGTACGGATGTTCCGCCGCCAGGCTCGTCTTGATCTCCGCATCGTCGATGATGCGGCCCTGCGCGGTGTCGATGAGCAGCATCTTGCCGGGGCGCAGGCG